>NZ_JAANNO010000002.1:267505-394915 GCF_011250645.1 Motilibacter aurantiacus
CTGTAGGGCTGCTCGCTGTACGGCTGCTCGGCGTACGCCTCCTGCGCGGCCGGGTGCCCGCTGCCGGCGCCCCCGCGCTCGGCGATGTCGGCCAGCTCGGAGCGACCCCGCAGCTTGTCCCGGCCGCGGGTGACGGCGGCCAGCGTCTTGGTCAGGGCCACCTCGAAGTTGGCCAGCTTGGCGTCGACGTAGTCGTCGGTCTCGCGGCGCATCCGCTCGGCCAGCTCCTCGGCCTCGGCGACGATCTCGCGCGCCCGCCGCTGGGCCTCGGCCACGACCTCCTGCTGGCCGACGAGGCGCTCGCGCTCGGCGTACGCCTCCTCGAGCACCTGCGCGGCCTGGCGCCGCCCGTCGTCGACGACGGCCTCGCGGTCCTCGAGCACGGCCTCGGCGTGGTGGAGCTCCTCCGGAAGCAGCTCGCGGACCTCGTCGAGCAGGGCGAGGACCTCGCCGCGGTTGACGATGCAGGACGCCGACATCGGCATCGAGCGCGCCTCGGACACGAGGCCGGTGAGCTCGTCGAGCTTGCTCGTGACGTCCACGGGCTCTCCCTTTCTGCGTGCGCCGGGGGTCGGGACGACTCCCGCCGGTGCCGGCTCAGGACCGCCGGCCGCCGGACTGCAGGCGGGCGCGGAGCCGCTGCAGGACGAGGTCGGGGACGAGCCCGGTCACGTCACCACCGTAGGTGGCGACCTCCTTGACCAGGCTGGAGGACAGGTAGGAGTACTCGGGGTTGGTCGCGACGAAGACGGTCTCGAGCCCGGACAGCCGGTGGTTCATCTGCGCCATCTGCAGCTCGTAGTCGAAGTCGCTGACGGCGCGCAGCCCCTTGACCACGACCGGGATGTCCCGCTCGCGGCAGAAGTCGACGAGCAGGCCGTGGAAGGACGTCACCTGCACGTTGCCGAGCCGGCCGACGACCTGGCGGAGCATCTCGATGCGCTCGTCGAGCTCGAACAGCCCCTTCTTGCTCGCGTTGACGAGGACGCCCACGGTGACCTCGTCGTAGAGGCGCGACGCCCGTTCGATCACGTCGAGGTGCCCGTTGGTCACGGGGTCGAACGACCCGGGGCACACGCATCGCCGCACGGACTGGCTCACGGCTCCTTCCCGCCTCTGGTGGGGCCCACCTGGGACTGCGCGGGCGTGGCCGGCGCAGCCCCTGGCCCCACTCGGCTCGGGGCGGCCGCATCGTCGCACAGCCCTGGGCCGAGCGCCTTCACGAGGTGCGTGAACACGACGCCGTCGAGGGCGGCCGGCTCCGTGCCCGCCGGCGCGTCGACGTAGCCGTGGCGCCGGTAGAGCCGCAGGTTCGCGGCGCTGCGCGCGCCGGTGAACAGCCGGATCTCGCGCACGCCGTCCGGCGCGACGCTCTCCGCGGCCGACAGCAGCGCTCCGCCGAGCCCCCTGCCCTGCAGGTCGGGGGCGACGACCAGCCGGCCCAGGTGGGCCACCGTGTCGTCCGCCTCGTCGAGGCGCAGCCGGGCGGCGGCCAGCAGGCGGCCCCCGGGGCCGCGCAGCCCGAACACCACGACCGCCGGGCCCTCGATCGCCGCGACGACGGCCGCCAGCGGCTCGGTCAGCGGGTTGATGTGCGGGTTGGAGTACGCCTGCGCCTCGGTGACGAAAGCGGCCCGCTGCAGTGTCAGCAGCTCACCGGCGTCCTCGGCGGCGAGCAGGACGAGAACCGCGCTTCCTGGAAGTGTCATTCGGCGAACTCGGCGTACCAGATCGTGCCTTCGCCGTAGCGGCGCTCCCGGCGCGGAAGGAACCCCGGCGGCCACGTGAACGGGCCTCCGCGCGTCTCCCGCTCCACGGCGGCCACCGCCCCGTCGGCGAGCCAGCCGTTGCGGGCGAGCAGCTCCAGCACCTCCGCCACGGCGGCATCGGCGACGGCGTAGGGCGGGTCGAGGAAGACCACGTCGTACGGCCCGCGCGCCGGGGGCGCGGGCGGGAGCGCGACGAGCCGCTCGACCGGGGCGCCGACCACCTGCGCGCCGGGCAGCCCGAGGGCCGCGACGTTGGAGCGGACGACCCGCTGGGCGCGCTCGGCCTTCTCGACGAGCAGGACGTGGGCGGCGCCACGGCTCAGCGCCTCGAGCCCGACGGCGCCGGACCCGGCGTACAGGTCGGCGACGTGCGCGCCGTCCAGGCCGCCGGTCAGCGCGGTCAGGGTGGAGAAGAGCCCCTCGCGCGCCCGGTCCGAGGTGGGCCGGGTGCCCGCCGGCGGGACCGCGAGCCGGCGCCCGCCCGCGGTACCGCCGACGACGCGCGTCACGCCTTCTCCAGATAGTCGGCGCGCTCGGCGTCGAGCAGCTCGCGGACCGCGGACCGGAGCGCGGGGTGGGCGGCGAGCTCGGGGTCTGCCTCGACGACGGCCACCGCCTGCTCGCGGGCGGCCCGGATGACCTCCTCGTCGCGGACGACGGAGAGCGCGCGCAGGCTCGAGCGCTTGCCCGACTGGGTGGCGCCCAGCACGTCGCCCTCCCGGCGCTGCTCCAGGTCGATCCGCGACAGCTCGAAGCCGTCGAGCGTCGAGGCGACCGCGTCGAGCCGCTCCCGCGCCGGCGTGCCCGCCTCCGCGTCGGTGACGAGCAGGCAGATGCCGGGCGCCGACCCGCGGCCCACCCGGCCGCGCAGCTGGTGCAGCTGGGAGACGCCGAAGCGGTCGGCGTCCATCACGACCATGGCGGTCGAGTTCGGGACGTCGACGCCCACCTCCACGACCGTCGTCGCGACGAGCACGTCCACCTCACCGGCCGCGAAGCGGCGCATCACGTCGTCCTTGGCCTCCGGCGGCAGCTTGCCGTGCAGGACGTCGAGCCGGAGCCCGGACAGCGGCCCCTCGGCGAGCATCGGCGCGACGTCGAGCACGGCGAGCGGCGGCCGGCGCCCGGTGTCGTCCGGCTCGTCGCCGGTCGGCTCCTCCTCGTCCTTCTCCGCGCTCGAGCCGGCGCCGGCGCCGGCGGCGGCCTCCCCGATGCGCGGGCACACGACGTAGGCCTGGTGGCCGGCCGCGGCCTCCTCGCGCACCCGCGCCCACGCCCGCTCGAGGAAGTGCGGCTTCTCCCCGACCGGCACGACGTGGCTGGAGATCGGGGAGCGCCCGCGTGGCAGCTCGCGCAGGGTCGAGACCTCGAGGTCGCCGAAGACGGTCATGGCCACGGTCCGCGGGATGGGCGTCGCGGTCATGACGAGCACGTGCGGCGGGTGCTCCGCCTTGCCGCGCAGGGCGTCGCGCTGCTCGACGCCGAACCGGTGCTGCTCGTCCACCACGACCAGGCCGAGGTCGAAGAAGGAGACGTTCTCCTGCAGCAGCGCGTGCGTGCCGACGACGATGCCGGCCGCGCCGCTGGCGACGTCCAGCAGCGCCTGGCGGCGCGCGGCCGTCGGCTGCGAGCCGGTGAGCAGCGCGACCCGGGTGCCGCGGTCGGCCCCGCCGAGCAGCCCGCCCTCGGCGAGCGGCCCGAGCATCGCCCGGATCGAGCGCGCGTGCTGCTGGGCGAGCACCTCGGTGGGCGCGAGCAGCGCGGCCTGGCCGCCGGAGTCGACCACGGTGAGCATGGCCCGCAGCGCGACGATCGTCTTGCCCGAGCCGACCTCACCCTGCAGCAGCCGGTTCATCGGGTACGCCCGGGCGAGGTCGGCGCGCAGCTCCTCGCCGACCGCCTGCTGCCCCTCCGTGAGCGTGAACGGCAGCGCCGCGTCGAACGCGGCCAGCACCCCGTCGGGGGAGCCGGCCCGCGCGACGGCGGGCAGGGCGCGTACGGCCGCCCGGCGCTGGGCGAGCGCGACCTGCAGCACGAACGCCTCGTCCCAGCGCAGCCGCTGCAGCGCCCGCGTCACGTCGCCGCGGGTCTGCGGCCGGTGCACCAGCCGGAACGCCTCGCCGAGCGGGACCAGCCCCTCCCCCACGAGCACGGCCTCCGGCAGGGGGTCCGGCGGGTCGCGCAACGAGTCGAGCGCCACCCGGACGCACTGGGCGATCTTCCAGCTGGGCAGCTGCGCGGTCGCCGGGTAGACCGGGATGAGCGCCTCCGCGAAGGCCGCGATGTCGTCGGCCCCCGCCTCCAGGTCGGCGTTGCCGTCCAGCAGCACGTAGTCCGGGTGCGCGAGCTGGCGCTGGCCGCGGAAGTCGCCGACCTTTCCGGAGAAGAGCCCGGTGCGGCCCTCCCGCAGCTCCTTCTCCCGCCAGTGCTGATTGAAGAACGTGAGCTTGAGCCGCCCGACGCCGTCGGTCACCACGACCTCGAGCAGCGACCCGCGGCGGCCGCCGCGGGAGAACTGGCGGGAGGAGACGCGCTCGACCCGCGCCATCACGGTCACGTGCTCGTCGGGCTCGAGCCCGCGCAGGTCGGTCAGCTGGCCGCGCTCGGCGTAGCGGCGCGGGTAGTGCCGGAGCAGCTCCCCGACGGTGCGCAGCCCCAGCCCCTTCTCCAGCACGGCCGCGGTCCGGTCCCCGACCAGGGACTTCAGCGGGTCGTCGAGCACTTCCTCACTCCACCCCGACGAGCAACGGCGTCCCGGGCAGGCCACCGGCCAGCACGACCACGTCCACGTCGGGCCGGGTCGCGGCAAGGTGGCCCTCGACGTGCCGCGCCAGCCCGGCGTCGCCGCCCTCGCCGTGCAGCAGGGTCACGGCCTCGCCCCCGCCCGCCAGCAGCCGGTCGACGACCTCGCACGCGACAGGGGCCAGGTCCGCGCCCACCACGGCGATGTCGGACTCCACGACGCCCAGCACGTCGCCCGGCCGGCAGGGGCCGGCGCTCGTGAGCCCCTCGGCCGCCGCGAGGGCGACCGCCCCGTGGCGCATGTGCCCGGCCGCGGCGGTCATGGAGACGACGTCGTCCTCGAAGCGGCGCGCGGCGTCGTGCACCGCCACGGCCGCGATGGCCTGCACCGGCGAGCGCACGGGGACGACCGCGACGCGGAGCCCGGCCTTGCGCGCCTGCCGCGCCGCGGCCTCGGCCACGGCCAGCCCCTCCTCGCCCCCGGGGAGCAGGACGGCCTCCCGGCAGCCGGAGCCGCGGACCGCCTCCAGCAGCCGCTCCGTGCCGGGCCGCGCCCCCGGCGCCAGGCGTACGACGGTCGCGCCCTCACCGGCCAGCAACGCCGCCAGCTCGTCCCCCTCGACGACGGCCACGACCGCCCGGTCCCGCGCTCCCGCGTCCTCGTGGGCAGCGGTGGCGGCGAAGGCGGTGACCCGGATCCGGTGCGGGCGGCCGGCGACGATGCCCGCCTCGACCGCCGCGCCCGCGTCGTCGGTGTGCACGTGCACGCTCCACAGCCCCTCGCCGCCCACGACGACGAGCGACTCCCCCGCCGCGTCGAGCCGCTCGCGCAGCGCCGGGACCGCCGCGTCGTCGGCGTCGAGCAGGTACATGACCTCGTACGCCGGGGCGCCGTCCTCCGTCGCCTGTGCCGCCGCTCCGGCCACGGGCGGGACCGCCGGCCCCCTGGTCGTGAGCGCGAAGGGCGGGAGCGGGGTGCCCGTGACGGTGGCGGCCAGCGCGTCGAGCAGCAGGCAGACACCGGCGCCCCCCGCGTCGACGACGCCGGCCCGGCGCAACGCCTCCAGCTGGTCGCGGGTCCGGTCCAGCGCCTCGCGCGCCGCCGTGGCCGCCGCCCGGGCGACGGCCCCGAGGTCACGGTCGCGCGCGGCCCGTGCCGCGTCCGCCGCCGCCCGCGCGACGGTCAGCATCGTCCCCTCGACCGGGTGGGCGACCGCGGCGTACGAGAGGTCCGTCGCCTTGCAGAGCGCCTCGGTCAGCAGGTCGGCGTCGGCGGCCCGGGTCTCCAGCGCCGCCTCGACGGCGAGCGTGCCGGCCACGCCGCGCAGCAGCTGGCTGAGGATGATCCCCGAGTTGCCCCGCGCCCCGACGAGCGCGCCACGGGCGAGGGCGCGCACGGTCTGGGCGAGCTTCGCGTCCGGGGGCAGGGCCGCCACGGCGTCGTGAGCGGCCTCCATGGTCAGGTAGAGGTTCGTGCCGGTGTCCCCGTCGGGAACCGGGTAGACGTTGAGCGCGTCGATCTCCTCGCGGGCGGCCCCGAGGGCGTCCAGGCTGAGGCGGCACCAGCGGCGCAGGGCGGAGGCGTCGAAGCCGGCGAGCGCCGGCTCGACCTGCGCGCTGTCTGCCTCGGCCACCCGACCTCCTCCGGACCACTGGCGCCGTGTCGCGACGACGGCTGCCTCCCTGCCGCCGCAGGGTATCCGCCGCCGCCCGGCCGCACGGTTTCCCGACTTGCTGGCGCGTCCGCTACTCTGTGCAGGTTGCCCGGCGTCGTCCGGGACACCAATGACCCCACTGAGCGACCTGACGGAGTGTTTCCCGTGGCAGCGAACTGCGACGTCTGCGGCAAGGGCCCGGGCTTCGGCAACAACATCTCTCACTCGCACCGCCGGACGCGCCGCCGCTGGAACCCGAACATCCAGACCGTGCGCGCGCTGGTGGGCAAGACGCCGAAGCGCCTCAACGTCTGCACCTCGTGCATCAAGGCGGGCAAGGTCGTCCGCTAGTACGGCGAGCTCTGACAAGGGCCGGTCCCCCTCGGGGGGCCGGCCCTTCTCGCGTCTCCGGGAGGGGCCGAGGATCGGCACGGACCCCCGCGACCGCGTGCAGCGGGCGATCGGCGTGCAGCATGCGGCAGCCCGGTGTCGTGGGGGCGACAGCAGACGCCGCGCGCCTCGCGCGACAGCCGGGAGCACCGGGCGGCACTGCCGTCCAACCGCCGCGCGAAGACCCTCAGCCGGCGTAGTGGTCCCACCCGAGCGTGCCCGGCAGCTCCCGCCCGTGCAGCACGACCCCCGGCGAGCGGCCGGACGCGTCGAGCACCCGCCCGACCACCCGGGCCCCCTCCGGCAATCGTGCGCCGGCCGGTGCCGCGCCGGCCAGCGAGTGCTCCTCACCGCCGCCCAGCACCCACTCCCAGGGGTCGCCCCCGAGCGCCGACGCGCAGGACGCCAGGACCGCGACGTCGCCCTCCAGCGCCGCCGCGTCCAGCGCGAGCACGACCCCGCTCGCCTGCGCGACGTGGCCCAGGTCCTGCAGCAGGCCGTCGCTGACGTCGACGAGCGCCGTCGCCCCCGCGTCGGCGAGCGCCGGGCCGGCGGGGTACGGCGGGACCGGCACCCGGTGGACGGCGGCCAGCTCGGCGAAGCGCTCGAGCAGCGCTCGGTCGGCGGCCAGGTGCAGGGCCAGCCCGGCGGCCGAGCGCCCGAGCGACCCGCAGACGACGACGTCGTCGCCCGGACGCGCCCCGGAGCGCAGGACCGGTGCGCGGCCCTGCAGGTCCCCGAGCGCGGTCACGCTGACCACGACCTCCTCGGCCCGCACGACGTCGCCGCCCACGACGTACGCCCCCGCGACCGCGCACTCGGCGGCGAGCCCGTCCGAGAGGCCGGTGGCCCAGTCGGCCGGGAGCGCCGGCGGCGCGGCCAGCCCGACGACGATCGAGGTCGGCCGTGCGCCCATGGCCGCGACGTCGGCGAGGCTCTGCGCCGCCGCCTTGCGCCCGACCTCGGTGGCGGAGGACCAGTCGCGCCGGAAGTGGACGCCCTCGACGAGGACGTCGGTCGTGACGACGACCCGCCCGTCGGGGGCGGTGACGACGGCGCAGTCGTCCCCCGGGCCGACGAGGACCTCCGGGCCCGCCGCGAACCGGCGGGTGATCTGCCGGATCAGCCCGAACTCGCCCAACCCGCCGACCGACGCGCCCGCTTGGGGCGCCGGGACCCCTTCGGTACCCTCGCCGTCAACTCGCCCTTGCCCGGTCAGCTCGGCTCCGTCCTCTCGGGAGGCCCCGTGGTCCACGCCTACATCCTTGTGCAGACCGAGGTGGGGCGGTCGGCGGCGGTCGCCAAGGAGATCCGCGAGGTCCCCGGCGTGGTCAGCGCCGAGGATGTCATCGGCCCCTACGACGTCATCGTCCGGGCTCAGGCCGCCGACGTCGACGAGCTGGGCAAGCTCGTCGTCGCCCGGGTCCAGGGCGTCGAGGGCATCACGCGGACCCTGACCTGCTCGGTGGTCAACCTCTGAGCGCCCCCGCCGACACCCCTCCGCCGGCGGCACCGCCGGCCCCGGAGGTACGCCGCCCCGCCCTCCTGCGGGCCGGGGCGGTCGTCGCGGCCACCGGCGCGGCGGTGCTGGCCGTCGCCGGCGTGACCACGGTGGCCCGCTCGCACCTCGGGCCGGCGCTGACGCCACCGCCGGTGTCGGCCGGGGAGCGCTCCACCTGCGAGATCGTCACCCGGCTGCTGCCACCCGAGCTCGGCGGCCTCGAGCGCCGCACGACCCGGCCGACCAGCACGCTCACCGCGGCCTGGGGTGAGCCGGCGGTGACGCTGCGGTGCGGCGTGCGCGAGCCCGGGCCGACGGAGGACGACTGCTACGGCATCGACGGGGTCGACTGGGTCAGCGTGCCGGTGGACGACGGCGCGATCTTCGTCACCTACGGGCGCCGGCCCGCGGTCGAGGTCAAGCTGCCGGCGAACTACGACAGCCAGCCGTTGGCCGAGCTGTCCGACGCGCTCGAGCACCTGCCGCGCACGACCACCGGCTGCAGCTGAGCCCCTAGCGCAGGCCCAGCGGGCGCGCGGCCGCGGTCCGCAGCAGCCGGTCGACCAGGGCCGGGTAGTCCAGCCCGGTCGCGGCCCACACCTGCGGGAACGCCGACGCCGGGGTGAACCCGGGCATGGTGTTGACCTCGTTGACGAGCACCCGCCCGTCGTCCGCGAGGAAGAAGTCGACCCGGGCCAGCCCCTCGCAGCCGAGCGCGTCGAAGGCCTGGACGGCCAGCCGTCGCACCTCGTCAGCGACCTCGGCGGGCAGGTCGGCCGGGACGTCGAGCGTCGCCCCACCGTCGACGTACTTCGCCCCGAAGTCGTAGAAGTCGTGCGCGGCGTCGACACGCACCTCGGCGACGACACTGGCCTCGGCCGGGCCGCCCGCCTCGCCCTCGAGCACGCCGCACTCGAGCTCGCGGCCCACGATGCCGGCCTCGACGATGACCCGCGGGTCGTGCCGCCGCGCCTCCTCGACCGCTGCGTCGAGCGCGTCCCACGAGGTGACCTTCGTGATGCCGACGCTGGAGCCCGCCCGGCACGGCTTCACGAACACCGGCAGCCCCAGCGCGCGCGCCCGGGCCCGCTCGGCCTCCGGGTCGCGGTCCCAGTCCCGCGGGGCCAGGACGACGTACGGCCCGACCTCGAGCCCGGCCGCCGAGAGCAGCGCCTTCATGTGGCCCTTGTCCATCGCGGCGGACGAGGCGAAGACGCCGCTGCCCACGTAGCGCACGTCGGCCAGCTCCAGCAGGCCCTGCACGGTCCCGTCCTCGCCGAACGGCCCGTGCAGCAGCGGCAGGACGACGTCGACCGAGCGCAGCGCCCCCGGCAGGCCGCCCGGCTCCTGCAGGACGAGCCCGCCGGTGGTCGGGTCCGGGGGCAGGACGACCGCGGTGCCGGTCTCGGGCACCTCGGGAAGCCGACCAGCGCTGATCTGCAGCCGCTCGGGGTCGTCGGCGGCGAGGGCCCAGCGGCCCTCGCGGGTGATGCCGACCGGGACGACGTCCCACGCGCTGCGGTCGATCGCCCGCAGCACGCAGCCGGCCGAGACGCACGAGATCGCGTGCTCGGAGCTGCGGCCGCCGAAGACGACCGCCACGCGGGGCAGCTTGCTCATGGGCGGCGACCCTACCGGCCCGGCGGATCGGGCTCTGGGAGGCTTGCGGTGTGAAGCGCAACCCTTCCCCCGCAACGATCGCCGTCTCCGCCGGCCGCCCGCCGCACGAGCCGGACGAGCCGCTGAACGTCCCCCTGACCTTCGCCTCGACCTACACCCAGGGCGGGGGGGCGGTCTACGGCCGCTTCACCAACCCCACGTGGGAGGCGCTCGAGGACGCGGTCGGCCAGCTCGAGGGCGGCATCGCGGTGGCGTACGGCTCGGGCCTGGCCGCGGTCTCGGCCGCCCTCGACCCGGTCCCGGTGGGCGGGACCGTCGTCGCGCCGCTGGGCTCCTACTCGGGCACCCTCGCGATGCTGCGGACGATGCAGACCCGCGGGCGCATCTCCGAGGTCCGGCTCGTGGACCCGGCGGACACCGCCGCGGTGACGGCCGCCGTGCAGGGCGCCGACCTGCTGTGGGTCGAGTCGCCGACCAACCCGCTGCTCGCCGTGGCCGACCTGCCCGCCCTCGTCGCGGCCGCACACGCCGCCGGCGCCGTGACGGTGGCCGACGCGACGTTCACGACACCACTCGTGCTGCGCCCGCTGGACCTGGGCTTCGACGTCGTCGTGCACTCGGGCACGAAGTACTTCTCCGGCCACAGCGACGCGCTGCTCGGGGTGCTCGTGAGCCGGGACGAGGCGCGCGTGGACGCGGCCCGGGCGGTGCGGACGACGTACGGCGCGGTGCCCGGAACGGCCGAAGCGTGGCTCGTGCTTCGCGGGCTCCGCACCCTTCACCTGCGCGTCGAGCGCAGCCAGGCCAACGCCGCCGAGCTCGCCGCCCGTCTCGAGGGCCACCCCGCGCTGGAGCGCGTCCGCTACCCCGGGCTCGCGAGCGACCCGGGCCACCGGCGGGCAGCCGAGCAGATGCAGGGGTTCGGCTCGATCGTCTGCATGGACGTACGCGGCGGCACCGCAGCCGCGGAGCAGCTGGTCTCCGCGTGCGAGCTGTGGACCCCTGCTACCAGCCTCGGGGGTGTCGAGTCGACCCTGGAGCGCCGGCGCCGGCACTCGGGCGAGTCGGCGGACGTGCCCGAGGGCCTCGTCCGGCTCTCGGTCGGGGTCGAGGACGTCGAGGACCTCTGGGCGGACCTCTCCGCCGCGCTGCAGACGCTGACTAACGAAGGCTGATACGCGAAGCGCGGTTCACCGCTCGGCTTTCGTGCTGCGGAGCATGAGCAGCCCGACGGCCTCCGGCGGCGCCGCGCCCTCGCGGACGACGCGCACCACCTGCTCGATGATCGGCACCTCCACGTGGTGGCGCCGGGCCAGCTCGAGGACGGACTCCGCGGTCTTGACCCCCTCGGCGGTCTGGCCGGTGGCCGCGGAGGCCTCGTCCACGCTCATCCCGCGGCCCAGCCGCTCGCCGAGGCCGCGATTGCGCGAGAGTGGCGAGTAGCACGTGGCGACGAGGTCGCCGAGGCCGGCCAGCCCCGCGAACGTCATGGGGTCCGCGCCGAGCTCGAGGCCGAGCCTGCTGGTCTCGGCGAGGCCGCGGGTGATGAGGCTCGCCTTCGCGTTGTCCCCGAGCCCCATCCCGGCGGCCATGCCCACGGCGAGCGCGATGACGTTCTTCACGGCGCCGGCGAGCTCGCAGCCGACGACGTCGGTGTTCGTGTAGGGGCGGAAGTATGGGGTGAAGCAGGCTTCCTGCAATCGCGCGGCGACCTGCTCGTCGGCGCAGGCGACCACCGACGCGGACGGCTGGCGGGCCGCGATCTCGCCGGCGAGGTTGGGCCCGGTCAGCACGGCGACCCTGTCGGCCGGTGCGCCGGTCACGTCCTGCACCACCTCGCTCATGCGGCGGCAGGTGCCGAGCTCGACGCCCTTGGCGAGGCTGAGCAGGACCGCGGAGGAGGGCAGGTGGTCGCGCAGCTCCCCGAGCGAGGCGCGCAGCGTCTGGGCCGGCAGCGCCAGCACGACGGCCTCCGCACCGGCCAGGGCCCGTCGCGGGTCAGCCGTCGCGCGCACCTGCTCGGGCAGGCGGACGCCCGGCAGGTAGTCGGGGTTCTCGTGCGTCCGGTCGATCGCCTCGCAGAGCGCGGCGCGCCGGCCCCACAGGACGACGTCGGTGCCGGCGTCGGCCAGGACCTGGGAGAACGCGGTGCCCCAGGAGCCGCTGCCGAGAACGGCGACGTGGCTCACCCGGCCGCCCCGTCGGCGGCAGCCTTGCGCGGGTCGTACCGCTCGGCGGGCACCGGCTCCCCGCGCATCGCGGCCACCTGCGCCGTGAGGGCGTCGAGGATGCGGTCGGTCGCCTGCCGCAGGACGTCGGCCGTCATCGGCACCCCGCGCAGGTCGTCCAGCTGCACCGGCCGGCCCATCTGCATCTGCAGCGTGGGCCGCGGCCACACGCGCGGGCGCTTGGCGCCGGGCGGCAGCAGATCCTGCGCGCCCCACTGCGCCAGCGGAAGCACCGGCACGTCGGTCTGCAGGGCGAGCCGCGCCGCCCCGGTCTTCGAGGCCATCGGCCACATGGCGGGGTCCTTGGTGACCGTGCCCTCGGGATAGATGATCACGCACTCGCCCGCGCGGACCGCCTCCAGCGCCGCGTCGAACGCCTTGCCCGCGTGCCGGGAGTCGCGCTGGACCGGGATCTGGGCGGCGGTGGAGAGGACCCAGCCGATGACCGGCGTCGTGAAGAGGGTCGACTTGGCGAGGAAGCGTGGCCGCCGGCCGGCCGCATGCACGAAGTAGGCGACGGCTGTCGGGTCGGCGACGGAGACGTGGTTGGCGACGACGAGCACGCCGCCGGTGGGTGGGAGGTTCTCCTGCCCGCGCCAGGCCCGCCGGGTGAACGCCCGCAGCAACGGCACCAGCGTGACGACCGCCACCCGGTAGCCAGGGCCCTGCCAGTCCGGTCCGCCGCGCGTCACTCCGCCTCCTCCACCTGCCGCCCACGTGCTGTCGTCACCGCCGCGGCGGCGCACAAGTCTCCCGTCCTGCGCGGCGCGCTGTCCACGCGGGGCCCGATGTCTGCGCATGCCAGACGTCTGCGCGGGCCCGATGTCTGCGCGACCCGCCCCCGCGCGGCGCGGCTGTCGCCGGCGCGCGCCCGCATGGAAGGATTCGCTGCGTGCGCAGCTGGGCCCTCGTCGTGCCGGTGAAGCCGCTCGACCGGGCGAAGAGCCGGCTCGAGCCCCCGCCGGGCGCGGACCGGCCGGGGCTCGCCCTGGCGTTCGCGCTGGACACGGTGCAGGCCGCGCGGCGCTGCGCTGCTGTCGACAGGGTGCTCGTCGTCTCGCCCGACCAGCGTGTCGCCGAGGCCTTCGCCGGCATGGACGTCGCGGTCCTGACGGCCGCGCCCGACGGGATCAACCCGGCCCTGCAGGCGGGGTCCCGCAGCATGCTCGAGGCCGGTCACACCGGCCCGCTCGCCGCGCTGACAGCGGACCTGCCCGCCCTCCTGCCCGCCGAGCTGGAGGCCGCGCTCGACGCCGCGGCCACGCAGCCGCTGTCGTTCCTGCCGGACGCGGACGCGGTGGGAACCACCCTCTACTGCGCCCGGGAGCCGCGCGGCTTCGCCCCGGCGTACGGGGCGCGGTCGCGCGCGGCGCACCTCGCCGGCGGCGCGGCCGAGCTCGTGCTCGGCGGGGTCGACACCGTCCGCCGGGACGTCGACACGGCGGCGGACCTCGCATCGGCGCGTGCCCTCGGGCTCGGGCCGTGCACGAGCGCTCTGCTCACCCGGGCCGCGTGAGCACGTGAGCAGCGACGTGCGTGAGGAGCAGGGCACGGTGGCGGCGTACGACCGCGGGTCCGGGAGCGGCGCCGTCCTGCGTGACGACGGATCACGGGTCGCGTTCGACCGGACGGCGCTCGAACGGGCCGGGGTCCGCCTGCTGCGGGAGGGGCAGCGGGTCCGGATGCTCGTCGACGGCTCAGGGAAGCAGGTCCTGGCCCTGACCGCGGTCACGCTCCCGCTTCCTCCCGGGCTGCGCGACTGAGGCCGACGGGCCGGGGCCTGCGTCAGCGGCCCCGGCCCGTCGGGTGTCAGGCCTTCTTGGCGGCGCGCTTCGCCGTCGTCTTCTTCGCCGGGGTCGCGGCTGCCTTGGTAGCGGCACGGGCGGGCGAAGCCTTCTTCGCAGGTGCCGCAGCGGCCGTCTTGCGGCCGACGGCCTTGGTCGCCGTCGTCCTCGCCCCCGTGGACCTGGCCGCCGTCGTCTTGGTCGCTGTGGTCTTGGCAGCCGTCGACTTGGCCGCCGTCGACGTGGCGGCGCCACGCGCCGTCGTCTTCGTCGCGGTGGCGCGCGTGGCGGGCGCCTTGGTGGCCGTCGACTTCGCCGCCCGGGCCGGGGCCTTGGTCGCCGCCGCCTTCGTCGCCGTGGACCGGGCCGGGGCCTTGGTGGCCGCAGCCTTCGCCGTCTTGGCGGCCGGAGCCTTGGCCGCCGTGCGCGACGCCGTCGTCTTCGCGGCCCCGCGCGCCGCCGGCGCCGGGGTCTCGGCCGCCGCCGCGCGGCCACGGGTGCTGGGAGCCGGCGGCGAGGTGGCGATCGGCGTCTTCGGGAGCTTCTTGGCCCCGCTGACGACCGCCTTCAGCTCCGTGCCGGGACGGAACTTCGGCACGGTCGTCTTCTTGACCTTGACGCTCGCCCCGGTGGCGGGGTTGCGGGCAGTGCGCGCGGCGCGCTCGACGCGCTCGAAGACACCGAAGCCGGTGATGCCGACCTTCTCGCCCTTGACGAGCTGGCGCTGGATGACGTCAAGTACCGACTCCAGCGCATGCTGGGCCTGGCGCTTGTTGCCGTCATACCGGCCGGCCAGCTCCTCGATCAGCTGAGCTCTGTTCACAGCTCCCCTCCGGGGGTGACGACATCAGGCTCTGTGCCCGATTTCCCGCTGACGGTAGGGGGCGAAACCGCTGCACACAACGACCGGCGCGGCGTTTCCCCTTGTGTCCTCGGGTTTTCGTCCCTCCGGAGGCCGCAAAACGGGCTAGCGGCGCCGGGCGAGCACGTCGAGGCGGACGTAGTCCTGGTCGTAGGACCCGTCCTCCCGGCGCAGCTCCTGAACGCAGCGCTCCTCAGCCTCTGCGGAGAAGGCGGCGGCGGCCGCGTCGTCCACGCCGGCCAGGTAGGCCGGGAGGACCTGGCTGCGCAGCCACAGCCGCAGCGCGTCGGCGTCGGCGAACGGGCGCCGCTGCCGGACCAGCCGGGCCCAGCCGTCGACGAGCGAAAAGCCCGCAGCGGCAAGGAGTACGCCGTAGTCCGCCGCCTCCGGGAAGTACCACCCGGCACCCGCGAGGCCGTGCTCACGGGCGACGGCGTCGAGCACCTCGCGCGGGCGCTCGATCTGACCGGCTCCGCCGAAATCCAGGCGCAGCAAGCCTTCGGGCCGGAGCACGGCGGCCATCTGCGACAGCACGAGCGGGTGGTCCGCGCCGTCGACCCAGTGCAGGGCAGCGACGCTGAGCACCGCGTCGAACGCGCCGCTGTCGCCGACGGCGGACGCGAGCTCCTGCGCCCGGGCCGGCACGAAGCGCAGGCCCGGGCGCGACCGGGCGCTCGCCACGGCGTACAGGGAGGGGTCGGGCTCGACGCCCACGACCTCGCCGCTGCCGGCAGGGGCGCCCTCAGGGACGACGGCTCGCGCGACCCGCTCGGGAAGCTCACCGGTCCCGCACCCGACGTCGACGACACGCTTGCCCGGCCGAAGGCCCAGCGGAGCCAGGAACGTCGCGTCGAAAGCCCGGTGATGGGCGTTGGCGGCGGAGTACGTCGCCCCGTCCCAGCGGACCTGCGTCTGGCTGCTCACCGGATGGCGCTCAGCCCAGGACCGGCAGGGTGCGCGGCTTCCAGGAGGGCCGCGTCGCCTCGAAGACGTCGATCGCGTCGGCCTGGCGCAGCGTCAGGTCGATGTCGTCGAGGCCCTCCAGCAGCCGCCAGCGGCCGTAGTCGTCCACGTCGAACGGCGCGCTGAGGTCCCCGGCCGTGATGCGGCGCTGCTCGAGGTCGACCGTCACCGGCGTGGCGGGGTCGGCCTCGGTGATCTCCCACAGCCGCTCGACGACGTCCTGCTCGACCTGGGCGGTCAGCAGGCCGGCCTTCAACGAGTTGCCGCGGAAGATGTCGGCGAAGCGCGAGGAGATGACGACGCGGAAGCCGTAGTCGTTGAGCGCCCAGACGGCGTGCTCACGCGAGCTCCCGGTGCCGAAGTCCGGTCCCGCGACGAGGACGGTCGCCCCCGCCCGCTCGGGCTGGTTGAGCACGAACCCGGGGTCCTGGCGCCACGCGGCGAACAGGGCGTCCTCGAAGCCTGTGCGGGTGACGCGCTTGAGGTAGACGGCGGGGATGATCTGGTCGGTGTCGACGTTGCTCCGGCGCAGCGGGACCGCTGTGCCGGTGTGGGTCGTGAACGCGCGCATGGCGTACTCCCGTCGAGAGAAACGAAGCTCAGGCTTTGGAGATCAGGCGTCGACGAGCGCGGGCTCGTCGGCCAGATCGGCGGGCGCCGCCAGGTGCCCGGTGACCGCCGTCGCGGCAGCGACCTGCGGGGAGACCAGGTGCGTGCGTCCGCCCGCACCCTGGCGCCCCTCGAAGTTGCGGTTGCTGGTGGAAGCGCTGCGCTCCCCCGGCGCGAGCTTGTCCGGGTTCATCGCCAGGCACATCGAGCAGCCGGCACCGCGCCACTCGGCACCGGCGGCCGTGAACACCTCGTGCAGTCCCTCAGCCTCGGCCTGCAGGCGGACCTGCACCGAGCCGGGGACGACCAGCATGCGCACGCCGGACGCCACGCGGCGTCCCTGCAGGACCCCCGCCGCCGCGCGCAGGTCCTCGATGCGGCCGTTGGTACAGGAGCCCAGGAAGACCGTGTCGACGCGGATGTCGCGCAGCGGGGTGCCGGCCGTCAGGCCCATGTAGTCGAGCGCGCGCTCGGCGGCGACACGGTCCTGCTCGTCGGCGAAGTCCTGCGGGTCCGGCACGTTCGCCGACAGCGGCAGGCCCTGACCCGGGTTCGTGCCCCACGTGACGAACGGCGAGAGCTGCGACGCGTCGATGACGACCTCACGGTCGAAGACCGCGTCCTCGTCGGTGACGAGCGACCTCCAGTTCTCCACCGCGGCGTCCCAGTCGGCGCCCTGCGGGGCGTGCGGACGGCCCTTCAGGTAGGCGAACGTCGTCTCGTCCGGGGCGATCATCCCGGCGCGTGCACCGGCCTCGATCGACATGTTGCAGATCGTCATGCGGCCCTCCATGGAGAGCGCGCGGATGGCCTCGCCGCGGTACTCCAGGACGTGGCCCTGCCCGCCGCCGGTGCCGATCCTCGCGATGACCGCGAGGATGATGTCCTTCGCCGTCACCCCCTCGGGCAGCTGGCCCTCGACGGTGATCGCCATGGTCTTGAACGGCTTGAGCGGCAGGGTCTGCGTGGCGAGGACGTGCTCGACCTCACTGGTGCCGATGCCGAACGCCAGGGCGCCGAAGGCGCCGTGGGTGCTCGTGTGCGAGTCACCGCAGACCACGGTCATGCCGGGCTGGGTCAGGCCGAGCTGCGGGCCGATCACGTGCACGATGCCCTGGCTGGCGTCACCCATCGGGTGCAGCCGGACGCCGAACTCCTCGCAGTTGCGGCGCAGTGTCTCGACCTGGGTGCGCGAGACCGGGTCCGCGATCGGCTGGCCCAGGCCCGTCGTCGGGACGTTGTGGTCCTCGGTCGCAATGGTCAGGTCCGGACGGCGCACCGGCCGGCCGGCGAGCCGGAGGCCGTCGAACGCCTGCGGGCTCGTCACCTCGTGCACGAGGTGCAGGTCGATGTAGAGCAGGTCGGGCTCACCTTCGGCACGCCGCACGACGTGCGACTCCCAGACCTTCTCCGCGAGGGTCGTCCCCATCGCCAGCCCCTTCCTGAGCATCTTTCGCCTCGTCCGGCGTTTTCTGCTTCTTCGGCTTGCCATCTCAGGACTTGAGACGGCAGTCTTGGTACATGGACAAGAGTAGCGGAGTCGGCGTCCTTGACAAGGCCGCCGTCGTCCTCGGCGCCCTCGAGGCCGGCCCGATGACGCTGGCCGGGCTGGTCGCGGCGACGGGCCTCGCCCGCCCGACCGCGCACCGGCTGGCCGTGGCCCTCGAGCACCACCGCCTCGTCGGCCGCGACCTGCAGGGCCGCTTCGTGCTCGGCCCGCGCCTCGGCGAGCTCGCCGCGGCTGCCGGCGAGGACCGGCTCGTGGCCGTGTCGGGGCCGGTGCTGACCCAGCTGCAGGAGTCGACCGGCGAGAGCGCGCAGCTCTACCGCCGGCAGGGCGAGGACCGCGTCTGCGTCGCCGCCGCGGAGCGCCCGTACGGGCTGCGCGACACGATCCCGGTCGGCGCGACCCTCTCGATGCAGGGCGGGTCCGCTGCGCAGGTGCTGCTCGCCTGGGAGGAGCCCGAGCGCATGCACCACGGGCTGCGCGAGGCGGTCTTCAGCGCGACCGCGCTCGCGGCCGTGCGCCGGCGCGGCTGGGCCCAGAGCGTCGGCGAGCGCGAGCCCGGGGTGGCGTCGGTCTCGGCGCCCGTACGCGGGCCCGGGGGGCGCGTCGTCGCCGCCGTCGGCGTCTCCGGCCCCATCGAGCGGCTCACCCGGCAGCCCGGGCGGGTGCACGCACCGGCCGTGGTCGCGGCGGCCGCTCGGCTGACGGAGGCGCTGGCCCGCTAGGAATGGCAGGAGCCGGCGCGGGCCGGACGGGGTGTGGCGCTCGCCACTCGTCGTCCGGCCGAGGCGCCCGGGTCGGGGACGCGGAGGCCCCGGCAACGCGGAAGGCCCGCTCCTCGATGAGGAGCGGGCCTTCCGCTCTGTAGCCCCGACGGGATTCGAACCCGCGCTACCGCCTTGAGAGGGCGGCGTGCTAGGCCGCTACACAACGGGGCCATACAGAACCCGGGACGCGAGCGCTCCGGGCGGAGCTGGGGTACCAGGACTCGAACCTAGACTAGCTGAACCAGAATCAGCCGGGCTGCCAATTACCCCATACCCCATGGAGTTGAGCCGTTCCCGGCTCGACCACGGGAAGAACTGTACCCGACGGCCGTGGCGCTACGCGAACCCCATCCCCCACCGGGGGAGCGCCGGCGCGGGTCGGCCCCCGCCGCTCCCCCCGCCCGCGGCCGGCACGAGCGCGGGTCACCGCTCCGGGCTCGGGCAGCTGCCCGCGGGCAGGAGAAGCCGGCCAGCGGCCCGGTGGGTGCCCTCAGGGCCGGGTCGCGTCGGTACGCCCGCGTGCAACCAGCGCGGGCAGCTCGGCGAGGCTCTCGATCCGCACCACGCCCTCCGGCACCGCCCGGTCCGAGCGCGCCCGGTCGAGCCAGACGCCCACCAGGCCCGCGTCCCGGGCGCCGAGCGCGTCGGTGCGCAGCCGGTCCCCCACGTACGCCGTGGTGGCCGGGTCGGCTCCCAGGGCCTCGCAGCCGGCCAGGAAGACCGCGGGGTGCGGCTTTGCCGGCAGACCGCCCTCGGCGGGGCAGATGACGACGTCGAACCGCCCGCCGAGCCCGGCCCGCTCGAGCTTGGCCAGCAGGTTGGCCGTCTCGTTGTTGCTGACGACGCCCATCGGCACCCCGAGCGAGTCGAGCACGTCCACGGTGTCGTGGAAGACCTCGACGGCGGCGTCGAAGGCCGCGCGGTAGGCGTCGAACCAGGCGTCCAGCGCCGTGTCGTCCGCGAGCTCGGGCAGCCCCAGCCACGCGACGATGTCGCGCGCGCGCTCCCGGCGCTGCCCCGCCCAGGTCAGCTCGCCGGCGAGGTAGCGCGGGTAGTGCAGGTCCTCCAGCCGCTTCCACTCGGCCACGGCGGTCTGCCGGTCCGCGCCCGGAGCGATGTCGGCCAGCCGCGCCACGAACCCGCGCTCGACCGCCCCGGTGTGGTCGAGCAGCGTGTCGTCGACGTCGAAGAGCACGGCCTCGAGCGGCCGCGCCTCCCCCTCGCTCACGCCAGCGGGTCGAGCGCGGCGCGGATGCGCGCCAGGGAGCGCTCGCGGCCGAGCAGCTCGAGCGACTCGTACATCGGCGGCATGACCTTGCGCCCGGTGAGGGCCGGGCGCAGCGGCCCGAGCGCCTTGTTGCGGGAGAGGCCCAGTCCCTCCTGCAGCGCAGCGTTCAGCGCCCCCTCGATGGGGCCGGCGGCCCACTCCTGCACGGCCTCGAGGGCCTCGAGCGCGGCCCGCAGGACGTCCGCGTTCAGCAGCTTCGCGGCGTCCGGCGCGACGGTCACGGTGTCGACGAAGAGGAACGCCAGCATCTCGGGCACCTGCTTGAGCAGGTTGACCCGCTCCTGCACGAGCGGGGTGGCAGCGGCCATCACGGCCCGCTGCTCCTCGGTGGGGGGAGACGAGACGTAGCCGTCGAGCGCGAGCTGGCGCAGTGCCCGCTCGGTGAAGTCCTCCGGGGCCAGCCGGCGGATCCACTGGCCGTTGATCGCCTCGCACTTCTTGAGGTCGAAGCGGGCCGGGTTCGCGTTGACGCGGGCGACGTCGAAGGCCTCGACCATCTCCTCCAGCGAGAAGACGTCGCGGTCCTCGGCGATCGACCAGCCCAGCAGGGCGAGGTAGTTCAGCAGCCCCTCGGGGATGAAGCCCTCGTCCCGGTAGTAGCCGATGGAGGACTCGGGGTCCCGCTTGGAGAGCTTCTTGTTGCCCTCCCCCATCACGTAGGGCAGGTGCCCGAACAGCGGCGGCTCCCCGGTGCCGACCCCGATCTCGCCGAGCGCGCGGTAGAGCGCGAGCTGGCGGGGCGTGGACGAGAGCAGGTCCTCACCGCGCAGGACGTGCGTGATGCCCATGAGCACGTCGTCGACCGGGTTCACCAGCGGGTAGAGCGGCGACCCGTCGGCACGGACGATCACGTAATCGGGGATCGAGCCCGCAGCGAAGCGCACTTCGCCGCGTACCAGATCATCGAAAGCGAGATCGGTGTCCGGCATCCGCAGGCGCAGGACCGGCTGGCGGCCCTCGGCGAGGTACGCAGCCCGCTGCTCGGCGGTCGTGTGCCGGTCGGCGTTGTCGTAGCCGAGCTTGGGGTCCTGGCCCGCCGCGCGGCGCCGCTCCTCGACCTCCTGCGGCGTGGAGAAGGACTCGTAGGCCAGCCCGGCCTCGAGCAGCCGCCGCGCGACGTCGGCGTAGACGTCCATCCGCTGGGACTGGCGGTACGGCGCATGCGGGCCGCCGACCTCCGGGCCCTCGTCCCAGTCGAGGCCGAGCCAGCGCAGCGTCTCGAGCAGGGCCTGGTAGGACTCCTCCGAGTCGCGCGCGGCGTCGGTGTCCTCGATGCGGAAGACGAACGTCCCGCCGGTGTGCCGGGCGTAGGCCCAGTTGAACAGCGCGGTCCGGACGAGCCCGACGTGCGGGTTGCCGGTCGGCGAGGGGCAGAAGCGGACTCTGACGGCCTGGTCAGTCACGGGCCACCACCCGGCTGCTCAGCGTCCCGATGCCCTCGATCGACACGACGACGTCGTCGCCGGGGACGATCGGGCCCACGCCGGCGGGAGTCCCGGTCAGGATCACGTCGCCGGGCAGCAGGGTGAACGCCGCGGACACCAGCGCCACGAGGTCGGCCACGCCGGTGAGCAGGTCGGAGGTACGCCCGTCCTGCCGGGTCTCTCCGTTGACCGTGCAGGTGATCGCCCGGTCGTCCTCCGGCGTCACGTCGGTCTCGATCCACGGCCCCAGCGGGCAGAAGGTGTCGAAGCCCTTGGCCCGGGCCCACTGCCCGTCCTTCTTCTGCAGGTCGCGGTCGGTCACGTCGTTCGCACAGGTGTAGCCGAGGATCACGTCCGCGGCGCGCTCGCGCGGCACCTCGCGGCAGAGCCGGCCGATGACGACCGCCAGCTCCGCCTCGTGGTGCACCTCGCCGTGCCCCGGCGGGAGGACGATCGCGTCGCGCGGCCCGGCCACGGACGTCGAGGGCTTGAGGAAGATCGGCGGCTCGGGCGGCGCCTCGCCCCCCATCTCGCGGGCGTGGTCGGCGTAGTTCTTGCCCACGCCGACGACCTTGCTCGGCAGCACCGGCGCGAGCAGGCGCACGTCCGAGAGCGGGGCCGGCTCACCGGCCAGCTGGAAGGGGGCGAACGGGTGCCCGGCGATGGCGGTGACCGACAGGGACGCGGGCTGCGCCGGGTCCCCGTCGATCACACCGAAGGACACCGTGTCGCCACGGGAGAACCTCGCGATGCGCACAGCGGAAGGCTAGTCGACCCGCGTGTCCGGACCACCGGCGCCGCCGATGAGTCAGCTCGCCGCCCGTCGTCACCTCCGGCGTGAGCATCGTGACCCGCATCCACAGCGTTCCCGTCGAGGTCGCCGACCAGGACGCGGCGATCCGCTTCTACCGCGACGTCCTCGGCTGGGAGGTGCGCACCGACGTCGAGCTGTGGCCCGGCGCCCGCTGGGTCGAGGTGGCACCGCCGGGCTCGCCCGTCCTCGTCGCACTGGTCGCCGAGGGCAGCGGGATCCCCGTCGGGGTGCGCTACCTGACCGACGACGCGTCGGCGGCGCACGCGGCGCTCACGGCCGCGGGCGTGGCGCCGCACGAGGAGGTCCTGATCACCGGCTTCGCCCCGCCGGTGTTCACCGCGAGCGACCCGGACGGCAATCCGGTGATCCTGCTCGAGGGCGGCGGTGACGGCCCGCCGGGCACGCCGTCCGGGGCCCGCCCGGAGGGTCAGCCGGCCGGCTTCGCCGGGACCGGCTCCACGCCCGCCCGCAGCAGGCCGAACGACATCGCGTCGACCAGCGCCTCCCAGGAGGCCTCGATGATGTTCGCGGCGATCCCGACGGTCGTCCAGGTCTCGCCCGCGCCGTTGGAGGTCTCGATGAGCACCCTCGTCATGGCGCCGGTGCCGGTCCCGGTGCCCGCGTCGACGATGCGGACCTTGTAGTCCACGAGCGAGAACTGCTCGATGACCGGGTAGGCGTTGACGAGCGCCAGCCGCAGCGCCGCGTCGAGCGCGTTGACCGGGCCGTTCCCTTCCCCGGTGGCCACGTGCCGCTCCCCGGCGGCGTGGACCTTGACGGTCGCCTCGGCGAGCGCCTGCTCCCCGCCACGCCCGTCCATGAGCGCGCGCCACGACTCGACCTCGAACCAGCAGCGGCGGGCGCCCTCGACCACCTCGAGCAGCAGCAGCTCGAAGCTCGCGTCGGCCACCTCGAAGGTGTAGCCGCGGGCCTCCATCTCCTTGACCCGCTCGGTGAGCCGGGTCTGCGCGTCGCGGTCGCTGGACAGGTCGTAGCCGAGCTCGCGCCCCTTGAGCTCGACGCTGGCCCGTCCGGCCATCTCGGACACGAGGAGACGCATGTCGTTGCCGACCAGCGAGGGGTCGACGTGCTGGTAGAGGTCGGGGTCCACCTTGATCGCGCTCGCGTGGAGGCCGGCCTTGTGCGCGAACGCGGAGGCGCCGACGTACGGCTGCCGGGCGTACGGAGGGACGTTGGTGATCTCACTGACCGCATGCGAGATGCGCGTGGACTCCTGCAACCCGTTGCCCGCAAGGAGTTTCATCCGACGCTTGAGCTCGAGATTGGCGACGATCGTGACGAGGTCGGCGTTGCCCGTGCGCTCGCCGTAGCCGTTGAGCGTCCCCTGGACGTGCGTCGCGCCGGCGTCGACCGCCGCGAGCGTGTTGGCCACCGCGCAGCCGGCGTCGTTGTGGCAGTGGATCCCGAGCTTGGCCGAGCTGGCGGCGAGCACCTCGCCGACCGCGTCCGCCACCTCGTTCGGGAGCATGCCGCCGTTGGTGTCGCACAGCGCGATGACCTCCGCACCGGACTCGGCCGCGACTCGCACGAACTCGACTGCGTACTTCGGGTCGTACCGGTAGCCGTCGAAGAAGTGCTCGGCGTCGACGAAGACGCGTGTCCCCTCGGCGCGCAGGTGGTCGATGGTGTCGCGCAGCATCGCCAGCCCCTCGTCCGGCGTCGTGCGCAGCGCCTTCTCCACGTGCAGGGCGTGCGACTTCGCGACGAGGGTCACCACCGGCGTGCGCGCCTCGCGCAGCGCCGCGACGAGCGGGTCGTCGGGGGCCTTCGCCCCCGCCCGCCGGGTCGAGCCGAACGCTGCCAGCGCCGCATTGCGCAACGACAGCTCGGTCTGCGCGCGCCGGAAGAACTCGGTGTCCTTCGGGCTCGCGCCCGGCCAGCCGCCCTCGATGAAGCCGACGCCCAGGTCGTCCAGGTGGCGCGCGATCGCGAGCTTGTCGGCGACGGTCAGCGCGAGGCCCTCCTGCTGCGCGCCGTCGCGCAGGGTCGTGTCGTAGACGTGGAAGCCGTCGCTCGTCGGCGCCATGGGCCTGGGTCCTTCCGGAACGGGGTGGTGCGCGTGCTGTGCTGGGCGGGACAACGAAGTGCCGGGAAAACGAAAAGACCCCCCGCGGATGCGAGAGGTCGGCGCGCTCGGCGAAAGATGCCGGGCGCGCTAGCCGATAATCGAGCGGCTGCGGAGCATGGGGCCATCGTGCCACACCCCGGCCAGCGCCGTCCCCGGCTTGCCCGCACGGCCGCAAGCCCTCGACCCGGTCGGCAGGAGGCCCCCTTCCCCCTGATGGACGGGGAGAAGGGGGCCTCCTGCCGGCACGTGGCGGGGCGGGGCGGCGGTCAGCCCAGGGAGACGGTGCGCATCCAGCTGTGCTTGTCGGCCGCGACGCCGTGCTGGATGTCGAGCAGCGCCTGGCGCAGCCGGATCGTCACCGGGCCGGGCTCGCCGTCGCCCACCGTCCACTCCCCCTGCGCCGACTTGACCGTGCCGACGGGAGTGATGACCGCGGCCGTGCCGCAGGCGAACACCTCGGAGATCTCGCCGCTCGCGTTGCCCTCGCGCCACTCGTCCGTGGAGATGCGGCGCTCCTCGACCTCGAGGCCGAGGTCCGCGGCGAGGGTGAGCAGGCTGTCACGGGTGATGCCCGGCAGCAGGGTCCCGGTGAGGGAGGGCATGACCAGACGCGCCGAGTCGCCGCTGCCGACGACGAAGCAGAGGTTCATGCCGCCCATCTCCTCGACCCAGCGGTGCTCCACCGCGTCGAGCCACACGACCTGGTCGCAGCCGTGCGCGGCGGCCTCGTGCTGGGCCACGAGCGACGCCGCGTAGTTGCCGGCGCACTTGGCCTCGCCGGTGCCCCCGGGCGCGGCACGGGTGTACTCGGTCGAGAGCCACACGCTGACCGGCTTCACCCCGCGCGGGAAGTACGCCCCCGCGGGCGAGGCGATGAGCAGGTAGAGGTACGCGGCGGCGGGCCGGACGCCCAGCCCGACCTCCGTGGCGATCATGAAGGGGCGCAGGTAGAGCGAGCGGCCCGCCTCTGCCGGCACCCACGCGGCGTCCTGGCGCACGAGCGCCTCGACCGACTCGAGGAAGAGCTCCTCGGGCAGCTCGGGCATCGCCAGCCGGCGTGCCGAGCGGTTCATCCGGCGCGAGTTCTCCTCGGGGCGGAAGAGCGCGACCGAGCCGTCCGGCTGCCGGTACGCCTTCAGCCCCTCGAAGATCTCCTGGCCGTAGTGCAGGGCCATGGTCGCCGGGTCCAGCTGGAGCGGGCCGTACGGGACGAGCTCCCCGTCGTGCCAGCCGCGGCCCTCGACCCAGCGCACGGTGACCATGTGATCGGTGAATACCCGGCCGAAGCCCGGGTCGACGAGGAGCGCCTCGCGCTCCGTCGCGGACAGGGGGCTGCTGGTGGGCTTCAACTCGATGGCCATGAGGCAAACGGTAGTAGCCCCGGCCACGACGTCCACCGGATACCACCAGATGGACGGTCAGCCCCCGCGCAGCTCGAAGGTCGCGCTCCAGTAGTCCCAGGCCTCGCGCCAGTCGCGCTCCTCCGCGGCCAGGGCGCGGGCCAGCGGCACCGCGAGCCGAGGGTCGGCGGACCGGGCGCGGTTCGCCCAGAGCCGCCGCCACGCCTCCTGCGCGCGCCGGCTCGGCACGTCCGAGTCGAAGACGACGAAGCGCAGCATCTCCTCGACCGCTGCGTCCCACCGCCGCGGGTCGGCGGCCCAGTCGAGCTCGGCCGTCCGCTTCACGTGGGCGACGAGCGCGGCGATCGCGGCCGCGGCCTCGTCCCGGCTCTCCGCGGCGAGCCGGGCCTGCGCGCGCACCGCGGCCTCGAGCAGGAGGGCGGGGTCCGGGAGGTCAACGGCACCCGCGTCCCCGCCGCGCAGGCGACGGACGCGCTCCAGCAGACGGCCCCGGCGGCTGGCCGGTGGCGGCTCGGGCGGTGGCTGGAGCAGCCCGGCGATCAGCGCGCGGTGCGCCTCGAAACCGCGCGCCGGAGGCAGGTCGGCCTCTTCCGGGCGCGCCGCCGAGCGGCGGGCCAGCTCCTCGGCGAGCCGGGACCGCGCGTCCCGGAAGGGCGCTCGACGCACGCCCTCCAGGGTGACACGAGCAGCGGTCAGGCGAGCCGGGAGAGCACGGCGTCACCGACTTGTGACGTACGCCGGGGCGAGCTGCCGCGCTCGGCGAGGTCCTGCTCCACCGCGTCCTCGACCCGTCGCGCCGCAGCCGGCAGGCCGAGGTGGTCCAGCAGCAGCGCGACGGACAGGATCGCGGCGGTGGGGTCGGCGATGCCCTGACCGGCGATGTCGGGGGCGGAGCCGTGGACCGGCTCGAACATGCTCGGCGACGTGCGGTCGGGATTGACGTTGCCGCTGGCGGCGAGCCCGATGCCGCCGGTGACGGCGGCCGCGAGGTCGGTGAGGATGTCGCCGAAGAGGTTGTCGGTGACGATCACGTCGAAGCGCTCGGGCTTGGTCACCATGAAGATCGTGGCCGCGTCGACGTGCAGGTAGTCCACCGAGACGTCGGGGAACTCCTGCCCCACGCGCTGCACG
Organism: Motilibacter aurantiacus; assembly: GCF_011250645.1. Taxonomy (NCBI): domain Bacteria; kingdom Bacillati; phylum Actinomycetota; class Actinomycetes; order Motilibacterales; family Motilibacteraceae; genus Motilibacter; species Motilibacter aurantiacus. The sequence goes on from NZ_JAANNO010000002.1 coordinate 294,010, forward strand.
GTCCGCGACCACAGGTGCCCGGCGTGCACGAGGACGTTGTTCTTGTGCACGAGGGTGAGCTGCTGGCGCGGGCGGGCCTGTGCCCGGGCGAAGGCGTCGCGCACGACCCGCTCGACCCCGAAGGCGGTGTTGACGCTGACCTCGTTGGCGACCTCTGCCGGGGTGCCGACCCGGATCGCGCCGCCGTTGCCGACGTACGGGCCCTCGGTGCCCTCCCGGACGACCACGAAGTCGATCTCCCGGTCGCCGGCCAGCGGCGACGTCACCCCGCGGAAGAGCTTGGAGGGGCGCAGGTTCACGTAGTGGTCGAGCTCGAAGCGCAGCCGGAGCAGCAGCCCGCGCTCGAGCACGCCGCTCGGCACGGCCGGGTCGCCCACGGCGCCGAGCAGGATCCCGTCGACGCCGCGCAGCTCCTCGAGCACGCTGTCCGGCAGCGTCTCCCCCGTCGCGTGCCAGCGGCGCGCGCCGAGGTCGTACTCGACGACCTCGGCCCGCCGGCCCTCCGCGGCGAGCACGGCGTCCAGCACGCGGCGGGCCTCGGCGACGACCTCGGGGCCGATGCCGTCACCGGGGATGGCGGCGAGGCGCAGGGTCTGCTCGGGCTGCTGCACGGTGCTGTCGCTCACGGGCGTGCAGCCTAACGGGTCGACCGCGCCTTGAGACAGTTCGTCTCACCATGTGGAGAGGAGAGCCCTCAAGGGGCCGGGTTTCCCCGCGGGCCGGCGTGGAGATCACTTCGATCACCGCAGGCTCCCGGCCTGCCCGACCACGGAGGGCCCCATGAACACACGCACGATCGCGATCATCGCGCTCGTCATCGCTGTCATCGTCGCCATCGCGGTCTTCACCAGCGTCCTGTGACGGCGAAGGGGGTGCTGCCCGGGACACGTCCCGGGCAGCACCCCCTTCGTCCGTCTGCTCGGGGTCAGCCCTCGAGGTCGACCGTCCGGCCGGAGACCGCCCCGATCTCCTGCACGATCGCCTCCAGCGTGTCCGCGGGCACGGCCGAGTCGACGGTGAGCGCGACGAGCGCGTCGCCGCCCTTGCTCCCCCGGCTCACCTGCATGCCGGCGATGTTGACCCCGGCCTCCCCGAGGACGCGGCCGATGGTGCCCACGACGCCCGGGCGGTCCTCGTAGCGCAGGAACGCCAGGTGCTCCGAGAGCGGCACCTCGACGTCGAGGCCGTCAACCTCGACGATCTTCTCGACCTGACGCGGGCCGGTCAGCGTGCCCGACACCGACGTCTGCGACCCGTCGGCGAGCGTCCCGCGCAGGGTGACGAGGTTGCGGAAGTCCGGGCTCTCCGACGTCGTCACCAGGCGCGTCTCGAGCCCGCGCTCCTTCGCGAGCACCGGCGCGTTCACGTAGGTCACCTGCTCCTCGACGACCTCGCCGAAGATGCCGCGCAGCGCGGCCAGCTCGAGGACGCGCACGTCCTGCTCGGCGATCTCGCCCCGGACCTCGATGTCGAGCGACTGCGGGACGGCGCCGGCGAGCGCGCTGAACACGCGGCCGAGCTTCTCCGTCAGCGGGATGCCCGGGCGCACGTCCTCGGCGATGACCCCGCCCTGGACGTTGACCGCGTCAGGCACCAGCTCGCCGGCGAGCGCGAGCCGGACCGACTTCGCGACGGCGATGCCCGCGCGCTCCTGCGCCTCGTCCGTGGACGCACCGAGGTGCGGGACCCCGACGACCGAATCCAATTGCATGAGCGGGGAGTCGGTCTTCGGCTCCTTGTCCCACACGTCGATGCCGGCGCCGGCGACCCGGCCCTCCGTGAGGGCGGTGTAGAGCGCCGCCTCGTCGAGGATGCCGCCGCGCGCGGCGTTGACGATGATGACGTTGGGCTTGACCTTGTGCAGTGCCTCGTCACCCAGCAGGCCGACGGTCTCCGGCGTCTTCGGCAGGTGAACCGTGATGAAGTCCGCCTCGGCCAGCAGCTCGTCGAGGCTGACCAGGCGCGCGCCGATCTGCGCCGCGCGGCCCGCCTGCACGTAGGGGTCGTAGGCGATGACCTTCATGCCGAAGGCCGAGAGCCGCTGCGCGACGAGCACCCCGATGCGGCCGAGGCCGACGATGCCGACGGTCTTCTCGAAGAGCTCGACGCCGGTGAACTTGCTGCGCTTCCACTCCCCGGCCTTGAGCGAGGCGTGCGCGGCCGGGATGCGGCGGGCCACGGACAGCAGCAACGAGATCGCGAGCTCGGCGGCCGAGACGATGTTCGACGTCGGTGCGTTGACGACCATGACGCCGGCCTGCGTGGCGGCCGGGACGTCGACGTTGTCCAGCCCGACCCCGGCGCGCGCCACCACCTTGAGCTGCTTGGCGGCGGCGATCGCCTCGGCGTCGACCTTGGTCGCGCTGCGCACGAGGACCGCGTCCACGTCCGTGATCGCCGAGAGCAGCTCGCCACGGTCGGCCCCGTTGCAGGAGCGGACCTCGAAGTCCGGCCCGAGGGCCTCGATGGTGGCGGGCGAGAGCTCTTCAGCGAGAAGGACGACTGGCTTCTTGCTCACCGTGGGACTCCTGTGGCTAGAACCGGGGACGGCGCTGCGAACTCTACCGATGGCCTCGTGAAGCCGTTCACAAGATCGGCGGCTGCACGTCCGGGCAGGGCCAGGCGTCCCCGCGCCAGGCCGCGTCCCAGAAGAGGTACTCGTAGCGCGCGCTGCGCAGGTACGCGGCCCCCATGGCGGCGCGCACTCCCGGCGACGCCGCGTCGGCCAGGTCGTCCGCCAGCCGCTCGGCCTGCGTCACGGCCTCGGCGAAGGCGTCGGCGGCGTACGCCTGGACCCACGTCCGGTAGCGGCCGTCCGCAGGCACGAGCCGCTCGCACGCCAGGCCCACGTCCAGGTAGACCCGGAAGCACGGCAGGACGGCGGCCACGCCCACCTCCACCGGCTCGAGCGCGGCGGCCCGCAGCAGCCAGGAGACGTACGCGGTGCACGTCGGGGTGGGGACGTGGGCCGCCAGGTCGTCCGGGCCGATGCCGCGCTCGCCGAGCATCTGCGCGTGCAGCAGGCGCTCCGCGTCCGCGGCCCCGATCGCGGCCGCCGCGAGCTGCGTGACCCCGGGCCCGCCGGGCAGCCGGCTCGCGCAGCTCGCCAGCGCGCGGGCGTACTCCCCCAGGTAGGCCGAGTCGTCGAGCAGGTAGCGGTCGAACACCTCGGGGTCGAGGGTGCCGTCGGCGAGCCCGCGCAGGAACGGGTGGGCAAGGATCTCGTCCACGACGGGCTGGGCGGCCCGGCGCACGTCGGTGGACCAGCTCACGCCGCCCACCAGCCCACGAAGTGGTGCACGGGGCCGCTGCCCGAGCCGACCCCGAGCCCGTCCGCGGCCCGCAGCGCGTCCGTGAGGTAGTCCTTCGACCGCTGCACCGCCTCGCGCATCGGCATGCCCAGCGCCAGGCCGGCGGCGATGGCGGAGGAGAGCGTGCAGCCGGTGCCGTGCGTGTTGCGGGTGTCGACCCGGGCCGCGGTCAGCTCCAGGACGCCGTCCGCGTCGACGAGGACGTCGGTGCTGGACGGGCCTGCGAGGTGCCCACCCTTGACCAGAACGGCCGAAGAGCCCATCTGGCGAAGTGCGTTTCCTGCATCTTGCATCTCGTCCTCCTCGATCGAGGGCCGGCGCAGCAGCGTCGCGGCCTCGGGCAGGTTCGGGGTGAGGACCGTCGCGAGCGGCACCAGCAGCTCGCGGATCGCGTCCACCGTCGCCTCGTCGACGAGCCGGTCCCCGCTCGTCGCCACCATCACCGGGTCCACGACGACCTGGGGCACCTCGTGCCGGACGAAGGCCTCCGCGACCGCGGCCACCACGTCGGCGCCGCCGAGCATGCCGACCTTGACCGCCCGGACGTCGAGGTCGTCGAGCACCGCGTCCAGCTGGGCGGTCACGAACTCCGCCGGGACGGGGAGCACTCCGGTCACACCCCGGGTGCTCTGCGCCGTCAGTGCGGTGAGCACCGCCCCGCCGTACGCCCCCATGGCCGAGAACGCCTTGAGGTCGGCCTGGATGCCGGCGCCGCCCGAGGGGTCCGAGCCGGCCACCGACAGCACGATGGCCGCCGTCATCGGCCCTCCTCCCTGGCCGCCAGCGCCGCGTCCACGGACTCGCGCACGGCGCGGGCCGCGGCGCGCGGGTCGGCCGCCGCCATCACCGCGGACACCACGGCGACGCCGGCGGCCCCGGCCGTGACGGCCTCGCCCGCTCGGGCCGCGTCGATGCCCCCGATCGCCACGACCGGCAGCCGGTTCCGTCCGGCGGCACGGGTGACGGCTTCGAGCCCGATGCCCGGCCCGGCGTCGGGCTTGGTGGCGGTCCCCCACACCGGGCCCACCGCGACGTAGTCGAGCGCCTCCTCCTCACCGGGCAGCAGGTCGCGCCCGGCGTACGTGCTCACCCCGAGCGGCACCCCCGGCCCGAGCGCCGCGCGCGCGTCGACAGGGGCGGCGTCGGCCCCGCCCACGTGCGCGCCGAGGCCGAGCGCCCGCGCGACCTCGACGTCGTCGTTGACGACGAGCGGCACGCCGGTGCCCTGCAGGACGGCGAGCAGTCGCCGGGCGACCGCTTCGAGCGCCGCCGGGCCGGCCGTCTTGTCACGCAGCTGCACGATCGTCACCCCACCCTCCACCGCGGCCGCGACGGTGTGCTCCACCGGGCGGGCGCCGCCGAGGCCCGGGTCGGTCACCAGGTAGACGCGCAGGTCCGGGGTCATGCGCTGGCTCCGGGCTGCTCGGCGCGGACGAGGGCGCCGTCGGCCAGGCCGGCGGCGTCGAGGGCCCACAGCTCGTCGAGGAGGGCGGTACGCAGGGAGGCCGGCCCCCGCGCGTCGCGGCCCGCACGGGTGCCGGCGGCGGCGAAGACCGCGCAGGCGGCGACGGCGGCCACCAGCGGGTCGGGCTCGACGGCCAGGAACGCCGCGGTGACCGCGGTGAGCGAGCAGCCGACGGCGGTGACCCGCGGGAGCAGGGCGGAGCCGCCCTCGACCCGCACCACGCGGTCGCCGTCGGTGACGACGTCGACCTCCCCGGTACAGACGACCACGCAGCCCCGCTGGGCGGCCAGCCCGCGAGCCGCCCCGACGGCGTCCTCGACGGCGTCCCCGGAGTCGACCCCCTTGCCGGCGCTGCGCCGGGCGTCCACCCCCGCCAGGGCGGCCAGGGCCAGGACCTCGCTCGCGTTGGCCCGGACGACGGTGGGCCGCCGGGTCAGCAGGTCGGCGCTGAGCTCGTTGCGCAGCGCGGTCGCGCCCACCGCGACGGGGTCGAGCACCCACGGGCGCCCGGCGGCGACCGCCGCCTCCGCGGCCAGCGCCATCCCCTCGGCCCAGCGCGGGGACGGCGTGCCGATGTTGACCGAGAGCGCGGCAGCGATACCGGCGAACTCGCCCGCCTCGCTCGGGTCGTGGACCATCGCCGGCGAGGCGCCCACGGCGAGGACCGCGTTGGCGGCGATGTCCATGGAGACGTAGTTGGTGATGCTCTGCACGAGCGGGGCGCCCGCCCGCACGGCGTCCAGCGCGCGGACGACGTCGGGCAGGCCGATCGATGACTGTGGTGCGTTCACGGTGACGTTCCCTCCCGCCTGCGGGAGAGCCAAAGGCGCACCGGGGGCGGCGCGCGCGTCGGGCTCCCTGCGCCGGCATGACCCGGATCAGGTTCGGCGGGTGTGCTCTCAGCCCCTCGGAGAGGGGCACCCCGGCCGACTGCTTGCCCGGTCACGCTACCGCCATCCGCTGCGCCCGCGCCGGGCCGTCCGCGGCGACGCCGTCCTCGGGGCCCTCAGCCCCACCTCTGCACCGCTGCGGAGGTGCAGAGGTGGTGCTCAGAGGGCCGAGGTGCTCGCGCCGGGCGCGCTCGCCGGCGCCGGCGCCTGTGGGACGTGGCGGCCCGTGCCGGCTCAGCTCGCGCGTACGCGGCGGCGCTTGTGGGCGTAGAGGTCGCCGTCCGCGCGGGCGATCCACTCGGCGAGCCCCTCGCCCTGCCACTGCGCGACCCCGGCGGTCCAGCGCGCGCCCGGCAGCGCGTCGCGCAGCCGCTGGAGAACCTCGACCGAGTCGCCCTCGGCGGTGTCCGGCATCAGCAGCACGAACTCGTCGCCCCCGTAGCGGCCCAGGACGTCGGACCGGCGCAGCGCCCCGCTCCAGGCCGCCGCCAGCCCGGCGAGGACGCGGTCGCCCACGGCGTGGCCGTCGCGGTCGTTGACGCCCTTGAAGTCGTCGAGGTCCAGCACGGCCAGGGTCAGCGGCTCCCCGCGCCGCAGCGCGCAGCCCATGAGCCGCTCGGCCGCACCGGCGAAGGCGACCCGGTTGAGCAGCCCGGTCAGCTGGTCACGGTCGGCCTGCCGCCGCAGCCGCTCGACGAGCGACTGCAGGACCAGCGCGACCCCGCCGACCGAGACGGTGACGAACCCCCACGTCTGCAGGGCGGAGGGCGCGTCGCACACCCCCAGCCCGGCCGCGAAGCCGCCGGCCATCACCGCGAGGTGGGCCAGTGCCCCCCGCCGGGAGTGGAACCATGCCGTGAACAGGGCGATCCAGACGTAGCCGAAGGCCGTGACGACGGTGCCGGCGGGGGTGGTGGAGCAGGCGATGCAGACGCTGACCATCACCGAGACCAGCGCCAGCACGGTGTGCAGGACGATGGCGGGGACGACGTCGCTGCACCGGCGCAGCGCCGCCGCGGCCGCCAGGCCGGCGCCGCCCAGGGTCACCGCGAGCCCGGTGGGAGCGGTGGCGCTGAACGGCATCGCCGCGTTCCCCAGGCAGACCACGGCGGCGAAAAGGCAGGCCTGGGCGAGCGTGCGCGCCTCGCTCGGCGCGGGACGTCCCCATGCCACCGGCACCCCCTGCGCGACCATCCCGCGACCGTCCGCCCCTTCGTCCTGCTGTCGGGCCTCCGCCGTCGGATCACCGGAACCGCCGGCGGCTGCGGCGAGGAAGTCCTTGCGAGCGGGCACAGCCTAGAGCGAACGAACCAGATCGGGGAGGCAAATGCTTGGCCAATAGCGGGACACCGGATGGCCGCAGCCCCGAACGCAGCGCGGGGGAGCACGCCTTGTGGGCGTGCTCCCCCGCGTTCCGCGGTCTTCGCCCTGGTCAGCGAGCCGCGGAGCCCTCGGTGTAGTCGTCGTCGGACGACTTGACCCAGCTCATGAGCTTGCGCAACTCACGGCCGGTTGCCTCGATCGGGTGCTGCTCGCCCTGAGCGCGCAGCGCCTTGAACTCCGGCGCCCCCGCGTCCTGGTCGGCGATGAAGCGGGCTGCGAAGGCACCGCTCTGGATGTCGCCCAGGACCTCCTTCATGTGCTGCTTCACCGACGCGTCGATGACCCGCGGGCCGGAGACGTAGTCCCCGTACTCGGCCGTGTCGGAGACCGACCAGCGCTGCTTGGCGATGCCGCCCTCGTACATCAGGTCCACGATGAGCTTGAGCTCGTGCAGGCACTCGAAGTACGCGACCTCCGGCTGGTAGCCGGCCTCGGTCAGCGTCTCGAAGCCCGCCTGCACCAGGGCGGACACACCGCCGCAGAGGACGGCCTGCTCACCGAACAGGTCGGTCTCGGTCTCCTCGGTGAACGTGGTCCTGATGCCGCCGGCGCGCAGCCCGCCGATCGCCTTGGCGTAGGAGAGCGCGAGCGCCCAGGCGTTGCCGGTCCCGTCCTGCTCGACCGCCACGATGACCGGGACGCCGCGGCCCTCGGAGTACTCGCGGCGCACCAGGTGGCCCGGCCCCTTCGGCGCGACCATGGCGACGTCCACCCCCGCCGGGGGCTTGATGTAGCCGAAGCGGATGTTGAAGCCGTGGCCGAAGAAGAGCGCGTCGCCCTCCTGCAGGTTCGGCTCGATGGCCTCGGCGTAGACGTGGCGCTGCACGTGGTCCGGCGTCAGCAGCATGATGAGGTCGGCCTCGGCGGCGGCCTCCGCGGGCGTGACGACGCGCAGGCCCTCGGCCTCGGCGCGGGCGCGGCTCTTGGAGCCCTCGGGCAGGCCGACGCGGACGTCGACACCGGAGTCGCGCAGGCTGAGCGCGTGCGCGTGCCCCTGGCTGCCGTAGCCGATGACGGCCACGACACGACCCTGGATGAGCGAGAGGTCGGCGTCGTCGTCGTAGAAAAGCTCTGCCACGAGAATCTCTTTCTGGTTCGTCGGTAGGGGAACTGCGGTTCTGGGGACGCCGGTCAGGCGGAGCGCTCGACCGGACGGAGGGCGCGGTCCGTGATCGACCGGGATCCCCGGCCGACCGCGACCATGCCGGACTGCACGATCTCCTTGACGCCGAACGGCTCGAGGATGCGCAGGAACGCGGCCAGCTTGTCGGAGTTGCCGGTGGCCTCGATGGTGACCGCGTCGGTCGCGACGTCGACGACCTTGGCGCGGAACAGCTGCACGGTCTCGAGGACCGAGGAGCGGGTCTGCGCGTCGGCCCGGACCTTGACCAGGAGCAGCTCGCGCTGCACCGAGCTGCCCTGGTCGAGCTCGACGATCTTGACGACGTTCACCAGCTTGTTGAGCTGCTTGGTGACCTGCTCGAGCGGCAGCTCGTCGACGGCGACCACGATGGTCATGCGCGACACGCCGGGCTGCTCGGTCGGGCCGACGGCGAGGGAGTCGATGTTGAACCCGCGCCGGGAGAAGAGCCCGGAGACCCGGGCCAGGACGCCGGGCTTGTCCTCGACGAGGACGCTCAACGTGTGCTTGCTCATCGCTGCCCCAGCTCCACTCCGGTCTCGCCCTCTTCGCGGTCCCAGACCGGGGCCATGCTGCGGGCGACCATGATGTCGTCGTTGCTCGTCCCGGCCGCGACCATCGGCCAGACCATCGCGTCCTGGTGGACGACGAAGTCGATGACCACGGGCATGTCGTCGACCGCCATCGCCTTCTCGATCGTGGCGTCCACCGCGTCGGCCGACTCGCAGCGCAGCCCGACACAGCCGTACGCGTCGGCGAGCTTGACGAAGTCCGGGACCCGCCGGCTCTCGAGCGTGGTGTTCGAGTAGCGCCCGCCGTAGAACAGCGTCTGCCACTGGCGCACCATCCCGAGCGCGCCGTTGTTGATGATCGCGACCTTGATCGGGATGTTGTTGATCGCGCAGGTGGCCAGCTCCTGGTTGGTCATCTGGAAGCAGCCGTCGCCGTCGATCGCCCACACCGTCGCGTCCGGGCGCCCGACCTTCGCGCCCATGGCGGCCGGCACGGCGTAGCCCATCGTCCCGGCGCCACCGGAGTTCAGCCAGGTGTTGGGGTTCTCGTAGTTGATGAACTGGGCGGCCCACATCTGGTGCTGACCGACGCCGGCGGCGTAGAGCGCCTCCGGGCCCGCGATCTTGCCGATGCGCTCGATGACGTACTGCGGCGCGAGCGTCCCGTCGGACGGGGTCTCGTAGCCGAGCGGGTAGGTCTCACGCCACTGGTTGACCAGCGACCACCAGGCCTCGATGTCCGGCCGGTTGCCGGCGGCGGCCTCCGCCTCCAGCGCCGCCGTCAGGTCGGCGATCACGTCGCGGCAGTCGCCCACGATCGGCACGTCGGCGATGCGGTTCTTCGAGATCTCGGCCGGGTCGATGTCGGCGTGGATGATCTTGGCCAGCGGGGCGAAGGTCGACAGCTGGCCCGTCACTCGGTCGTCGAACCGGGTGCCCAGGGCGATGAGCAGGTCGGCCTTCTGCAGCGCGGTGACGGCCGCGACCGTGCCGTGCATGCCGGGCATGCCCAGGTGCGACGGGTGGCTGTCGGGGAACGCCCCGCGCGCCATCAGCGTGGTGACGACCGGGATGCCGGTCAGGTCGGCCAGCCGGCGCAGCTCGGCCGCCGCGCCGGCCTTGATGACCCCGCCGCCGATGTAGAGCACGGGGCGGCGGCTCTCCAGGATCAGCCGCGAGGCCTCGCGCACCTGCTTGGCGTGCGGCTTGCTCACCGGGCGGTAGCCCGGCAGGTCGAGGACGGGCGGCCAGCTGAAGGTCGTCCGCGCCTGCAGCGCGTCCTTGGCCACGTCGACGAGCACCGGGCCGGGTCGGCCGGTGGACGCGATGTGGAACGCCTCGGCGATCGCCCGCGGGATCTCCGCCGGGTCGGTCACGAGGAAGTTGTGCTTGGTGATCGGCGTGGTGATGCCGGTGATGTCGGCCTCTTGGAACGCGTCGGTCCCGATGGCCGAGCTGGCGACCTGGCCGGTCACGGCCACGATCGGGACCGAGTCCATGTAGGCGTCGGCGATCGGCGTGACGAGGTTGGTCGCGCCCGGGCCGCTCGTGGCCATGCAGACGCCGACCCGGCCGGTCGCCACCGCGTACCCCTCGGCGGCGTGGCCGGCGCCCTGCTCGTGGCGGACGAGGATGTGGCGGATCTTCTGGGAGTCGAACATCGGGTCGTACGCGGGGAGGATCGCTCCCCCGGGGATCCCGAAGACGGTGTCGACGCCTACCGACTCCAGCGATCGGATGAGGCTCTGTGCTCCGGTGAGCTGTTCCGGCGACTCGGTCACCTGCTCCACCTTCCTGGGCTGGGGGTGTGGCGTGTCGGGCTGGGGGATGCGCGGGCGAAGGGCTAGCTGCGCCTGGGGCAAACAAAAACCCCCCGGCCCTGGTGGGCGACGAGGGGTAGCGCGCTCGGCGGGAAATCAGCCGGCGCGCTGTACGAGTACGAGAATTCGGGACTGCACACGAGCATCGTGCCCCACGCCGGGCACACCTGTCCACCCGTTTCGCATCGTGAGACGTCCGTCCCACGCCCACCCCTCCCCCGCTGTTCATGCACGGGTCGGCCGTTTCTCCACAGGCCTCGAGCGTGTGGAGAAGTGACCGACCCGTGCATGATCAGCGCCAGGGGAAGGGGAAGCGAGGGCGTCAGTTGCAGACCGCGCCCTGGGCCGCGGAGGTGACGAGCTTGGCGTACTTGGCCAGCACGCCGCGGGTGTAGCGCGGGGGCAGCGGCTCCCAGCCGTCCTTGCGGGCCTCGAGCTCGGCCGGGTCGACGAGGATGTCGAGGGTCGCGTTCTCGACGTCGAGCCGGATCCGGTCGCCGTCGCGGACGTACGCGATCGGGCCGCCGTCGACCGCCTCGGGGGCGATGTGGCCGACGCAGAGGCCCGTCGTGCCGCCGGAGAAGCGGCCGTCGGTCATGAGCAGCACGTCCTTGCCGAGGCCCGCGCCCTTGATCGCGCCGGTGATCGCGAGCATCTCGCGCATGCCCGGGCCGCCCTTGGGGCCTTCGTAGCGGATGACGACGACGTCGCCGGCCTGGATCGTGCCGTCCTCCAGCGCGTCCATCGCCGCGCGCTCGCGCTCGAAGACGCGAGCGGTCCCCTCGAACACCGCGGTGTCGAAGCCGGCCGACTTCACGACCGCGCCCTCGGGCGCGAGCGAGCCGTGCAGGATCGTGATGCCGCCCGTCGCGTGGATCGGGTCGGTGATCTTGCGGATCACCTCGCCGTCGGCCGAGGGGGCGTTCAGCTCGGCGAGGTTCTCGGCCATGGTGCGGCCGGTCACGGTGAGCGTGTCGCCGTCGAGCAGGCCCGCGTCGAGCAGGGTCTGCATGACGACCGGGATGCCGCCGATGCGGTCCACGTCCACCATCACGTGCCGGCCGAACGGCTTGAGGTCGCCGAGGTGCGGGACCTTCGCGCCGATGCGGGCGAAGTCGGCCAGGGTCAGGTCGACCTCGGCCTCGTTCGCGATCGCGAGCAGGTGCAGCACCGCGTTGGTGGAGCCGCCGAGCGCCATGACGACGGCGATCGCGTTCTCGAACGCGGGCTTGGTGAGGATCTGGCGGGCCGTGATGCCCTGGCGGAGCAGGTCGACGACCGCCTCGCCGGACTTGCGGGCGAACCCGTCGCGGCGCCGGTCCGTGGCCGGCGGCGCGGCCGAGCCCGGCAGCGACATGCCGAGCGCCTCCGCCGCGGCGGCCATCGTGTTGGCGGTGTACATGCCGCCGCAGGCCCCTTCGCCGGGGCAGATGGCGCGCTCGATCGCGTCGACGTCCTCACGCGACATCAGCCCGCGGGCGCACGCCCCGACCGCCTCGAAGGCGTCGATGATCGTGACCTCGCGGTCCGAGCCGTCGGAGAGCTTGGCCCGCCCCGGGAGGATCGACCCGGCGTACAGGAAGACCGACGCGAGGTCGAGGCGCGCCGCGCCCATGAGCATCCCGGGCAGCGACTTGTCGCAGCCGGCGAGCAGCACCGAGCCGTCGAGCCGCTCGGCGCCGAACACCGTCTCGACCGAGTCGGCGATGACCTCGCGCGACACCAGCGAGAAGTGCATGCCCTCGTGGCCCATCGAGATGCCGTCGGAGACCGAGATGGTCCCGAACTCCATGGGGAAGCCGCCGCCGGCGTGCACGCCGTCCTTGGCCGCCTTCGCCAGGCGGTCGAGCGACAGGTTGCAGGGGGTGATCTCGTTCCAGGAGGACGCGACGCCGATCTGCGGCTTGGCGAAGTCCTCGTCCCCCATCCCGACGGCGCGGAGCATGCCGCGCGAGGCCGTCGCCTCCAGCCCGTCGGTGACCACGCGGCTGCGCGGCTTGATGTCCGGAGTAGCGGGGCGCGGAGCCTGAGTCTCGGCAGTCACAGCACATCCTGTCTCTCACGGTGCCGGCGGCTTCGGCACCCGAACGATGTTACGTACGGGTGACGCCCCCAGGGGCGGGCCGCCGAGTGCTGAGACGCCGAGCCCGGCGGGTCAGCCGACGCCGAGCGGCACCGGGCCCCGGGAGGGCACCGCCCGAGGCGGACGCGGCCGCGGGGAGCCGGGCGAGCCCGGGCGCGGCGGGCCGACGGCCACCGTGACGGGGACCGGGACGGAGCCGGCCCCCGGGCCGGGCAGGCGCACGGTCACCGGCGCGGTGGAGCCCCCCTCCAGGGGCAGGACCGCCGCACCGTCCCAACCGGACAGCTCCTCCCACGCGAGCCGCCCGCGGCCGCCGTTCTGGTGCGGGTCGACGCGCCGGGAGGCCTCGGCGACCGGGGTGCCCGGGGGCCCGACGACGAGCAGTGCCCGGCCGAACACAGGCGTCGGCAGGATCACCGCCCACCCGGCGGGGCCGGAGCGCGTGGGGCGCAGCGTCGTCCGCGACCAGCGCCCCCGCGAGGGCTGGTACGCAACGACGCCCTTGCCTGCCGGCGGGCCGGGCTCGACCGCGAGCAGCGCCTTGGTCCCCGCCACGGTGCCGGCCCAGACGAGGACCGTCCCCGGCTCGTCGGCGAGCAGCGCCTCCGCCTCCCGGGCGGACGGCGAGCCGGGCGCCGCGAGCGCGCCGGACAGGTCCCCGCGCAGCGGCCATTCGCGGACGGGCAGCAGCGACGGGTCGCTGGGGCCGGTCCGGGTCGACCGTGCGTCGCGCTCGTCCCCACCGGCCAGGTCGGCCAGCACAGCCGCGCCCAGCAGCGCGACGACCAGTGCGGCGGCCGCCTGCCGGGCGAGCCGGGCCCGCCGCGAGGGAACGTCCCCGCCCCGGCCGGCCGGGCCGCCGGCCAGCTCGTCGGGCGACGGGACGGGGCCCGGCTCGCCCTCCTCGCGGACCGGGCCCACGGCGCCGAACCGCGCGCCGCCGGCCGAGGCTGCGGCGCGCCTGCCCCTCACGCGTCCACGGAGTCCGACGGGCGCGACGGCGACGGGCTCGGCGCAGCGGGGGCTCCGCCGGTGGGGGCCGGCGCGGGCGTCGCCCCGCGAGGCGCCTGCTGCCCGGGAGCGGGGGCCGCGGGAGCGCCCGGGGCCGCCGGAGCTGACGGGCTCGACGGCGCGGACGGGGCCGCGGGCGGCGCGCCCGCCAGACGCTGCCCGGTCAGCCCGGCGATCACCCGGGCGTACGTCAGCCCGATGTCGGCGGCGCTCGAGATGGGCGTCACGTGCACGTCGGCGAGCTCGGGGCTCTCGAGCACCGGGGAGCGCTCCGGCCCCTTGGGGTTGAGCACCCAGGTCTGGGTGATGCCCGCGGCCGCGAGGGCCGCGTCGAGCTCGGCCGGGTCGTCCTGGAACTCCCCGTCGCTGATGGCGAGCAGCGCGGTGGCCGCGCAGGACCGGCCGTCGAACGCAGCGCCCAGCGCGTCCGCGGCGGTCCGGGCGACGGTCTGCCCGGTGCCGACGGCCACCTCGCCGGGCGCGAGGGCGGGCGCGCTGCCCACCGGCGTGGGCGCCAGCGTCAGCAGCGCCTCGTCGGTGAACACCGCGAGCGCCACCTCGTCGTCGCCGGGGAGGTTCTGCCGCAGCCAGGGCAGCAGCTCGTCGGTCGCCTGCCGCCGGATGGGCTCGACCTGGTCCATCGAGGAGGAGGTGTCGCTGGCGATGGCGATGCAGAGCCGCCCGTCGAGGGTGCGCTCCCCCTCGAGGTACGTCCCGCCCAGCGCGCCGGGGCCGGCGGCCGCCGCCTGCGGGGCCGGGTCGTCCTCGAGCAGCTGCGGGACGCCCCACCCGGCGAGGGCCGCGAGCGGGACCAGCAGGAGCAGCAGCGGCACTCTGCGGTCGCTCGGCAGGCCCGGGTAGCGCGCGCCGGGAAAGCTCGGCCGGGTCGGGATCCCCCGGCGCCAGATCGGCATCAGGCCCCCGTGTCGCGCTCGCCGGAGGCGGCCCGGTCGACGTCGCGCTCGGCGCGCGGCGGCTGCGGCCGCTCGGCCTTCGGCCGGCCCAGATGTCCGCGCACGGTGCGCAGCAGCTCGGTCCGCAGGTCGATGACCTGCCCGTCCTCGACCGGCGGCCGGCGCTCCTCCCAGGGACGGGTGCTGCTGGCGGCCCGGCGCGGGCTGTCCTCGTCGCGCGAGGTCGGCATCGGGGCCTCCGGCGCCTGCAGCAGCTCCTCGACGGGAGCCGCGTAGACCGGCGCCCGCACCTCGGCGTAGTCGAAGATGCCGCTGTCGTCCGGGGAGGCCTTGTAGGCGTCGAGCAGGCCCTTGACCCGGCCGAGCTGTCCGCGCGCCGCGCGCCAGTCCTGGTGGGCCTGGACCTGCGCCTGCCGCTTGCCGGACAGCCGCTCGGCCTTGGCGTGCCGCCGCAGGGCGCCGGTCAGCACCCGCTGGGCGGCCCGGTCGCGCCGCTCGGCGCGCTCGAACTCGGCGGCCTTCGGGACGGCCTGGTACGCGGCCAGCCCCGCCGCCCCGGCCAGCTCGGCCAGGACGAGCCCGCCGAACATCAGCGCCGAGGAGAGCCGGGAGGTGTCGTCGTCGAGCGGCTCGAAGGCGCCGACGGCCATGCCCTTGAGGCTGACGCCCACGACGAGGCCGATCGCGGCCAGCACCAGGGTCGGCAGCACGGCACGGGCGAAGACGGTCCGCTTGCGCCGGGCCAGCCCCTCGACGTCGCCCCCGCCCGCCGACAGCCAGCCGGACACGAGCAGCTTGGTGCCGATGACGAACACCGGCGCGAAACCGATGGGCAGCAGGTACGACTCCAGCGGCGGCACGTCAGCCACCGCGAGGATCTGGTTGATCGTGAAGTAGCTCGCCGCCATGAGCAGCGCGGTGAAGAACAGCGACGTCACCGGCCGCATCGGTCGGACTACCGTCGGCGTCTCCAGCAGCTGCTGGCGGCGCTCCTGCGCCTCGGCCGTGGCCCGCAGCAGGGCGAGCTCGGTGTGCGCGGCGGCCTTGGCCGCGGTGGCGGCTCGGGTCAGCCGGCGGATGTCCGGCCGGGTGAGCATGGAGCCGTGGATGCTGCGGCCGAGGCCGCCGGCCAGCCGGATCGCCGCCGACTTGGTCAGCGGCGGCTGGCCGCCGGGCTTGCGCAGGCCGACGCCGGGCCGCCCGGCAGGGCCGCTGGCCGGGCCGCCGTAGGCGCCGTTGGCCGGGCCGCCGTAGGGCGCTGTGCCGGGCGCTGTGCCGGGCGCCGTGCCGGGCGCCGTGCCGGGCGCTGAGCCGGGGCCGGGGTACGGCCCGCCGACGGGCGCCCCGCGCGGCGGGACGGCGCCCGCGCGCGGGTCCGGAGGCGCGAAGCCCCGTGGGTCGTACGGGCCGCGGTCGCCCCGGCTCCGGGCCGTGCCGTCGTCACTCACGAGGCGGTCCTCCTACGCAAAGGGTCGGGGCGGGCGGGAGGTCAGACGTAGGACTGGCTGGACACCTCGGGCGACGGGACGCCCGAGCCGCGCAGCCACTCGGCCCACTCGTCGATGGTCTTGGCGGTGCGCTCGGTCGTCCAGGGGGCGCCGTCGACCGCCCCGATGCCGTGCATCTGCACGCCGCTGAACGCGGACAGGTCGACCTTCACGGCCTGCTCGGGCAGGCCCGCTCCGTCGGTCAGCATGACCGCGTCGCGCGGGGAGCCGTCCGGGGCGAGCGGGGTGCTCTGCGCGACCGCGAGCCAGCCGCCGACGATGCTGGTGCCGGGGGCGGACGGGGCCGGCTGGGCGCGCGCCGCCGTGAGCTGCGTCCAGAGCTCGGCCGCAGCCTGCTGGGCCACGTAGCGCTGCTTCTGCGCCAGGGCGGCCTCGTTGTTGTGCGCCGGCAGCAGGTTCGAGCACGCGAACACGGTCTGCGCCCCGGACGCGGTGCCGGTGAAAGTGATCACGCGCAGCGCCCGCGACTGCTCGACGGCGTTCGCGACCACGGCCTCGATCTGCGGCTTGATGCGGGCCTCGGCGGACGTGGAGTTCCAGTACGACCCGGACTGGTCGATGGCGACGGTGATCTCGCCCTTCGCCGCCTCGTCGGCCGTGAGCAGGGGCTCGAGCCTGTCCGGGCAGGCACCGGTCCCCGCCGCCGCGGCGGCCGGCGCGTCGCCACCGCCGTCGGGCCCACCGCCGTCGGAGCCGCCGCAGCCGGCGACGGCGAGCCCGGCGAGCAGCACCAGGGGCAGCCCTCGGCGCTTGAGGATCATGCAAGGACCTCCGAGGTCGAACTTCCGAGCAACAGGGACCGGTCCCGGCACCCCGGGACGCCACCGCCAGGACGAAAGCCCCTCTTCAGGCTACGTCGCCGCGTCGACAACCGCCCTTTTCCCGATCGGGTGGAGATCGACGATCCCCGCCGGCCTCGAAAGTCAGCAGAAAAGCGGAGCCGGCCTGCCCGGCTGCTCGGCGCCTCATTCGGCGCGCAGCCGGACGTGCTCGCGCACCCGTGCGTCGAGCCGGGCCGCGTGGGCGCCGCGCCAGTAGACGCGTGCGCACTCCGAGCACCGGGAGAACTCCTCCTGGGTGCGTCGCGTTCCGGGCTCGAGGCGGTCGAGGACGTCGCCCTTGGCCACCGGGGCAAGAGCCCCGTTGCAGACCGTGCAGCGGGTGTAGGGCTCGAGCGGTAGCCCGAAACGGTCGAGCACGTCCGCGAGCTGCTCGTCGGGCCGCGCCCCGCGCACGTACGCCGCGCGTCGCAGCGCCCGCCGGCGCAGCAGCCCGCGGTCCTGGGTGAGCAGCAGCCGGTCCTCCGCGCCGGCCTGCGCGACGAGCGCCGGGTCGTCCGCGTCGTTGGCGTACGCCGCGTCCACCCCCAGCAGCCGTAGCCGCCGCGCGAGCGCTCCGAGGTGCACGTCGAGCAGCAGCCGGGGCGGGCCCTCGAGCGGCTGCGGCCGCGGACGGGCGAGGACCTCCACCTCGTCGCCCGCGGCCAGCCGCCGCCCGGGCGGGGCCGGCATGCCGGCCAGCCGGAGCTCCCCCACCTCGGTGAGGGGCACCCCGGCGGCCTGCACCGCGTGCCCCAGCGAGGCGGTGGGGTCGGCCGCCACGTCCACGTCGACCATCCCGGCCCGGGCCCGCGCGGGCAGGAAGAGCCGCAGGGCCGGGGTGACGAGCAGGCGGGCCACCGGCGGCGGGGTCAGTACTGGCCGGAGATGACGTTGCGCAGCGGCCGGCCGTCGGCCCAGCGGGCCAGCTGGTCCGAGACCAGCGCGCGGGCACGCGGCCCCATGGCGGCCGTGCCGCCGCCGACGTGCGGGGTGAGCAGGAGGCCGGGCGCCTCCCACAGCGGGTGGCCGGGCGGGAGCGGCTCGGGGTCCGTGACGTCGAGCGCGGCCCGCAGCCGGCGGCTCGAGAGCTCGGCCAGCAGGGCGCCCGTGTCGACCACCGGGCCGCGGGCCATGTTGACCAGCAGGGCCCCGTCCTTCATCCGCCGCAGCATCGCCGCGTCGACGAGCCCGCGGGTGGCCTCGGTCAGCGGCACCAGCACCACCACCGCGTCGGCCAGCGGCAGCAGCTCCGGCAGCCGGCCCAGGTCCGCGACGCCCTCCCGGGCCCGGCGTGCGACACGCAGCACGTCGACCTCGAAGCCGGCCAGCCGCCGCTCGACCGCCTCGCCGATCGCGCCGTACCCGAGGATCAGGACCGTGCGGTCGGCGAGCCCGAGGGTCGACGTGGGCTCCCACCGCCCGGCCGCCTGGCTGTGGACGTACGCCGGCAGGTCGCGCTGAGCGGCGAGCAGGAGCGCGACCGCCAGCTCGGCCGTCGACGCGTCGTGCACGCCCCGGGCGTTGCACAGGGTCACGTCCTCGGGCACCAGCCCGCGCACCCCCTCGACGCCGGCGCTGAGCGTCTGCACGACCCGCAGGCGCGGCATGTGCGCCAGCAGGGACAGCCCCTCGGTGCCGCGGCCGTAGGGCAGGACGTAGAACTCCACGTCCTCCAGGCCCGTCGACGGCGGAGGAGCGTCCGCGCCCCACACCTGCGCGTCGACGCCGGGCGGGACGTCCACGCCGGACAGGCTGAGCAGTGCGCGCATGGGGGGGACGCTACCCAGGTGACGGTTGGACAGCGGAGAGCGACGGGTACAGGCCCGGCATGCGCCTTCCCCCTCCCGTGCGTGCCCCGCTGGCCGGCGCCCTCGCCGCCGGCCTCGCGCTCCCGCTGACCGCGGCGACGCCCGCGGCCGCCGGCCCGGCCGCGCCCGCCCGCCCTGCCGCGGTCGCCGCGTCGGCCACCGTGACGGGGACGGTGGCGACCGGCCTCGCCAGCCCGTGGGGGCTCGCGATCCTTCCCGACGGGTCGGCGGTCGTCTCCTCGCGGGACGAGGGGACCGTCTGGCGCGTCCCGCGCGGCGGGGGCGAGCCGCGGCGCGTCGGGTCGGTGCCGGGGTCCGTGCACTCCGGCGAGGGCGGGCTGCTCGGCCTGGCGCTGCACCCCGGCTACCCGCGGCAGCCCTGGCTGTACGCCTACACGACGACCGCCTCGGACAACCGCATCGTGCGGATGCGGTTCGACGGCAGCAGTCTCGGCGCCACCCAGGTCGTGCTGCGCGGGATCGGGAAGGCCGGGAACCACAACGGCGGCCGGATCGCGTTCGGCCCCGACGGGATGCTCTACGCCGGCACCGGTGATGCAGGGGCGCCTTCCCGTTCACAGAACCGTAGTTCACTGAATGGCAAGATCCTGCGCATGACGCCGACGGGTGGGGTGCCGGCGGGCAACCCGTTCCGGGGCTCGCTCGTGTGGAGCCTGGGACACCGCAACGTCCAGGGCCTGGCCTGGGACTCCCGAGGCCGGATGTGGGCATCGGAGTTCGGTCAGAACACCTGGGACGAGCTCAACCGCATCGTCAAGGGGAAGAACTACGGCTGGCCGAGGGTCGAGGGCCGGGCCGGGCGGCGCGGCTTCGTCGACCCGGTGGCGCAGTGGAGCCCCGCCGTCGCCTCCCCGTCCGGCATCACCGTGGCCGCGGGAGCCGTGTGGGTCGCCTCGCTGCGCGGGCAGCGGCTCTGGCGGGTCCCGGTCGGCGGCGGCACGCCGCGTGCCTACTTCGCCGGGACGTACGGCCGGCTGCGCGCCGTCGCCGTGGCACCCGGGGGCCGGCTGTTTCTCATGACGAACAACACCGACGGCCGCATCGCCCCGCGCTCCGGCGACGACCGCCTGCTGCGCGTCAAGGTGACGTGAGAGTTCCGTGACATAGCTCGCGGTGTCACGACCGTGCCGCCGGGTAGGCGCGCCTCATGAGCCGACGCCGCCGCGACGTACGAGCCCTGACCGCCTTCACCGCGCTCGCCCTGACGCTCTGCGCGTGCGGTGGCTCGGGCGACGAGGACGAGGCGGCGCCGGTACCGGCCGCGTCACCCCCCGGGTCGTCCGAGCCGACGTCCGAGCAGAGCACGCCGGCCGCGGCCCCCTCCGCCACGGCACCCGGCCCGGACGCGCGCGCCACCGTCACCAACACGCTCGCGACCGGGCTGGACACGCCGTGGGGCATCGCGTTCCTGCCCGACGGGTCGGCGCTCGTGTCGCTGCGGGACAGCGGGGAGGTCGTGCGGGTGCCCGCCCAGGGCGGGGACGTCGAGCAGGTCGGCGAGGTCCCGGGAGTCTCCTCGGGCGGGACCGCGGAGGGCGGCCTGCTCGGGATCGCGCTGCACCCGGACTACCCGAGCCAGCCGTGGCTCTACGCCTACTACACGACCGGCGACGAGAACGTCCTGTCCCGGATGCGCTACACCGACGGCGCCCTCGGCAGGCCGCAGGAGCTGCTGGACGGGGTCGACGCCGCGGCCTACCACAACGGCGGGCGCATCGGGTTCGGCCCGGACGGCATGCTGTACGTCGCGACCGGGGACGGCACCGACCGCGACAGCGCCCAGGACCCCGACGACACGAACGGCAAGATCCTGCGGCTCACGCCCGAGGGCGAGCCCGCGCCGGACAACCCCACGCGCGGGTCCGCGGTCTACAGCTCCGGCCACCGCAACATCGAGGGCATCGCCTGGGACGAGGCGGGGCAGCTGTGGGCCAGCGAGTTCGGCGACCAGACGTGGGACGAGCTCAACCGGATCGAGCCGGGCGCGAACTACGGCTGGCCGCAGCAGGAGGGCGAGGGCGGCGGGTCCGGGCTCGTCGACCCGTTCGTCCAGTGGTCGACCGACGAGGCCTCCCCCGCGGGCGTCGCGATCACCGGCGGCGCCGCCTACGTCGCCTCGCTGCGCGGAGAGCGGCTGTGGCAGGTCCCGCTCGACGGCGGCGAGCCCAGGGCGCTGTTCACCGGCGACCACGGCCGGCTGCGGACCGTCGTGCTCGCCCCCGACGGGAGCCTCTGGCTGACGACGAGCAACAACGACGGCCGCGGCAACCCCGGAGTGGACGACGACCGCATCCTGCGGGTCACGCTGTCCTAGGGGGCGGCAGCGGCGGCAAGATGGGCGGGTGACCGAGACCGCCGCCCCCGCCTCGTCCTTCGTCGCCCTGCTCGGTGAGCAGGTGCGCAACGAGTTCACCGCCAGCCAGCAGTACGTCGCCATCGCGGTCTGGTTCGACGCGCACGACCTGCCCCGGCTCGCTGCGCACTTCTATCGGCAGGCCGGCGAGGAGCGGAGCCACGCGATGATGATGGTGCGCTACATGCTCGACCGGGACATCCCGGTCGCGATCCCCGGCGTGGACGCCGTCGTCAACGCCTTCGGCGAGCCGCGCGAGCCGATCTCCCTCGCGCTGGAGCAGGAGAAGGCCGTCACCGGCCAGATCGAGACGCTGTTCAAGGCCGCGCGCGCGGAGGGCGACGTGATCGGCGAGCAGTTCATGCAGTGGTTCCTCAAGGAGCAGGTGGAGGAGGTCGCGTCCATGTCGACGTTGCTCACGATCGCGGACCGGGCGCGCGACGACTGGTTCAAGATCGAGGACTTCCTGGCCCGGGAGACCGTGGGCGACGGCGGGGTCGACGCCGACGCGCCACCCGTTGCCGGCGCCTGACCGACTGCCGGGCGGTGCACGTGAGGTGCACTACTGATGTGGTGCACCTCGCGCTTCCCGGAGGCGTGGGCGGCCGTCTCGAGAGGTGACAAGCCGACGACAACAGGACGGCAAGTGGGGCCGGGCAGCGTGTACGGCGTACCCGAACCGACTCGCAGGAGCACCGCCATGCGCCGCACCTCCGGCCAGCACCGCCCCGCCCGCTTCCGCAGGCTCGCCCTCGCCCTTCCCGTCCTGGCCGCGGCCGTGGGCGCGACGCCCTCGCCCGCGTCCGCCGCCGGCCAGGGCTGGATGGACGGCAAGTCCGACGCCGACACGATCATCGACTGCATCACGCAGAGCACGGCGACCGGAACGAGCGCCAACGCAGGAATGCTCGTCGACCCGGACCGGATACCCGCGGTCGGGGAGCGCTTCTGGGTGCGCGTCTACGCCGGCCTGGTCGGGCTGCCTTGTCACGGCAAGAGCGCGATGCTGCCGGAGTTCATCCCGCCGACGGGAGTGGAGTTCGCGGTCGACGACGCGAACCCGATCACCTACGGCATCGCCCCGGTCGGCCAGCAGCCGACGATGAGCCCGACCGGCCTCGTGTTCGACTACGGCGTCAACGGCGGCCTGCTGGTCGGCGTGAAGAGCGCTGACCACCCGAACGGCGGGCCGTTCATCCTCAACCGGGACGCGGGGATCCTCGAGATCCGCGTGCCGATGGTGGCCACCCGGGCGCTGAAGGGCAAGGCGACGCAGGAGCCCGAGTGCGAGGACCGCCGCAAGGGCCGTGCCCCGTGCAAGGTCGACCAGGCCGGCGACCACCTCCAGGTGGCTGTGACCGTCGAGGACAGCGGCGACAAGCAGTACGTCATCCCCTACGTCGGCCTCTTCGCCAACCCGGCCGCCGCCCCTGCTCCGGCGCCTGCCCCGGCCCCCGGGCCGGCCCCGGCCCCGGCTCCCGCCCCGGCTCCGGGCGCGCCCGGCGGTGGCAGCGCGCCGGCGAAGGCGAAGTCGTCGGTGTCGGTGGCCTGGAAGCTGCCGCAGCGCGGCCAGCGCACGGCCGTCGTCACCGTCCGCTCCGCGTCCCGGCCGACCGGCACCGTGACCGTGCTCGACGGCCGGCGCGTGGTGAAGAAGGTGACGCTGACGGCCGCCCGTCGCGGCAAGGTGACGGTGAAGCTGCCGGCCCTGACGAAGGGCAGGCACGTCCTGACGGTGAAGTACTCCGGCAGCGCGACCGTGCTGCCGTCGGCCTCCCGAGCGCGCAGCATCACCCTGCGCTGAGACGGGCCGGCCGGGGTCGTCCCGTCGGAGGAGCAGGCGGCGCCGGGTGTCGTCACCGGACACCGGGCGCCGCCTGCCGGCGTCAGCTGTCGACGGCGTTCTCGTCCAGTCGGCCGGCCCGGTCCGGGCCTGCGCCGGGCTGCGCTCACGAGCCGGTCGGCGGCAGCGCGGGGTCGTGCGGATGCTGGATAAGGTCCCCGACCCTCGCACCGCCGAGCCCGACCGACGGGACCCCCTGGCCCGGGCGCTCGCCCGGTCACTGCCCGCGCTTCCCGGTGCCGCGTTCTGCTCGTCCTGTCCGCTCATGGTCGCGGGGTACCCGGACAGGCGGCCCCGAACGGGCGCGTCCCAGGAGCATCGCGCCGCCCTGCTCGGCTCCCGGTCCGGCGCCGGGGCCGGGGCCGGACGGCGAGCCCCGGCCCACCCAGCGCGATGACCACCCCGCAGCACCCTGTCGGGAGGCGCCGCGCGACAGCCGGAGCGGGTGAGCGCTAGTGGTCGACCCCGATGCGCTCGAGCAGCAGCTCGCGCACCCGGGCGGCGTCGGCCTGGCCCTTCGTGGCCTTCATGACCGCGCCGACCAGCGCGCCGGCCGCCTGGTGCTTGCCCCCGCGGACCTTCGCGACCACGTCGGGGTTGGCGGCGAGCGCCTCCTCGACGGCCGCGGTGAGCGCCCCGTCGTCGGAGACGAGCTTCAGGCCACGCTTCTCCACGACCTGCTCGGGCGTCCCCTCGCCGGCGAGCACCCCCTCGAAGACCTGGCGCGCGAGCTTGTCGTTGAGCTCGCCCGCCTCGACGAGGGACTGCACCGTCGCGACCTGCGCCGGGGTCACCGCCAGCGCGTCGAGCTCGACGCCCTGCTCGTTGGCCCGGCGGGCGAGCTCGGTCAGCCACCACTTGCGGGCGGCACCCGGCGCCGTGCCCGCGGCGACGGTCTGCTCGATCAGGTCGAGCGCACCGACGTTGAGCACATCACGCATCTCCAGATCGCTGAAGCCCCATTCGGCTTGCAGGCGCGGACGACGGACCGCGGGCGGCTCGGGCAGCGCGGCCTGCAACTCCTCCACCCAGGCGCGGTCGGGCGCGACCGGCACGAGGTCGGGCTCCGGGAAGTAGCGGTAGTCCTCCGCCTGCTCCTTGCTGCGGCCGGCCGTGGTGACGCCGGTGTCCTCGTGCCAGTGACGGGTCTCCTGCGTGACCTTGCCCCCCGCGTCCAGGATCGCCGCGTGCCGGGAGATCTCGTAGCGAACGGCCCGCTCCACCGAGCGCAGCGAGTTGACGTTCTTGGTCTCGCTACGAGTCCCGAAAGGAGCTTCAGCGGACGGCCTGAGCGACACGTTCAGGTCCGCGCGCAGCGACCCCTGCTCCATGCGTACGTCCGAGACCCCGAGCGAGCGCAGCAGGTCGCGCAGATGGGCGACGTAGGCCCGGGCGACCTGGGGGGCGAGCGCGCCGGTGCCCTCGATCGGCTTCGTGACGATCTCGATGAGCGGGATGCCCGCGCGGTTGTAGTCGACCAGGGAGTGGTCCGCGCCGTGGATCCGCCCCGTCGCACCACCCACGTGGAGCGACTTGCCGGTGTCCTCCTCCATGTGCGCGCGCTCGATCGGGATGACGAACTCGCGCCCCTCGACCTCCACCGTCGTCGCGCCGTCGAAGCAGATCGGCTCGTCGTACTGCGAGGTCTGGAAGTTCTTCGGCATGTCCGGGTAGAAGTAGTTCTTCCGGGCGAAGCGGCACCACTCAGCCACGTCGCAGCCGAGCGCGAGGCCGATCCGCACGGCCGACTCGACCGCCTTCTGGTTGAGGACCGGGAGCGAGCCGGGAAGGCCGAGGCAGATCGGGCAGGTCTGGGTGTTGGGGTCGGCGCCGAACGCGGTCGAGCACCCGCAGAACATCTTCGAGGCGGTCGACAGCTCGACGTGGACCTCGATGCCCATGACGACGTCGTACGCCGCCACCGCCTCGTCGTAGGGGACCAGGTCCGCTCCGGTCGTCGTCATGCCTTCTCCTCGGGCAGCGCGGGGGCCTGGGCGAGCAGCGGGCCGCCCCATCGGTCGGTGAGGGCCGCCTCGACGGCCGCCCCGACCCGGTAGAGCCGGTCGTCCGCCATGGCCGGGGCCATGACCTGCAGCCCGACCGGGAGGCTGTCGTCCGGCGAGAGGCCGCACGGCAGCGACATCGCCGCCCCGCCGGCGAGGTTGGACGGGATCGTGCAGAGGTCGTTGAGGTACATCGCGATCGGGTCCTCGAGCTTGCTCCCGAGCGGGAACGCCGTCGTCGGCGTCGTCGGCGAGACCAGCACGTCGACCTGCTCGTAGGCCTGCTCGAAGTCGCGGGAGATCAGCGTCCGGACCTTCTGCGCGGAGCCGTAGTAGGCGTCGTAGTAGCCGCTGGACAGCGCGTAGGTGCCGAGCATGATGCGCCGCTTCACCTCCGGCCCGAAGCCGGCCGCGCGGGTCAGCGCCATGACCTCCTCGGCACTGTGCTCGCCGTCGTCCCCGACCCGCAGCCCGTAGCGCATCGCGTCGAAGCGGGCGAGGTTGCTGGACGCCTCGCTGGGCGCGATGAGGTAGTAGGCCGACAGGGCGTACTGGAAGTGCGGGCAGGACACCTCGGTGACCGTCGCGCCGAGCTCGCGGAGCAGGTCGACGGCCTCGGAGAAGCGCTGCTCCACCCCGGCCTGGTAGCCCTCGCCCGACAGCTCGCGGACGACGCCGACGCGCACCCCCTCGAGCCGGCCCTGCGCCCCCTCGAGGGCGGCCGCGACGACCGGCGGGAGCGGCGCGTCGATCGAGGTGGAGTCGAGCGGGTCGTGGCCGCCGATGGCCTCGTGCAGCAGGGCCGCGTCGAGGACGGTCCGCGAGCAGGGCCCGGCCTGGTCCAGCGAGCTGGAGAAGGCGACGAGGCCGTAGCGGGAGACACCGCCGTACGTCGGCTTGACCCCCACCGTGCCCGTGACCGCGCCCGGCTGCCGGATCGAGCCGCCGGTGTCGGTGCCGATGGCGAGCGGCGCCTCGTACGCCGCCACCGCCGCCGCGCTGCCGCCGCCGGAGCCGCCGGGGATGCGCCCGAGGTCCCACGGGTTGCGCGTCGCGCCGTAGGCCGAGTGCTCGGTCGAGGACCCCATGGCGAACTCGTCCATGTTGGTCTTGCCGAGGATCACGACGCCGGCTGCCCGCAGCCGCGCCACGACGGTCGAGTCGTACGGCGGGCGCCAGCCCTCGAGGATCTTCGAGCCGCACGTCGTGGGCACGCCGCGCTGGGTCATGACGTCCTTGAGCGCGAGCGGCACGCCGGCGAGCGGGCCCAGCTCCTCGCCCCGGGCGCGCTTCTCGTCGACCTCGCGAGCGGCGGCGAGCGCGCCCTCGGTGTCCACGTGCAGGAACGCGTGGACCGCCCCGTCGACCGCGCCGATCCGGCCCAGGTGCGCCTGCGCGACGTCGACCGCGCTCGCCTCCCCTCGGGCGATCACGCCTGCGGTCTGCGCCGCGGTCAGCCGGGTGAGCTCCGTGGCCGTGTCCGTCACGCCTCCTCCCCGAGGATGCGCGGGACGCGGAAGCGCGACTCCTCCTGCGCCGGGGCGCCGCTGAGCGCCTCCTCGGCGGTCAGGCTGCGGTGCGTGCGGTCCGGTCGCGTCACGTTGACCAGCGGGAGCGGGTGCGACGTCGGCGGGACGTCCTCCCCGGCCACCTCGGTCACCCGGGCGACGGCGTCGAGGATGGCGTCGAGCTGGCCCGCGTAGTGCTCGAGCTCTTCCTCCGGCAACTGCAGGCGGGCGAGCCGGGCGAGGTGCGCGACCTCGTCCCGAGTGATGGACGACATGGGCGTCATCCTAGGCGGGCGGCCTGCGGCGGGGCGGTGGGCGCGGGCGGGCCGGCTCCGGCCCCGGAGCCGGCAGGGCCCACGACGGCGCCCGTGCCGTCACCAGGGCCGCGTCCGGGCACGGCCTCCGGGACGACAGCAGCACCGTCGTCGCCGAGCCCGTCGAGCGCCCGGCCCCGCCACCTTCGCCCCCGCGGCCCACCTCTGGGCCCCTGCAGCCGGTCGGAGGTGGGGCTACGGGTGCCGAGGTCGACCTGCGGCGCGCCTCAGGCGTCGCCGTCGGCCGGGGCGCCATCAGCGGGAGCAGCGTCATCAGGGGCCCCCTGCGCCACCGCCCGCGCGGCGTCGGGCCCGTCGTCGAGCAGGACCCGGAACCCGGCCTCGTCGAGGATCGGCACCCCGAGCTGGACGGCCTTGTCGTGCTTGGAGCCGGGGCTCTCCCCCACGACGACGAACGAGGTCTTCTTCGACACCGATCCCGACACCTTGCCCCCGCGCGACTGGATCGCGTCCTTGGCGGTGTCGCGGGAGAAGCCCTCCAGGGTCCCGGTGACGACGAGCGTCAGCCCCTCGAGCGGGCGCGGGCCCTCCTCGACGGCCTCGTCCTCGGTACGCATGCCGGAGGCCGTGATCCGGTCGAGGAGCTCGGCGTTCTGCGGGTCGGCGAACCACTCGGCCATCGTCTGCGCGACGACCGGGCCGATGCCCTCGACGTCGGCGAGGTCCTCGGCGGTGGCGGACCGCAGCGCGTCGAGGGTGCGGAACCGGCGGGTGACCTCCTGAGCAGTCGGCGGGCCGACGTGCCGGATCGCGAGCCCGGTGAGCAGGCGCCACAGCGGCTGCTGCTTGCCCGCCTCGATGCCGCGCAGGATCTGGTCGATCTTCTTCTGCCCGAAGCCGCGCAGGCCCTCGAACGACTCCGGGCGCAGGTGGAGCACGTCGCCGATGTCGCGGATCCGCCCGTTGTCGAGCAGGGTCTTGGCCGTCTCGTAGCCCAGCCCGTCGATGTCGAGGGACTCCCGGCCGGCGAAGTAGAACACCTTCTCCCGGTTCTGCGCGGGGCAGCCGGCCGTGTTGGGGCACCGGGCGTCCGCCTCCCCCTCGGGCCGGCGCAGCGGGGTGCCGCAGGAGGGGCAGTCGGCCGGCATGACGAAGGCGCGCTCGGAGCCGTCGCGCAGGTCCGCCACGGGCCCGACGATCTCCGGGATGACGTCCCCGGCGCGGCGCACGACGACGGTGTCGCCGATGAGCACGCCGCGGCGGGCGAGGTCGTCCTCGTTGTGCAGGGTCGCGCGGGAGACCGTGACGCCGCCGACCTGCACGGGCTTGAGCACGGCGAAGGGCGTGGCCCGGCCGGTGCGGCCGATGTTGACCCAGATGTCCTCGAGCTCGGTCGTGACCTCCTCCGGCGGGTACTTGAAGGCGATCGCCCACCGGGGCGCGCGTGACGTCGCGCCGAGCCGGCGCTGCAGCCCGAGCTGGTCGACCTTCACGACCACGCCGTCGATCTCGTGCTCGACGTCGTGCCGGTGCTCGCCCCAGTAGCGGATGTAGTCGCGCGCCTCGGCGAGCGTGCCGACGACCCGGTAGCGGCTCGACACGGGCAGCCCGAGCTCCTGCAGCCGCTCGTACGCCTCGGACTGCGAGGCCGCCTCGAAGCCGTCGCGCGCGCCGAGCCCGTGCAGGGTCAGCCGCAGCGGCCGCTGGGCGGTGATGCGCGGGTCCTTCTGCCGCAGGGAGCCCGCGGCTGCGTTGCGCGGGTTCGCGAACGGCGGCTTGCCCGCCGCGACCAGGGACTCGTTGAGGCCGAGGAACTCGCTGCTGGGGAAGAAGACCTCGCCGCGTACCTCGAGCAGGCGCGGCACCGAGCCACCGGGGGGCGTACGCAGCCGTGAGGGGACCTGGGACAGCGAGCGCACGTTCGGGGTGATGTCCTCCCCGGTACGCCCGTCCCCCCGGGTCGCGGCGCGCACGAGGGCGCCGTCCTCGTAGACCAGGTCCACGGCGAGCCCGTCGATCTTGAGCTCGCAGAGCCAGCGCGCCTCCCCCTCGCCGACCTCGCGCACGACCCGGCCCGCCCAAACGGAGAGCTCCTCGTCGTCGAAGACGTTGTCCAGGCTCATCATCCGCTCGAGGTGCTCGACCGGGGTGAAGAGGGTGGAGTAGCTGCCCGCGACCTTCTGCGTCGGCGAGTCCGGCGTGCGCAGGGACGGGCACGCGTCCTCCAGCGCGCTCAGCTCGCGCATCAGCCGGTCGTACTCGGCGTCCGACACGGTGGGCCGGTCGAGGACGTAGTAGCGGTAGGCGTGCTCCTCCAGCTCCTGCGCGAGCTCGGAGTGCCTCTGCGCCGCGTCCGGTGGCGCCGGCGCGGCCGGGGCCCCGTCCACTCGGTCTGCTCCAGCCACGCTGCTCATCCCTCCGGGTCGTCCGTGAGCACCTTGCCCGCCGCGCGGGCCAGGGCGAGCGCCCGGCGGAAGTACGCCGGGGACGCCCCTGCCAGACCGCAGGCCGGGGTCACCACGACCGAGGACGCCAGCCGCTCGGGCGCGAGCCCGAGCCGGTGCCAGAGCCGCCGGGCGGGGTCGACCGTAGCCGCCGCCCCCGACAGCCGCGTCCCGGCCGGCGGCTCGACGGAGGGGACCAGCCCGAGCAAGAGCAGCAGCCCGGCCTCGAGCGCCTCGCCGACGGGCTCCTCGTCCCGCGCGGTGAGCAGAGAGGCGTCGAGCGACACCCCGCGCGCCCCCGCCTCACGGACGAGCCGCAGGTCGACCGCGGGGGCGCAGGAGTGGACCACGACAGGGGCGCCTGCCGCGTCGATCACGGCTCGCAGCGCCTGCAGCGCCTCGCCGCGGTCCAGCGCCGCGAGCCGGCCCAGCCCGCTCGCGGTCGGCACCCGGCCGTCGAGCACGGCGGTCATCCCCGGCTCGTCCAGCTGCAGTACCACGGCGGCGCGCGGCAGCCGCCGGCGTACGGCGGCGACGTGCTCGGCCACCCCCTCGGCCAGGGAGGCGGTCAGGTCACGGCGGGCGCCGGCGTCGGCGAGCGCCCGCCCGCCGCGCGGCAGCTCCAGGGAGGCCGCGAGCGTCAGCGGCCCGCAGACCTGGACCTTGAACGCCCCGTCGGCCTGCCCCGCGAGCTCCTCGGCCGCGTCGAGGTCCTCCCCCAGCCAGGACACCGCCCGCCGCTCGTCGCGCCCCGGCACGTCGACCAGGCGCCAGCCCGCCGGCTGGACGTCACCGTGCAGCCCGGCCAGCAGGCCGACGGCGCGCCCGACCATGTCGGCCCCCGGCCCGCGGGCGGGCAGCTCGGGCAGGTGCGGCAGGTCGGGCAGCTCGCCGAGGACGACGCGGAACGCCTCGCGGACGTCCTCGCCGGGTGCGGAGCCGATCCCGGTGGCACTGCCGGGGGCGGGAGCGGGCCCGGGTGCAGCGGCCGGCTCGCCCGGCTCCGGCAGTTCGATGGCCATCGGCCAACCCTACGGAGGACCGCCCGCGGGCTCGACAGCTCTAGAGCGACTGCACGTAGAGTAACCCCGAATGTTCTCTAAGTACTCGGCGTCGACGGCGAGCCGGGCCACCCGCAGGAGCGGACGGCGACGGCGGCAGACGGCCGTCCGGGGCCTGCTCCGCCGCCCGGCCTTTCGCGCCCTCCTCGCGGCGCGACTGGCAGCCGCTCTCGCGACCGCCGCGGCCCCGCTGCTGCTCGCCTTCACCGTCCTGGACATCTCCGGCAGCGCCGCGACGCTGGGCCTGCTGCTCGCCGCCCGGTCCGCCCCGCAGGTGCTCCTGCTGCTCGCGGGCGGCGTCGTGGCCGACCGCTTCCCGCGCCGCCGGGTCGTCCTCGCGGCGACCGCCGTCAGCGTGCTCACCCAAGCGGGGATCGCGGCCATGCTGTTCGCGGGGCCGGGCTCGCTCGCCCTGCTGGCCGTGCTCGAGGCCGTCGCGGGGGCGGCGTCGGCGTTCCTCTTCCCGGCGAGCGAGGCCCTGACCCCGCAGACGGTCCCGCCCGACCGGCTCCGCGAGGCCAACGCGGTCCTGCGGATCGGGGCCAACCTGGCGTTCACCGGCGGCGCCGCGGTCGCCGGCGTGCTCATCGCCGCCGTGGACCTCGCCTGGGGGTTCGCCGGCTCGGCCGCGGCGTACGCGCTGGCCTGGGCCTGCCTCGCCCGGATGCGCGTCGCGCCGGCCACCGCCACCCCCGGGCCCAGCTTGGTCGCGGACCTGCGGGCGGGCTGGCGCGAGTTCGCCCGCCGGCGGTGGCTGTGGGTCGTCGTCGCGGAGGCCTTCGTGGTGAACGCGGCCCTCGCCGGCGCCTGGATGACCCTCGGGCCGGTGATCGCCCAGGACACCGTGGGCCGGGCCGGCTGGGGCCTCGTCGCCGCCGCCCTGACCGTCGGCATGGTGCTGGGAGGCGTGCTCGCCCTGCGGCTGCGCGTCCCGCGCATGCTCGGGCTCGGGGTGGCCGCGACGCTGCTCGTCGCGCCCGCCCTGCTGGTGCTCGGGCTGGCGCCCGGGCTCGCCGCGCTGATGGCCGCCGCCCTGCTCGCGGGCGTCGGCAGCGAGGTGTTCGAGGTCGCCTGGCAGGTGTCGCTGCAGGAGAACGTGCCCGACGGGACGCTCAGCCGGGTCTACTCCTTCGACCTGCTCGGGAGCCTGGCCGCGGTCCCGCTGGGGCAGGCGCTCGCCGGCCACGCGGCGGACATGACCTCACCGCGGGCGACCGCGACCGTCGCCGCCCTCGCCGCGGGGGCCGCCGCGCTGGCCGCGCTCGCCGTCCCTGACGTGCGCCGTCTCGAGCGCCGGGACGTGACGCCGCCGCCGGGTCAGCCCGCCGACCGCCCCGCCTGGGTGGCTCCGGAGGCCCGGGCGGCCGGAGCGCCCGCCCCGCTGATCGTGGCCGACCCGAGGACCCGGGTCGAGCTGTAGAGCACGACCGCCTGGCCGGGGGCCACGCCGCGGACCGGGGCGTCGAGCCGCACGACGAGCCGGCCCTCCTCCGGGTACGCGGTGGCGGGCACGGCGTCCCCGTGCGCGCGCACCTGGGCCGCGCAGCGGAAGGCCCCGGCCGGGACGGGGCCGGGCCAGCGCGGGCGGACGCCGACCAGCTCGGTCACGTCCAGCGCCTCGGCGGGGCCGACCACCACCCGGTTGGAGACCGGGGAGATCTCGAGGACGTAGCGCGGGCGGCCGTCGGCCGCGGGGCGCCCGATGCGCAGCCCGCGCCGCTGCCCGACGGTGAACGCGTAGGCACCGGAATGGGCGCCGACCACGGCCCCGGTCTCGTCGACGACCTCGCCCGGCGCGTCTCCCAGACGTTCGCGCAGGAAGCCGGCGGTGTCGCCGTCGGAGACGAAGCAGATGTCGGTGCTGTCGGGCTTGTCGGCCACGGCCAGCCCGCGCCGGGCCGCCTCTGCGCGGACGTCGGCCTTGCGGTCGGCGCCGAGCGGGAACATCGCCGCGGCGACCTGGCCGGCGTCGAGCACGCCGAGCACGTAGGACTGGTCCTTCTCCACGTCGACCGCGCGGTGCAGCTCGGGGCCGTCCGGGCCGTCGAGGACGCGGGCGTAGTGGCCGGTGCAGACGGCGTCGAAGCCGAGCGCGAGCGCCTTGTCGAGGACGGCCGCGAACTTGATCTTCTCGTTGCAGCGCAGGCACGGGTTGGGCGTGCGGCCGGCGGCGTACTCGTCGAGGAAGTCCTGCACGACGTCCTCGGCGAACCGCTCGGCGAGGTCCCACACGTAGAACGGGATGCCGAGCACGTCGGCGGCGCGGCGGGCGTCGCGGGCGTCCTCCGGGGTGCAGCACCCGCGCGAGCGGCCCGAGCGGTCCGGAGCGCCGGACGCCAGGGCGAGGTGGACGCCGGTGACCTCGTGGCCCGCGTCGAGCGCCCGGGCGGCGGCGACGGCGGAGTCGACGCCGCCGGACATGGCGGCCAGGACGCGCACGTCAGGCCCCGGCCGGCACGGCGCCGGCGACGCGCTCGCGAGCGGAGGAGCGCCCCTGGCCGGCGCTGCCCGCGCGCCGCGCCCGCTCCACGACGGGGGCTAGCGCGGCGACCGCGGCCTCGACGTCGCCCGGGGTGGAGGTATGACCGAGGCTGAAGCGCAGCGAGCCGCGCGCCCGCTCCTCCGCCACCCCCATGGCGAGCAGCACGTGGCTCGGCTGCGGGACGCCGGCCGAGCACGCCGACCCGGTCGAGCACTCGATGCCGCGCGCGTCGAGCAGCAGCAGCAGGGAGTCCCCGTCGCAGCCGGGGAAGGACAGGTGCGCGATGCCGGGCAGCCGGCCCTCCGGCGAGGGGTCGCCGTTGACCAGGGCGTCGGGGACCTGCTCCAGGACCCCGCGGACGAGGTCGTCACGGAGCGCGGCGAGCCGGGCGGCGCGCTCGGGGCGCTGCTCGACGGCCAGCGCGGCGGCGGCGGCGAAGGCGGCCACGGCTGGGGTGTCGAGGGTGCCGGAGCGGACGTCGCGCTCCTGCCCGCCGCCGTGCAGCAGCGGCACGAGCGGGACGCCGCGCCCGAGCAGGAGCGCCCCGACCCCGATGGGCCCGCCGAGCTTGTGGGCGGTGACGGTCATCGCGGCGAGGCCGCTGTCGGCGAACGACACCGGTAGCTGCGCGGGCGCCTGCACCGCGTCCGAGTGCACCGGGATCGCGTGCTCGGCGGCGAGCGCCACGACCTCGCGGACCGGCTGCACGGTGCCGACCTCGTTGTTGGCCCACATGACGCTGATCAGCGCCACCGAGGCCGGGTCGCGCGCGACGGTCGCGGCCAGCGCCGGGAGGTCGAGCCGGCCCGTCCCGTCGACCGGCAGCAGCTCGACGACCGCGCCCTCGTGCTCGGCCAGCCAGGCGGCGGCGTCGAGGACGGCGTGGTGCTCCACCGCGCTGACGAGCACGCGGCGGCGGCGCGGGTCTGCCCGGCGGCGCGACCAGTACAGCCCCTTGACCGCCAGGTTGTCCGCCTCGGTGCCCGAGGAGGTCAGCACGACCTCGCTCGGGCGGGCGCCGAGCGCCGACGCCAGCTGCTCGCGCGACTCCTCGACGACCCGGCGTGCCCGTCGGCCCGCAGCGTGCAGGGACGAGGCGTTGCCGACGGTCGGGAGCAGCGAAGCCATCACCGCGACCGCCTCCGGCAGCATCGGCGTCGTGGCTGCGTGGTCGAGGTATGCCATCGCTGCCGAGTCTAGGCGCCGTCGTGGCCGTCGCCCCTGCTGGACCGTCGCGACGACAGCAGCCGGGCGTAGAGCCCCTCGGTCGCCGCGAGCATCGCCGGCAGGCCGTAGCGCTCCTCCAGCGCCCGGGGCACGGGGTGGCGGCCCCCGTCGGTGCCCGCGCCGTCCAGGGCGGCCGCCAGGGCGGTGCGCAGAGCGTCCTCCTCGTCCGCGGGCGCGAGCGCGCCGGGGACATGGGTGGCCCACTCCGGCCGCAGACCGTCGTCGTCGAGCGCCGGGCACTCGGCGTAGACGACGGGGAGCCCGTTGGCCAGGCCCTCCACGATCGCGATGCCGAACGTCTCGTCCCGGGACGGGCTGGCGAGCACGTCGAAGGCGTTGAGCAGCCGTGGCACGTCCCGCCGGGGGCCGAGCAGGCGGACCTGCGCGGAGACGCCGAGCTCGTCCGCGACCTCGACGAGCCGGTCGTGCAGCGCCCCGTGGCCGGCGATCACGAGGTACGCCTCTGGCCGCGCGTGCAGCAGGGGCGCGACGGCGCGCAGCAGCGGCTCGAACCGCTTGACCGGGTCGAGCCGGCCGACCGCGCCGATGACCCGTGCCGCGGCCGGGAGCCCGAGGTCCTCGCGCGCCTGCCGGCGCAGGGTGGCGTCGTAGGCGAGCGCCGGGAAGTCGACCGCGTTGTCGATGACCGTGACCCGTCGCTGGTCGACGCCCCACTCCCCGAGCCGCTCGCGCGTGGTCGCTGAGACCGCGACGGTGTGGGTGGCGAGCCTCTCGAGGGCCCGGTAGGTCGCGCGCAGGGCCGGGGTCTTCGGCCGCCCCTCGAGCATGTCGGCCATGATCGAGTGCTCGGTCGAGACGACCACCGGGACCCGGGCCAGGCGCGCGGCGAGGATCCCGAAGAGCTGCGCGCTCAGCAGGTGGACGTGCACGACTTCCGGACGGGCCCTGCGCAGCAGCCGCGCGAGCCGCAGCACCGCCGTGCCCTTGGCCACGCCCTCCATGCCGAGCAGCTCGACCTGCGCCCCGCGGGCCGCCATCCGGTCGCCGATCTCGCCCGTGAGGTACAGGCACACCGCCCGCGCCTGCGTGCTGCCGCGGGTGACGAGGTACTCGATCTGGTTCTCCGCGCCGCCGGGAGCCAGGCCGGGCACCACGTGGACAACGCGCAGCGGCGCGCCCGTGCCCGGGGCGCGCACCGGCGCGGGAGCTTCCGCCGTCACGCGGCCTCCTCGTCGGGCGCCCGGTCAGCAGCGCTCGCCTTCACCGAAGAAGAGTTCGCCGCATTCTGCTTCCGAAGGACCGGCGCCCGGCGCGGAGCGGCGGCGACCTCCCGGTAGATGCGCTCCAGCGCGTCGGCCGCCGTGTCCCACGTCGGCAGGTCGACCTGCCGGGACGTGCGGGGCTTGCCCATGGCGGCGGCGAGCAGGCCGGCCGCCTGCTCGGGAGTGGCACCCGGGGCGATGCCGTCGACGAGCCCGTCCTCGACGAGGTCGGCGACCCCGGCGATGTCCGTGCCGACGACCGGGACGCCCAGGGTGAGCGCCTCCATCACCGCGACGGGGTGCGCCTCGTAGTCGGAGAACGTCGCGAAGACGGAGGCCTCCGCGAGGCTGCGTGCCATCGCGCCCCGGTCACCCGGGGGGACGGAGCGGATCTCGACGGCCTCGGCGACGCCGAGCTGCTCGGCGAGCGCCCGCAGCTCCGGCTCGTAGGGCCCGGCGCCGAGGACGTGGACGTGAGCCTCGGGGACGAGCCGCCGCAGCGCGGGCAACGCGGCGATGACCCGGTGATGGCCCTTGTAGCGCTCGAGCCGCCCGCTGGAGACGACGCGGCCCGCGACGGGGCGAACGCCGGCAGGCACCTCGGGAAGCGACCCGCCGTTGCGGACCACCGCGATCCGCTCCTCGTCGAGGCCCGTGGCCTTCGCGAAGAGGCGCCGCTCGAACCGGCTGACCGCGACCAGCCGGTCGGCGCGCCGCAGCAGCGGCGCGATCGCCCTCCACTGCGCGTCCCGGACCGCGTTGCGCGCAGCGGAGGAGTTGCCTCCGGTGTGGAACGTCACGACGAACGGGACCCGCGCGGACAGCGCCGCGAGCATCCCCAGCGGCGGCACGGCGGTGTGCACGCCCTGCACGTGCACGACGTCCCAGCCCCCCGTCCGCACGACCTGCGCCAGGCCGGGGGCGACGTAGTAGTCGCGCTCGGCCGGCCAGGCACGCCGGCGTACGACGTCGAACCCCTCGACCTGCTCGAGCCGCGGACGCGAGCCGGTGCGGTCCGAGGCCGCGACCGTGAGGTCGACCCCCGGGCGCGCCGCCAGCCGCTTGCCCACCTCGTGGACGTGGGTCTCGATGCCGCCGAGGTCCGGCAGGTAGCGCGCGGCCAGCTGCAGGACGCGCAACGGCCGGTCCGCCCCGCCCATCAGACCGCCACGTCCCCGCGGCCGTTGACGCGCGTGGTCGTACCGCGGGCGGCAGGCACCTCCCGCGCGGTGAGGTCGATCAGGTGCGAGCGCACCTCGGCGTCGTCGAGCTCGTCCACGTCGGCCTCGTCCATGGACTTGATCTCGGTGAGCTCACGGGCCACGACGCCCGCGGTCACGACGAGCTCGTCGGCGGGCGTGGGCAGCGGCGTCGGGGCCGGGCGCGCGGCGGCGGCACCGAGCGCGCGGACGCGGGCGCCGCTGATCACGTCCCGCTTCTCGATGGCGATCGTGCGCAGCACACGCAGGCCGTCGGAGACGGCGTTGAGGTTGCTGCTGCCGAAGAGCCGCTCGGACTCGAAGGACGCCACCTCCGCGATCTGCAGCCCGGCCGTGTGGACCCGGATGTTGATCAGGGTCTCGACCTCGAACCCGTCGCCCCAGCGCTTCTCCGCGGCGGCCTCGCCGGGCTCGCCCGGGTCCAGCGCGAGCACCGGGAGGATGCGGCGCCAGAAGGCGTTGTAGCCGTAGCAGAGGTCGCTGTAGCGGGTGCCGTGGACGGAGTTGGTGAGCAGGTTGAGCGCCTTGTTGCCCAGGCTGCGGACACGCGTGATGTCGCTGGACCCGCCGCCGGGGTTGAAGCGGCTGCCCTTCGCGTAGTCCGCGCCGGCGACGAGCGCGTCGACGTAGAACGGGATCTCGCCGGGGTCCATCGAGCCGTCGGCGTCGATCATCACGATGATGTCGCCGGTGGCCGCGTGGAAGCCGCACGCGAGGGCGTTGCCCTTGCCACGGCGCGTCTGCGTCACGACGCGGACGTCCGGCCACAGGCTGCGCGCGACATCGACGGTGTCGTCGACCGAGTTGCCGTCCACGAGGACGATCTCCGTGACGCCGCCGGGCATGTGCTTGGCGAGCCACGGCAGGTTGCGCGCCTCGTTCATCGCAGGCACGACGACGCTCACGGTCGGGCCGTCCGGGTCGAGGTCGCGGCGGGCCGCTGTCACCAGCACCTTCATGCTCGATAGCGCGGACATCCGCTCGTCGTGGTCAGGCACGTGCATCCCCCTGGGGCTGGTCGGTATCTGCGGGCGAGAGCTCTCGGCGGGCGCCGTCCCCCGGCTGCCCTCGTCGGCACCGGGGAGGCGACGTCGCGCGCGACGCTGCGCAGCGAGGAGAAGCCCCACAGAGAGATTCGGAGCCGACCGCGGGGTGGATGGGGGCTCTTCGAGTGGTTTTTCGCAGCGGCTCTCGCAGGCCGTTCCCGGCTACGATGACGCTGCTGCC
This sequence comes from Motilibacter aurantiacus, assembly GCF_011250645.1. Lineage (NCBI taxonomy): Bacteria > Bacillati > Actinomycetota > Actinomycetes > Motilibacterales > Motilibacteraceae > Motilibacter > Motilibacter aurantiacus. Next base: position 331,564 of record NZ_JAANNO010000002.1, read on the forward strand.
CGCTTGCTCGCGTGCCGGGAGCCCAGCCCGGCACCGGCGCCGGCACCCGCTGTCCCCGCTCCCGCTCCCCTGCCCGTCGCGGCAGTCGCCGTCGGCGCCTCGTCGTGCCGGCGTCGAGCCCCTTCTCCACGACTCCGGGAGGCCACGTGCTCCGCCTGCAGCGCGCACGGTCCCTTCGCGCGGACGCGTTCGCCGCGGCCCGTGCCGACATCGCGCGCTACGTGCACATGCTCCGCCTGGACGGCGTCGGCGAGGGGGTGGCCGGCAGCGGGCGGGCGGAGGTGCTGCGTGCGGTCGCGGTGTGCCCCGGCCTGCAGGCGACCCTCGTCTACCGGTTCGGCCGGGCGGTCGCCCTGTCGCAGCCGAGCAGCGAGGCCGGCCAGGCCCTGCGGACGGCCGGGCGGATCCTGCACTTCGCCCTCGCCCGGCTCATGGAGATGACCAACGGGATCCGCATCAACGAGCACGCCGACATCGGCCCGGGCCTGCACATCGCCCACCACGGCACGACGATCATCGGCGCCGTCACGATGGGGGCCAACTGCAACCTCACCCACAGCATCACCCTGGGGCGGAGCAGCCGACGCGGCGAGAAGGGCGTCCCGACCCTGGGCGACCGGGTGTGGATCGGGCCCGGGGCGGTCGTCACCGGCGCGATCTCGATCGGCGACGACGTCGTGATCGGAGCGAACGCCGTGGTGACCCGGCCGCTGGCCGACCGCGCCGTGGCGTACGGCATCCCGGCCCGTGTGACGTCCGCGCGTGGGAGCTTCGACCAGGTGGTCTACCCGGGCTGCGACGAGGACCCGGTGCGGCTGGCGTCGATGGCGCTGCGGGCCAGCGCCCCGTGACGCGCAGCTGACCCACCACGGCGGGCGTGCGACGGCACGCCCCGCCGCCGGCTCAGCCCGCGTCGACGACGAGGGTCCGCAGCGGGGCGCTCCGCGGGTGCGCGCTGTCGACGAGCAGCAGCTGCGTCCGCCGGCCGGGCGCGGTCTGCACCGTGAGCCGCAGCGGCAGTCCCGGGCTGACGACGAGGTCGCTGTCCAGCGTGCGCCGCCGCTCCCCCACGACGGACACCAGGTCGTAGGGGCCCGAGCGCCCGCTCGCCGTGAGCACGACGTCGACCCGGCCGTCGCGGGGGTTCTCGAGCGCGAGCTGCAGCGGCGCCCGCTCGCTGTCGCGGGCAGACGTCACGGACACGCCCACCGCCGCGATGACGACGAGGGCGGCCGCGGCGTACCAGAGGTGGCCGGCCCGCAGCGCCGGCCACGCCGGGACGGAGGTCTCGGGGACGCCGCGCCGGGCGGCCACGCCCAGGGCCAGCAGCCCGAGCAGGCCCATGCCGAGCGCCCAGGACGTGCGGGTGATGCCGCCCGGCACCACGTCGAGCACGACGCCGAGCAGCACGGCGCCGACGAGCAGCGACCCCACCGCCACGAGCACGAGGTGCCGCAGGCCCTTGCCCCGCGGCGCCGCGGCGAGCACGACGGCCAGGGCCGCGAGCGAGGCCACCGGGGCGCGCAGGTACGCCGGCGCGCCCGCCACCGCGAGGGCGACGGCCGCGACCACGAGGGTCGCCGCGCCCCCGAGCAGCGGGACGCCCGCGTTGCGCATGTGGGCAGGAGCCCGGGTGTCAGCTCGCGTCACGCAGCGCCCTCACGTCGTAGATCTGGATCGAGCCGTTGTCGTAGACCCGCTGCACGCCCTCGACGGCGGCGAGCTTGGTCAGCGCGGAGCGGGACACCGGCTCGGTGCGCCCCTCCCCGCCGAGCTCGCCGCTCTCGTAGTAGACGCCGATGCGCGGCAGCCCGGTGGCGTCGCGCAGGTCGATCACGACGTACGCGATCCTCCCCTCGCGGATCAGCTCGGCGTCCCGGTCGGTGAACTCCGGCCCGAGCAGGACCTGGGAGGCGTCGATCCGGTCGCCCAGGTGCGTGACCGGATGGTGGCCGCCGATGGCGCCGGCGAGCAGCCGGCCCACCCGGTCGGCGAGCACGCGCTCGCCGGGCGGGAGGTTGCGGGCCTCCCAGCGGGCCGCCGCGATGTTGTCCGCGTCGACGCTGCGCGAGTCGGCCGAGACGAGGTAGGGCCCCGGCACGCGCGACCAGCGTGGCCCCGAGCCCAGGATCGTCTGGCCGACGAAGACCACCCCGACCAGGACGACGGCCACGGCGGCAGGCACCCAGCGCGAGAGCCGCCACCGGCGCACCAGCCAGGCCCCGAGCAGGAGCCCGACGCCGACGAAGAGGAAGCCGGAGGCGCGGTCCGTGACCTCGGACGTGGCGGGGGTGATGTGGCCGGCGGGGATGACCGGGTACGCCGCGCCGATGGCGCAGAGGAAGAGCGCGAGCGCGGCGCGGAGGCGCCACACGGCGCGGGCGTGCCAGAGCGCGGGCAGGATGGCCGCGCAGAGCAGGCCGAGGCTCGCCACCAGGGCGAGCTGCTGCCACGCCGGGGTCGTCTCGCCGCTGCCGTCGGAGAACAGCTGGCGGGACTCCTCGCCCTTGACCCGGCTCGACACGTCGTTGGCCGAGCTCTGGGCGATCTCGCCGAGATAGTGGGTGACCGTGTTCCCGGGGCGCAGCGCCCAGGCCAGGACGAGCAGCGTGCCGAGGCCGATGAGCCCGGCGAGCACCTTGCTGTCCGACGTCCGGCCGCGCAGCACCAGCTCGAGCAGGCACCACAGCACCAGCGCGCCGACCAGCAGCATCGCGGTCAGGTGGTGCGTGACCACGACCGCGCCGAGGGCCGCCGCGGCGGGTGCCGCGCCGCGCCAGCCGGGGACCCTGCGGTCGACGATGAGGTACACCGTCAGCAGAGCCAGCGGCAGCGACAACGTCTGATAGCTGTATTGCGAATTGAAGAACAGATATTGCGGGTTGCACGTGTAGATGAGAGCCGCCACGCAGGCGATGCGCATCGACCCGGTGACCCGCGCCATGACACCGATGAGGGCGAGCGTCATCACCAACCGCGCCAGGCCGAGCACGACCAGCGCCGCGGGCCGGTCCGGCAGCCCGGTGACCGCTTCGACCGCTGACGTCGCGATCTCGAGGCCGGGGTAGGACGACGAGGCGGGCAGCAGCGCGTTGTTCCCGAACAGGTGCCCGGTGTTCTGCAGGACCCGCAGGGTGTTCGCGTGCGCGAGCTCGTCGTGGAAGACGAACTGCGTCGGGTAGAGCAGGGCGCGGGTGCCGAAGAGCGCGAGCGGCAGCAGCAGGGAGAGCACCAGCCGCTCAGGGGCGGGGGTGCGCGCCCAGAGGACGCGGGCCGCGACCGGCACGAAGATCAGGCCGAGCCCGGCCCAGTAGACCGTCTCGGTGGAGGCGATCGGGTCGCCGTCGCGCCCGCGCGCCGCCGTCCACGCGACGAGCAGCAGGCCGACCGCCATGAGCAGCGTGACGGGGCCGGTGAGCGTGCGCCCCCTCGCGGGCGGGTCGTCCTCCTCGACGGCGGTGGCATCGGGCGTCAGCACCGGCATCGGCGTGGGCACCGGCATGGGCGCCTGAACGGGCGTCGGCGTCGTGACGGCCGGGGTCCGGGCGGTGCGCACGCGCCTACGGCCTCCACCGGCGGCGGAAGCGCGTGCACTCGCAGAGCGCGCAGTCCGACCCGCGTCGGAGGTGCTCGTGCGCCCGGCGGGGATGGCCACACGACGTGCAGGGGGTTGCTGGTCCGGCGGTTCGACGGAAGGGCCACCGGCGCGAGTCCACGTCTCCATCTTCTACGACGTCACCAGGACCCGGTCCACCAGCATGCGCGCGGGGAAGGTGGTCCCCCCGTCCGGCGGGCCCGCCCACTCGCCGCCCACGGCGAGGTTGAGGACGAGGTAGAACGGCGAGTCGAACGGCCAGTCCTGCCCCGGCCGCTGGTCCACGGCTGCAGCGGTGAAGTACGGGCGGCCGTCGACGCTGAAGGTGATGGCCCCCGGCTGGACGTCGGCGGCGTAGACGTGCCATCCCTCGCTGAGCGGGGACCCGGTGTCGCGGCCGAGCCCGAGGCTGCTCACCGGCTGGTCGCGCCAGCCGAGCGGGTCCTGGTCGTCGCCGAGCCCGTGCACGTGCGCGTAGACCGTCGAGGGCTCCTTGCCGACGACCTCCATCACGTCGTACTCGCCGCTGCGCGGCCAGTCCACCTGGGCGCGGTCGGCTCCCACCGCCCAGAACGCGGCCCAGAGCCCCGCGCCGGCCGGTGTCGAGATGCGTGCCTCGACGCGGCCGTAGGTGAAGCTGAACGTGCCCTCGGTGCTGAGCTTGCCCGAGGTGTAGTCGGCGCTGCCGCCGTCGAAGAGGAACGGCTCCCGGCGCGCGGTGATCGCGAGCGCCCCGTCGCCGTCGAGCGCGCTGTTCGACGGGTCGTCGGTGTAGGCCTGCAGCTCGCCGGTGTCGGTGGGCGTCTGCGTCGCGCGGCGCCACGGCCCGGTCGGCTCGGCGCCGGCGGGGCCGTCGAACTGCTCGTCGAGCAGGGTGCGCGCCCCGGTCGTCGGCCCCATCCCGATCACCGACAGGGCGCTGGCCACCGGCTGCCCCGCGACAGCGGTGAAGGAGACGCGCAGCTCCGGCCCGTCCACGTCGACCATGCCGGTCACGTGCAGGGCGCGGGTGCCGTCCGGGGACTGCACCGCCGGGTCGAAGCCCTCGGCGAGGACGCGGTCTCCGACGCGTACGTCGAAGACGCGGTCGCCGGGACTGCCGGGTGTGAAGTCCGCGAGCATGAGGTCCACGGCGTAGCGCCCCGGCACCGGGACGGTGATCGACCAGTCGGTGACGCCTTCGCGGTAGTGCTGGTAGAGCTCCGGGTTGGCGGTGCCGTCGACCGTCGCGGTCACCTGCTTCTCGACGCCGCCGCGCAGCCCGGACGAGGGCTCCCAGCGCCCGCCGGCCGCATCGACGAGGGCGCGGCTGGCGGCGGTCGACCGGCTGACGAAGCCGGTCGGGTCGGTGTCGGCCGGCCGGGACGACGCCCACCACGCCGCCCCGCCGACGACGAGGGCGAGCGCCACGAGCACGGCGAGCAGCGCGCCCCCGCGCCGGCGCGGCGCCCAGTGCGCGCCGCGACGGGGCGGGTCACCGGCGGGGGCGTCCGGCGTCCCGGGCACGGCCGCGCCCGTGGCGGGGCCGGCGGCGGGCAGGGAGGAGGTGCCGGCCGCCCTCACGCGCGCACCCGCGCGGCGAGGTAGCCCCAGCCGGTCCATGCCAGCCCGAGCACCACCATCACGCCTCGGCGGGGGTCGCGGCTGGCCAGGCCGCGCAGGACGCCGGTGGGCAGCGTGCGCAGGACGTACGCCCGCTCGCTGGACAGCGCCTCGTCGTGCGTGGACAGCCGGCCGACCTGCACCTTCGTGAGGCCCTCGCCGAGGCACCGGCGCCGGAAGTAGCCCAGGGTCGCCCGCTCCGGCGTCACGCGGTGGCGTACGACGGCGGCCGGCTCGTGCACCACCTCCGCGCCGGGGAACCGGCCCCGCGCCCGGATGCAGAGCTCGGTCTCCTCGCCGCCCGTGGGGCGGGTGCCGACGCGGCCGATGGAGCCCTCGAAGCCGCCCACGTGCTCCAGCACGCTGCGGCGGAAGCTCATGTTGGCCCCGATGCTGTTGCGGACCGGGGACCGGCGGGTGGGCAGCCCACGGTAGGAGCACCCCACCACCCAGTCGAACTCCGGCGGCCACCAGGTCGGGCGCCCGGCCGGCCAGGCCGGCTCGATGTGGCCGCCCACGCCGAGCACCGGGCCGGCGAAGTACGCGTCGGCGAGCCGCCCGGACCAGTCCGGGGCGGCTGCGGCGTCGTCGTCGAGGAAGGCCACCACGGGGCTCGTGGTGGCCGCCACGCCGGTGTCGCGAGCGCCCGAGAGCCCCTGCGCGCCGGCGTTGGGGACGACCGCCAGCTGGGGCCAGCGCTCCTGCGCGCGCGCCAGCAGCTCCGGGTTGTGGTCGATGACGACCACGACCTCGCCGACCGGCTCGTCCTGGCCGAGCAGGCTCGTGACCGAGGCGACGAGGTCGTCCCAGCGGTCCAGGGTGTAGGCGCAGACGACGACTCCGACGTCCTGCGGGCGCACGGGCGCCTCGAGGTCGGGCAGGGCGTCGCGTCGCGGCGCCGTCTCCCGATGGGTCGGGGACGTGGGCATGCAACCTCCAGGATCGGCGAGCACGGTCGGCGTTCGGGCGCGCGACGTTGCGACCCCTACGGATGTGTTCGGAGCGGCGGCGGGGCCGGATGGGTCCGGCCGGGGCCCTGTTCCGGGCGGGCCGGGGGAGCAGTCGGGAAACACTGGGTATCAAGATCGGACATCGGCTCAAGCCGGGCGCCCGACGAGCCGACGATTCGGCCCGTGACCCCGGTTCTCGTCCGGCGCGCGATCGCTCTCGCCGCCCTGCCCGCCCTGGCCGCCCTGCTCCCCTCCGCGCCCGCCGCCGCCGTCGTGCCGGCCGGTGCCGTGGAGGCCGAGGCGCTCTCCCTGCCCGCCGCGAGCGGCACGACGTACGCCGACACCACGGCGTCCGGCGGCCGCGAGCTCTTCCTCTGGTCGCCGGACGCCGCGACCGGGACCGTCCCGACCACGATGCGGGCCGCCGCCCTGCTGCTGCGCGCCCGCGGCGACCAGTGCCAGGGCGCCCCGCAGGCCGAGGTCACCGTGGACGGCAAGCTCGTCTCGACTGTCACGGTGAGCGCGGCGGGCTCCTGGGCGACGTACCGGCTGCCCGGCTCCTGGGAGGCGGGCGCCCACAGCGTCGCCGTCCGCTACGTCAACGACGTGCGCACCGCGGCGTGCGACCGCAACCTGCACCTGGACTCGCTCTCCTTCGAGGCCGCCCCCGGGGCCGTGCCGGTGCCCGCCGCCGCGCCCGCTCCCGCCCCCGTCCCCACCGCCCCCGCGGCCCCGACGGCCGCGGGCAGTTGGACGCTGCGCCAGACCACCGGCACGACCCCGATCACCGACGTGACCGGAGCGGTGTGGGCGCCGGCGACCGGGCTCGTCGGCGGCTCGCAGGTCCCGGTGTGGGGCGGCATCGCCGGCTCCGCGAGCGAGGCGCTGTACAGGTCCGCCCGCCAGGGCGCCACGTCGTGGACGGTCGACGTCCCGGCCGCGGCGCGCTACGCCGTGGACCTGCTCCTCTCCGACGCGACCGGCGCCAAGCCCGGCGCCCGCGTCTTCGACGTCACCGCGGCCGACGGCAACGGCACGCCCGTCCCGATCGCCACCGGCGTCGACATCGTGGCGACCGCGCGGGGCTGGTGGGCGTACCACGTCACCGGCGTCGTGCCCGTCACCAGCGGCAAGCTCACCCTGCGCTTCGTGGCGCGCAAGGGCCAGACCCTCGTCAACGGGCTGTCCGTCACCACCGCCGGGCCGCTCTCGTCGGCAGGCCCGGTCTTCACCGACGAGTTCACCGGGCCCGCGGGCTCCGCCCCGGCTGCGGTCTGGGGGCGCCGGGTCGGCAGCGGCCCGTGGGGCGGTGGCGAGCTGCAGGCGTACACCGACTCCCGGTCCAACAGCTACCTGGACGGCAACGGCCGGCTGGTCATCACGGCCCGCAAGGAGCGCTGGGCCGACAGGTACGGCGCGCAGGACTACACCTCCGCCCGTCTGGAGACCAAGGGCCGGCAGACGTTCACGTACGGCCGGGTCGAGGCGCGCATGCAGGTGCCGGCGGGAAAGGGGCTGTGGCCGGCGTTCTGGAGCCTCGGCGCCGACATCGACTCCGTCGACTGGCCGCGGTCGGGCGAGCTCGACGTCATGGAGTACCTCGGCAGCCAGCCCACCACGGTCTTCGGCCACCTGCACGGCCTCGGCGACGCGAGCGACAAGCTCGGCTGGCTGAGCCAGCGGGTGTCCGACGTCGGGCTCGGCTACGACACCGGCGTCCCGCTCGCGAACGGCATGCACACGTACGCGATGGACGTCACACCGAACTACGTCACCTTCAGCGTCGACGGCCGCGAATACTTCACGGCGACCCGGGCCGACATGCGCTCCGGCCAGCAGTGGCCGGTCGGGAAGCCGTACTACCTGATCCTCAACCTCGCGGTCGGGGGGGACTGGGGCGGCGCGCCCGACGCGTCGACGGCCTTCCCGGCCTCGCTCGTCGTCGACCGGGTGACGATCACCGGGTGACCGGGCTCCCGGCCGGCCGCACCCCTAGCATGGGTGCGGCCGCCGGAGGCGCGGCACTCGGAGGGCGCTCCCTCCGGGCCGTCCCTTCGACGTGAGCGCGGGCGGCAGAACCAGGAAGCAGGAATGCCGATTACCGCAAGAGCGCTCGCCCCACTGCAGCGCTTCAAGGGGTTCGAGCGGGTCGCCGCCGTCACCGCAACTCTGGTCGGCACCCAGGCCATCACGAGCATCCTCGGCTTCGTCTACTGGACGGTCGCGGCCCGCCGCTTCTCCGTGGAGTCGGTCGGCCTCGCCAGCGCGGCGACGTCGTCCATGCAGCTGCTCGGGTCGATCGGCATGCTCGGGCTCGGCACGCTGCTCATCCGCGAGATGACGCGCGTCGCGCTCAGCCGGCGCCGGCTGCTCGTCCGGACCGCGCTGGTGCTGTCCACCGCGGTGAGCTTCGTCCTCGGCCTCCTGCTGGCCGTGGGCGCGCAGCTCGTGGGCGCGGACGAGCTGGCCAAGGTCGGCTCGAGCCCGCAGGTGGCGCTCCTCTTCGCGGTCGGAGTGGCCCTCACCGGCATGACCCTCGTCCTCGACCAGGCCGTGCTGGCGCTCGGCAGCGGGCTGCTCCAGCTCGAGCGCAACGTCATCGCGAGCGTGACGAAGATCGGCTTCCTGCTCGCCCTCTCCTTCGGCGGCGCCGACGGCGGCATGGCGATCTACCTGTCGTGGACGCTGGGCACGCTGGTCTCGCTGCCGGTGGTGATGTGGCGGACCCGCGGCGGGCTCCAGCACCAGGAGAGCAAGCGCCTCTTCGACCTGCGCACCATGCGCGGCCTGCACAGGGCGGCCGCCAGCCACCACGCGCTCAACCTCGCGCTGCAGGCCCCGCCGCTGCTGCTCTCGCTCGTCGTCACGGTCGTCCTGTCGGCCACCGACAACGGCTACTTCTCCACCGTCCGGCTGGTGGCCGGGTTCGTCTTCGTCCTGCCGTACGCCATGGCGATCGGCCTGTTCGCCGCCGCGGACGCCGACGAGCGGGAGCTGATCTCCCGGATGCGGCTGACCCTGCCGCTGGGCATGGCCGCCAGTCTCGCCGCCTGCGTCGTGCTCTACCCGATCGCGCGGCCGATCCTGCTGGCCTTCGGTGACGCCTACGCGCTCGAGGGCCTCAGCGAGCTGCGGGTCATCGTGCTGGCCGGCATCCCGCTCATCGTGAAGGACCACTACGTCGCGTTGCGCCGGGTGCAGGGCCGGACCACGGAGGCCGCGGGCGTCGTGCTGGTCGGCGCCGTCTTCGAGGTGGCCGGGGCGACGGCCGGAGCGCTCCACTCGGGCACGCTGGGGCTCACCGTGGCCTGGGTCATCGTCCTGGCCGTCGAGGCCGTGGTGCTGGCCGTGCCGCTGGCCCGCGCGGGCAGGCCGGCCCGCCGCCCGCCGCAGCACATGCGCGGCCGCGGCCGGGGCCGGCTCGGGCTGCCCGTCGAGACTCCTTCCGGCGGCCTGGTCGACGACGACAGCGCGCTGTTCGCGGCGCTCGCGGACCGCGACGAGCCACCCCGCCGTGACGGGTAGTGAGCAGCACTGAACACGGCGTCGAATTTCCGGCGCATCCATCGATCCGGGGCATCCGCACCCCCGGCCGCCCCGAACCGTCCGTGTGGATACCGCCCGGAGCCTGACCGCCGTCCCGTGGGCGCCTCGCCCTGACCGCACGGCACCGCGGGCCGCTCGCCGGTGACGGCGCTCGCCCCCGGCCCCGCGCACGCGCGGCCCGAGCACCTGCGCGCTCCGCAGCCGGCGGCTCCTGAGCCGCCCGCCGTCGACGGCTCGCCGCCGGGTGGGCGGGCATGGGCGCTGCTCGCCGCCCTCCCCGTCCTCGCCGTCGCGGGAGCGGTCGGGGCGGCCGGCCTCGCCGACGCCCCGGCCCGCAGCGCGGCCGAGGGGGCGCTCACCGCCTCCGCGTACGCGGTCGCCCGCGGCGACGGGCTCGGGCCGGGCCGGCTCGACCCGCCGCTCGCCGCCCTGCAGGTCGGTGGGTGGGACGCCCTGACCGACGCGCTCTCCCGCTGGGACGGAGCGCTCGGCGCCGGCCGGGAGGCACTGCTCCTGTGCCACCTGGCCGCAGTCGCACTGACCATGGCGCTGGCCCGGCGGCTCGGGCTCCCGCGCGTGGCCGCGGCAGTCGCCGGGCTCGTCCTCGCGCTCTCGCCACTCGCGGTCGAGGAGGCACGCCGGGTCACCGCGCCGGGGGTTGCGACGCCGTGGCTGCTGCTCGCCCTCTGGCTCGCCGCCGGCCGGTCGCGGGCACGGTTCCAGCTGGCCGGCTCGGCGGCCGCCCTCTCGGTCGCGGCTCTCACCGCACCGGTCACGCTGCTGGCGCTGCCTGTGGTGGCGTGGCTCGCGCTGCGCTCCACACGCGGGCGCCGTTCCGTGCTGGCCGTGCCCGTCACGGTCCTGACGGGGGTGGCCGCGCTCTACGCGGTGCTCGCCACGGCGGCCTCCGTGTGGCCCGAGGGCACCCGCGGCTGGCCGTGGCCGGCGTCGGGCGCCGCCGGCTCCGGCACCGGGCAGCTGTGGGACGCGCTGCGCGGCTGGGCGGACCGGGACCCGGTGCTCGCGGTCGCTGCAGTGGTCGCGGTGGCGCTGGCCACCCGGTCGCGCGCGCTCCGGCCGCTCGTGGCCCTGGTGGGCCTGCTGCTGCTCGTGCCGTTCGTACCGGGCGCGCCGCCCGCCGGGCAGGCCGTGCCCGTCCTGCCGGCGGTCGCGGTCCTCGTGGTGGGGGCCGTGGTCAGCGAGGCACGCCGGGCGCGTTCCGCCCGCTCGGCGACTGGTTGGCTGCCCGCCATCACCGTGGCACTCGCGGCCTGCCTCGGGGTCCTCGCGGCCGGGCAGGCGTGGACGGCCACACTGCGCGGCCTGGTCGACCGCGACGCGGACGCGGCGTACCGCTCCGCGGCGGCGTGGGTGCTGAGCAGCCTGCCCGCCGAGGCACGGGTCGCCACCGACGACGCGCTGCTGCCCGAGCTGGTCGCCGCGGGGCGGGCACCCGTGGGCTACGCCGCGGTCGAGGCGGACGGGCAGGGCGCCGACAGCTGGCGATCGCTCGACGTCGTGGTGGTCACCCCCGCGCTGCGGGCGGCGCTCGCCGAGCTGCGCGCGGCCGGCAGCACCGGGACCGTGGGCACCGCCGAGTCCGACGTCGTGGACGAGGGCGTGGCCGCCGCGGTGCGCAACTCGGTGGTGCTGGCGACGTTCGGGGCCGGCGAGGGCGCGATCGAGGTACGCCGGGTCGAGCCGGACGGAGCCGGCGCCGCCACGGCCGCACAGGAGGCGGACGCCGCCGCGCGGGCCAGGGTCGGGACGGCGCTGGCCGGCAACGCGCGGCTCGACCTCCCGGCCCCGGCTCGGCGCCAGCTCGCCGCCGGGCGCGTGGACAGCCGGGTGATGGTCGTGCTCGCCCTGGCCCTCGGCGAGCAGCGCCTCGGCGTCGCCGGCTTCCCGGCGGCCCCGGGAGAGGCCGCGCCCACTCCGATCCGCACGGTGACGGTGGCCTCGGCCGACGGCGAGCCTGTGCGCGACGGGGCGCCCGCCACGAGCCGGCTGCTCGAGGTGCTGCGCGCCCAGCCGGAGCCCTACGCGCCGCAGCTGTCCCTGGCCGGCGGCCGGTTGACCGTCACCTTCCCCGCCCCCAGCCCGCTCGGCCTGCTCCCGGCCCCCGAGTCGGACGACGCCGACCTCAGCGCTCCGCCCACCACTTCCCCGGAGGACCCGTGACCCCGTTCCAGACCCGCCCGACGCCCTCCCTCCCCCGCCGCCGGGCCGGCGCGCTGCTGCTCGCCGGCGCCCTCGCGGCCGGCCCGGCGCTCGTCGTCGTCCCTGGCGCGGCCGCGGCGGCGACGGGCACCTCCTGGCTCCGCCTGGCACACCTGTCCCCCGACACCCCGGAGGTCGACGTCTACCTCGCCCCGTTCAGCGGCGGCGACAAGCCGGTCGTGCTGCGTGGCGTGGGCTACGGGGACGTGAGCGCCTACCAGGCGGTGCCGGCCGGTACCTACACCGCGACCATGCGCTGGGCCGGCGACGCCGGCACCAGCACGCCCGTGCTCTCCGCGACGGCCACGGTGTCGCCCGGCAAGGCCTACACGGTCGCCGCCGTAGGGCTCAAGGCGGACCTGACGACCAAGGTGCTGCGCGACGACCTCGCCGCGCCGGCCCCCGGCAAGGGGCGGGTACGCCTCATCCAGGCCGCCACCCGGGCCGACAGCGTGGACGTGCGCGCCGAGGGCGGGCCGCTGCTCGCGCAGGACACGGCGTTCGGCACGGCGACGGGCTACGCGACCGTGCCCGCCGGCCGGTGGACGCTGCGGGTCACGCCGTCCGGCGGCACCGCGAAGCCGCTGACCGCGACCGTGGACGTCCCGGCGGGCCGCGTGGCCTCGGTGCTGGTCCTCGACGGCGCGGGGGACGCCACCTTGAAGGTGGCGGCGGTCGTCGACAGCGAGGGCTCGGCGGCGATGCCCAAGGGCGGGGTCAACACCGGGCACGGCCCGGGCGCGACTGCTGCCTCCCCGTCCGCGATGACGTGGGGCGCCGCTCCCCTCGCCCTCGGCGGGCTGCTCGCCGGCGCGGGGCTCGTGATGCTGCGGCGGCGCCGGCCGTCGGCCCGGTGACGCGGCGGTGACCGACGCGCTGGGGCGCCACCGCCGGGAGCGGCGCGGGGGGGCAGGGCCGGGCGACAGCCGCTCGCCGGGCGGGCCGCAGGCCCGGCGCACCGCCGCAGGCCTCGCGCTCGCCGCCTGCCTGCCGCTGCTGGGCGGCTGCGGGGCGGGTGACGCTCCGGCCCGGCCCGCCGCCCTCGGGTCACCCGCCACCGCGGCGACGGCTCCCCCGGTCGCGCCCACTGCCGGGCCACCCGCGCCCGCCGCGCCCGAGCGGTCGGGCCCGGCCGCGCTGCCCGCGTCGACGCTGCACCCGACCCGCCTGGTCATCCGTCGGCTGGCCGTCGACGTGGGGTTGGACCGGCTCGCGCTCGACGCCGCCGGGGAGCTGGAGCAACCACCACGCTGGGAGCGCCCCGGCTGGTACGCCGGGGGCGCGGTCCCCGGAGAGCGGGGGCCGGCAGTGATCGCGGGCCACGTCGACTCCCCGGACGGGCCCGCCGTCTTCTGGCGGCTGGCCGAGCTGCGGCCCGGGGACGAGGTCGAGGTGGTGCGCTCGGACGGGACGACGGCGGCCTTCCGGGTCACCCACACCTCGCAGCACCCCCAGGACGCGTTCCCGACAGCGGCCGTCTACGGGCCGACGCCCGGCCACGAGCTGCGTCTGATCACCTGCGCCGGGACGTACGACCGATCCGCCGGCCGCTACCGCGACAACCGGGTCGTCTTCGCCAGCGCCGACGAGAGCGCGTTCGGCCCGGGCTGATCGCGGCTCACCGAGGGCAGGCGGACTGCTTCGCGGCGCTGTCGGGGATGATCGGGCGGTGAGCGCAGCCGCCCGACCCGCGTCCCCGCACAGCTCGCCCGCGCACGGCTCGTCCGGGCGCGCAGGAGCCGAGCCCGCTCCCTGGCCCGGGTCGCCCTCCCCGCTCGGCGTCACCTGGGACGGGCAGGGCGCGAACGTCGCGGTCTGGTCCGAGCACGCCGAGTGGGTCGAGCTCTGCGTGCTGGACGACGACGGCGGGGAGCGGCGGTTCCGCCTGCCCGAGCGGGTCTACGGGGTCCGGCACGGCTACCTGCCGGCCGAGGTCGCCGACCTGCGCCCCGGCACCCGCTACGGGTTCCGGGCCCACGGGCCGCACGCCCCCGAGGCCGGCCACCGCTTCGACTCCGGCGCGCTGCTCCTCGACCCGTACGCCCGTGCCCTGGACGGCCCCGCCGACGCCCCGGTGTCCGTGGTGGCGGACACCGCGTACGACTGGCAGGGCGACCGCTCCCCGCGCATCCCCTGGTCGGACACCGTCGTCTACGAGTTGCACACCCGCGGTTTCACCAAGCTGCACCCGGCCGTGCCCGCCGAGCTGCGCGGGACGTACGCGGGGCTGGCGCACCCGGCGGTCGTGGAGCACCTCGTCGACCTCGGCGTGACGACGGTCGAGCTGCTGCCCGTGCACCACTTCGTCAGCGAGCCGTTCCTCCGTGAGCGCGGCCTGGTCAACTACTGGGGCTACAACTCGATCGGCTTCTTCGCACCGCACGGCGCCTACTCCGCCTCGGGCACGCGCGGGGAGCAGGTCCGCGAGTTCAAGGACATGGTGCGCACGCTGCACGCGGCCGGGCTCGAGGTCGTGCTCGACGTCGTCTACAACCACACGGCCGAGGCCGGCGGCGACGGCCCCGTGCTGTCGTTCCGCGGGCTGGACAACGCGTCCTACTACCACCGGCACGGAGCGGCCTACGCCGACTACACCGGCTGCGGCAACTCGGTCGACGCCTCCCATCCGCAGGTGCTGCAGCTGATCCTGGACTCGTTGCGCTACTGGGTCGAGGAGATGCACGTCGACGGCTTCCGCTTCGATCTCGCCCCCACGCTGAGCCGGAAGCGCGGCGGGGACGTCGACCTCGAGGGCGCCTTCCTCACCGCGGTGCGCCAGGACCCGGTGCTGCGCGACGTCAAGCTCATCGCCGAGCCGTGGGACGTCGGCTGGGGCGGCTACCGGGTGGGCGAGTACCCGCCGCCGTGGGCCGAGTGGAACGACCGTTTCCGCAACGGCGTCCGCGACTTCTGGGCTTCGCGCTCGCACGGGGTACGCGAACTCGCATACAGGCTTTCCGGTTCCAGCGACGTCTACGGCACACGACGGCCGCTGGCCTCGATCAACTTCGTCACCGCTCACGACGGCTTCACGCTGCGCGACCTGGTGTCGTACAACGGCAAGCACAACGACGCCAACGGCGAGCACGGCCGCGACGGCACCGACGACAACCGCTCGTGGAACTGCGGCGTCGAGGGCGAGACGGCAGACGCCGAGGTCCTGCGGCTGCGGGCGCGCCAGCAGCGCAACCTGCTCTCGACCCTCCTGCTCTCCGCCGGCGTGCCGATGATCACCGCGGGCGACGAGATGGGCCGCACCCAGTCGGGCAACAACAACGCCTACTGCCAGGACAACCCGGTCTCCTGGGTTGACTGGGCGCTGGACCGCGACCGGGCCGCGCTGCTCGGCTTCACCAAGCGGCTGATGCGGCTGCGCCGTGAGCACGTGGCACTGCGTCAGGAGCACTTCTTCGAGGGCCGCCCGGCCGAGCCCGGCGGCCCCAAGGACGTGGCGTGGTACGCCCCCGGCGGCAGCGAGATGCACGAGGCCGAGTGGTTCGACCCGAACGTGCGGACGCTCGGCATGCGGCTCTCCGGCCGCACGGTGCGCCGCCGCGGGCCGCGCGGTGAGCGCCTGCAGGACGCGACGTACCTGCTGGTGCTGCACGCCGGCAACGACCCGCGCAAGGTCGTCCTGCCGCAGACCGGCAGCGCCTCGACGACGTGGGCCCTGGTGCTCGACACGGCCGATGACGACGCCCCGACCGAGGAGCACGCCGTCGGCGAGTCCATCGTGCTGCAGGGGCACAGCGTGGTCGTGCTGTGCGCCGACCCGCCTGGGGCCTGAGCTCCGCGTCCCGGCCCGGCGCCGGGACGGGCGCCGGCCGCAAGCACAGGAGACGCAGACAGGCCCGGCACGTCACCCGTGCCGGGCCCGTCCTCTCGCAGGAGCGTCAGCGCAGCGGAGGCGCGCCCTTCGACTGGCCCTCGGGGGCGACGGCGTTGGCGACGAGGCCGAGCTCGGCCGGGGCCGCCGCCAGCTTGGTCGACGGCAGCACGCGCACGGTGTAGCCGAACGCGCCGGTCCGCTCGAGGGTGAGCTCTCCGTCGTAGCGGTGCCGGCCACCCTCGTACGCCTCGGCGTGGGTCAGCGGGAGCGCCGCGGTGTCGGCCAGCTCGTCGCCCTCGTCGACCCGGCCGTGGACCAGCTGCACCTCGACGTCTCCGGGCTGCAGGGCGCCGATCGAGACGAAGGCGCGCACGCGCAGCACCGAGCCGACCTCGGGGGCGTCCCCGACGCCCTCGGACTCGACGTGGTCGACGCGGACGCCGTCCCAGGACCCGCGGACGCTGCGCTTCCACTCGGCGAGCACGCGGGCGCCCTTGAGGTCCTCACCCAGCCCGCGGGCGGAGGTGGCTGCCGGCACGTAGAGCTGGTTGACGTAGTCCTGGACCTGCCGGCTCGCGAGCACCTTCGGCCCGAGCGACTGCAGGGTGTGCCGGACCATCGAGATCCAGCGCTGCGGGACCCCGTCGTGGCCGCGCTCGTAGAACTTCGCGGCGACCTGGGACTCGATGAGGTCGTAGAGCCCGGCGGCCTCGATGTCGTCGCGCCGGTTGGGGTCGCTGACGCCGTCGGCGGTCGGGATGGCCCAGCCGTTCTCGCCGTCGAACCACTCGTCCCACCAGCCGTCCAGGATCGAGAGGTTGAGGCCGCCGTTGAGCGCGGCCTTCATGCCCGACGTGCCGGAGGCCTCCAGCGGGCGGAGCGGGTTGTTGAGCCAGACGTCCGTGCCGGGCAGCAGGACCTGTGCCATGGCGATGTCGTAGTTCGGCAGGAAGACGATGCGGTGGCGCACCTCGGGGTCGTCGGTGAAGCGGACGAGCTCCTGGATGAGCCGCTTGCCGCCCTCGTCGGCCGGGTGGGCCTTGCCCGCGACGATGATCTGCACGGGGCGCTCGGGGTGCAGCAGCAGCGACTTGAGCCGGGCCGGGTCGCGCAGCATCAGCGTGAGGCGCTTGTACGACGGCACCCGGCGGGCGAAGCCGATGGTCAGCACCTCGGGGTCGAGGGCGTTGTCGATCCAGCCGAGCTCGGGCTCGCTCGCGCCCCGCTCCAGCCACGAGGCGCGCAGCCGGCGGCGCGCGTCGTCGACGAGCTTGCCGCGCAGCGTGCGGCGCACCTGCCAGAGATCGCCGTCCGAGAGCCGGGACAGGCCCTCCCAGTCGCGGGCACCGCCGGCCCGCTCGGCCGCGTCCTGCGCCTCCCGGGCGACCCACGTCGGGGCGTGGACGCCGTTGGTGACCGAGGTGATCGGCACCTCGGAGGGGTCGAAGCCCGGCCACAGCCCGGAGAACATCCCGCGGCTGACCACCCCGTGCAGCAGGCTGACGCCGTTGGCGCGCTGGCCCAGGCGCAGGCCCATGACGGCCATGTTGAAGACTCCGGGGTCGCCGCCCTCGTACGTCTCGGCTCCGAGGGCGAGGATCTGGTCCAGCGCCTCGGGCGGGGCGAGCGGGCCGGAGAAGTGCTGCGCGACCAGGTCGCGGGGGAAGCGGTCGATACCCGCGGGCACCGGGGTGTGGGTGGTGAACACGGTGCCGGCGCGCACCGCCTCCAGCGCCTCCTCGAACGTCAGCCCGCTGTCGGCGACGAGCTCGCGGATGCGCTCGATGCCGAGGAAGCCGGCGTGGCCCTCGTTGGTGTGGAAGACCTCGGGCGCAGGCGCCCCGGTGACCCGGCTGTACGCGCGCAGCGCACGCACGCCGCCCATGCCGAGCAGCAGCTCCTGCAGCAGGCGGGTCTCGTTGCCCCCGCCGTAGAGCCGCTCGGTGACCGTCCGCTCGGAGGGCTCGTTGGTCTCGATGTCGGAGTCGAGCAGGAGCAGGGGCACGCGGCCGACCTGCGCGACCCAGACACGGGCGTGCAGCGCGCGCCCACCCGGCAGGTCCAGCGTGACGACGACGGGGGTCCCGTCGGGCTCGCGCAGCACCGAGATCGGCATGCCGTCGGGGTCGAGGACCGGGTAGTGCTCCTGCTGCCACCCGTCACCGGACAGCGCCTGGCGGAAGTAGCCCGAGCGGTACAGCAGGCCGACGCCGACGATCGGCACGCCGAGGTCGGAGGCGGACTTGAGGTGGTCACCGGCGAGGATCCCGAGCCCGCCGGAGTACTGCGGCAGCACGCTCGTGATGCCGTACTCGGGCGAGAAGTAGGCGATCGAGGCGGGGATCGCGCTGTCGCCGGGCTCCCCGGAGCCGAGCGACTGGTACCACCGGGCCCCGGTGAGGTACTCGTGCAGGTCGCCGACGGCGTCGTGGACACGGCGTACGAAACCCTCGTCCGCGGCGAGCTCGGCCAGCCGCTCGGGCGCGAGCGCGCCGAGCAGGGCCACCGGGTCGTGCCCGACGGCCTCCCAGGTGCCGGGGTCCGCGTCCCGGAACAGGTCCTGGGTCTCCGGGTGCCAGGACCACCGCAGGTTCATCGACAGCTCGCCCAGGGGCGCGAGCGCCTCCGGAAGAACGGTGCGCACGGTGAAGCGGCGGATGGCTCTCACGTGAATCCCTCACTCGTCGGGCGGCTACTGGCCGGCTGGCTGGCACTGCAACGGACGTCGACCCCGCGAGGCCATCCTTCCCACCTCTGCGTTGCCGGGCAAACCCGCTCCGCAGCCGTCGGCGCCTCGTTCTCCCGAACTGTCCGAAGGCAACGACTACGCCGAGTGTCAGGCCGATTACGCCCATCGTCTCGTACGGCCAAGGCGGCGGCGCACTCGCCCCTCGACCGGCCACCTGCGGCCCACGAAGCCCGACCCGACCCATCGGCCGCCGGCGGTCACCCGACCCACACCGAGCAGGCCGATGCCCGCTGACGCCGAATTCCCTGCTTCCAGGCGAGCGGTTCGTCCGATCGACGCCGGGAACCCGGCGCGCGCCGCCGCTGGGAGCAAGCGGGCGGGAGGCGACCGGCGCCTCCCGCCCTCCGGGGCCGCCTCAGGAGAAGATCGAGAGCGGTGCCGTCACCGGGGTGCTGAGCGGGACGTCGGTCGCGGTGCCGGTGACCGACGCCCCCGTGAGCTCTTCCAGCCGACCCCGCAGGGTCAGTGCGGGCGGGGTGTAGTCGCGCATGTAGCTCCTTCCATGGGGCTCCGCGTCGTGCAGTCGCAGCGGCACCCGCCCCGGGTGCCGCGGGACATCACCACACCCGGAATTCCGGATACCACGTCACGGATCACTTTTCGTGACCACGGCAGCACTTAGCGCACAAATCGGAGCCGAAACAGGAATCTGCCGTACGCACCGGCTTCCATGGACCAGGCACGGGCAAACTCGCGCAGCGCAACTTCTCCGCTTGTTTACGGGCCGGACATCCTTCGACGCGCTGCTCGCCGAGGAACGGGCCCGTGCATGACGGTCCGTCGAGGCCCGAGCGACCGGCGGTGACGAGCAGGCCGTCATCCCGAGCGGCACCGGGGAGGTGATCCCTGGCCGCACCTGGGTAGGTTCGCCCTCGATGACCGGACGCATCCCCATCAGCAACGTCCAACCCGTCGTGGCCTGCGGTAGGTACCCGGCCAAGGCGGTTGTGGGCGAGCGGTTCACCGTGTCGGCGACGGTGTTCCGTGAGGGGCACGACGCCGTGGCGGCCAACGTCGTCCTCCGGGACGCGGACGGCCGGAAAGGCCCGTGGACACCGATGCGCAAGCTCGGCCCGGGCGTGGACGTCTGGGAGGCAGAAGTCGTGCCGACCAGCGAGGGTCGCTGGAGCTACGCCATCGAGGCGTGGAGCGACCCCTACGAGACCTGGCATCACGATGCCGGCATCAAGGTGCCGGCAGGGCTCGACGTCGAGCTGATGCTGGAGGAAGGGGCACGGCTGCTCGAGCGAGCCGCGACGGTGCCCGGCCGCTCGGCCACCGGCAAGCGCGTCCTGGCCGACGCCGCCGCGGCCCTGCGGGACACCGGGCGGCCGGTGGAGGCGAGGTACGCCGCGGCGACCGCACCGGAGGTCGAGGCGACGCTGCAGGAGCTGCCGCTGCGCGACCTCGTGACGTCGACCGAGCGCTTCCCGCTCCAGGTCGACCGCGAGCGGGCGCTGTTCAGCAGCTGGTACGAGCTCTTCCCGCGCTCGGAGGGCGCGAGCATGGGCGAGGACGGCGGGCCGAAGCGCTCCGGGACGTTCCGCCAGGCGGCCGAGCGGCTGCCGGCGATCGCGGGCATGGGCTTCGACATCGTCTACCTGCCGCCCATCCACCCGATCGGCTTCACCGCGCGCAAGGGCCCGAACAACACCCTGACCCCGGCCGAGGACGACCCGGGCGTCCCGTGGGCGATCGGCTCCCCCGCCGGCGGGCACGACGCCGTCCACCCGGACCTCGGCACGATCGAGGACTTCGACTTCTTCGTGGCCCGCACCCGCGAGCTCGGGATGGAGGTCGCGCTCGACCTCGCGCTGCAGGCCTCGCCCGACCACCCGTGGGTCACCGAGCACCCGGAGTGGTTCACCACGCGCGCCGACGGCACCATCGCGTACGCGGAGAACCCGCCGAAGAAGTACCAGGACATCTACCCGATCAACTTCGACAACGACCCGCAGGGGATCTACAACGAGGTGCTGCGGGTCGTGCGGCACTGGATCAGCCACGGGGTCCGGGTGTTCCGTGTCGACAACCCGCACACCAAGCCGGTGAACTTCTGGGAGTGGCTGCTCGGCGAGGTCCGCAAGACCGACCCGGACGTGCTCTTCCTGGCCGAGGCCTTCACCCGGCCGGCCATGATGCAGGAGCTGGCCAAGGTCGGCTTCCACCAGAGCTACACGTACTTCACCTGGCGGAACACCAAGCAGGAGCTCGTCGAGTACCTCACCGAGCTCACGACGCAGACCGCGCACTTCTACCGGCCGAACTTCTGGCCCAACACGCCGGACATCCTGCACGCCTACCTGCAGTACGGCGGCCCGGCGGCGTTCAAGATCCGGGCCGTGCTGGCGGCGACCATGACCCCGTCCTACGGGATCTACTCCGGCTACGAGCTCTACGAGCACGTGGCGGTCCGGCCCGGCAGCGAGGAGTACCTCGACTCGGAGAAGTACCAGTACCGCCCGCGGGACTGGGCGGCGGCCGAGCGCGACGGGCGGACGCTGACGCCCTACCTCACCCTGCTGAACCGGCTCCGGCGCGAGCACGTGGCGCTGCAGCGGCTGCGCGGCCTGCGCTTCCACGAGACCGACAGCGACCACATCCTCGCCTACAGCAAGGTCGAGAAGGCCGCGGACGGCTCCGAGGACGTCGTGCTGGTCGTGGTCAACCTCGACCCGCACTCCGTCCGCGAGGACACCGTCCACCTGGACATGCCCGAGCTCGGCTTCGGCTGGGACGACCACTTCGCCGTCCGTGACGAGATCACCGGCGAGACGTTCTGGTGGGGCCAGCACAACTACGTCCGGCTCGACCCCTATCGCGAGCCGGCGCACATCCTGACGGTCCGGAGGGTCTGAGCCGGTGACCGATATCGCCATCGAGCAGTACAGCGGCAAGCCGGACAACGAGCGCGACCCTTACTGGTACAAGCGCGCCGTCTTCTACGAGGTGCTGGTCCGGGCATTCAACGACGGCAACGGGGACGGCAGCGGGGACCTGGCCGGCCTCACCGAGAAGCTGGACTACCTGCAGTGGCTCGGCGTGGACTGCCTGTGGCTGCCGCCGTTCTTCGCCTCGCCGCTGCGCGACGGCGGCTACGACGTGGCCGACTACACCGACGTGCACCCGGACTTCGGCACCATCGGCGACTTCGTCGGGTTCGTCGACGCCGCGCACGAGCGCGGCATGCGCGTGATCATCGACTTCGTCATGAACCACACCTCGGACCAGCACCCCTGGTTCCAGGCCTCGCGCAGCGACCCGGACGGGCCGTACGGCGACTTCTACGTGTGGTCCGACACCGACCAGCTGTACCAGGACGCGCGCATCATCTTCGTGGACACGGAGACGTCGAACTGGACGTTCGACCCGGTGCGCAAGCAGTACTTCTGGCACCGGTTCTTCTCCCACCAGCCGGACCTGAACTTCGACAACCCGCGGGTGCAGGAAGCCGTGGTCGAGGCCCTGCGCTTCTGGCTGGACCTCGGCGTCGACGGGTTCCGGCTGGACGCGGTGCCCTACCTCTACGAGCGCGAGGGCACCAACGGCGAGAACCTGCCGGAGACCCACGAGTTCCTCAAGCGGATCCGCGCGGAGGTCGACCGGCTCTACCCGGACCGGGTGCTGCTCTGCGAGGCGAACCAGTGGCCGGCCGACGTCGTCGAGTACTTCGGCGACGACGACGAGTGCCACATGGCGTTCCACTTCCCGGTCATGCCGCGGCTGTTCATGGGGGTGCGCCGCGAGTCCCGCTACCCCATCTCCGAGATCATGGCGCAGACGCCGGAGATCCCGAAGAACTGCCAGTGGGGCATCTTCCTGCGCAACCACGACGAGCTGACGCTCGAGATGGTGACCGACGAAGAGCGCGACTACATGTGGGGCGAGTACGCCAAGGACCCCCGCATGAAGGCGAACATCGGCATCCGCCGCCGCCTCGCACCCCTGCTCGACAACGACCGCAACCAGCTCGAGCTGTTCACCGCCCTGCTGCTCGCCCTGCCCGGCTCCCCCGTCCTGTACTACGGCGACGAGATCGGCATGGGCGACAACATCTGGCTCGGTGACCGCGACGGGGTGCGGACGCCGATGCAGTGGACCCCGGACCGCAACGCCGGCTTCTCCAAGGCCAACCCGGGCCAGCTCTACCTGCCGATCATCATGGACCCGGTCTACGGCTACCAGGTGACGAACGTCGAGGCGCAGATGTCGGCGTCCACGTCGCTGCTGCACTGGACCCGCCGCATGATCGCGGTGCGCAAGCAGAACCCGGCGTTCGGCCTCGGGACGTTCACGGACCTCGGCGGCACGAACGGCTCGGTGCTCTCGTTCATGCGGGAGTTCGGCGACGACGTCGTGCTCTGCGTCAACAACCTCTCCCGCTTCCCGCAGCCGGTCGAGCTGGACCTGCGCAAGTGGGAGGGGTGGCGCCCGATCGAGCTGCTCGGCGGCGTCTCGTTCCCCGCCATCGGCGACCTGCCGTACTTCCTGACGATGCCGGGCCACGGCTTCTTCTGGTTCCGGCTGGCCAAGCCCGAGGAGGGCCTGTGACGGTGAGCCCGGAGCTGATCTCGCAGTGGATGGGGTCCGCGCGCTGGTTCGGCGGCAAGGGCCGCGACTGGACGGTGACGGCGGTCGCCCCGCTGGCCGAGCTCGACGCGCCCAGCGGGCCGATCCGCCTGCTCGTCGCCCGGGTCGAGTACGCGGGAGGCGAGGTCGAGTCGTACCAGGTGCCGCTCGCGCTGCACGAGCAGCGGGTGGAGGCCCTCGACCGCGCCTACGTCGGCGAGATCGAGGAGGACGGCCGGACGTGGTACGCGTACGACGCCCTGCACGACAGGACCGCGACGGCGCTGCTGCTGAAGAACCTGCGCACGGGAGCCACGGTCGGCGACGTGACGTTCGCGCCGCTCAAGGGCGCGGACGACATCCCGCCGGAGGTGAGCTCGCGGGTCCTCTCGGCCGAGCAGTCGAACACCTCCCTGGTCTACGACGACTCGGCCATCCTCAAGGTCTTCCGCAAGCTGGCGCCGGGCGAGAACCCTGACATCGAGATCCATGAAGCGCTTCTCGGTGTCGGCTGCGAGTACATCGCCGCGCCGCTCGGGCACATCGCGGGCCGCTGGGAGCACATCCCCGGCGAGACCGTCGACGGCAGCCTCGCGATGCTGCAGGAGTTCCTCGCGACCGCCAGCGACGGCTGGGGGCTGGCGCAGTCCAGCGTGCGCGACCTGTTCGCCGAGGCCGACCTGCACGCCGACGAGGTCGGCGGGGACTTCGCCGGCGAGTCGTTCCGGCTCGGCGCGGCAACGGCGGCGGTCCACGCCGACCTGGCCCGCGCGCTGCCGACCGGCACGTTCGGGCCGGAGCGGCTGCAGCCGCTGGCGTCGGCGATGAAGGCCCGGCTCGAGGTCGCGGTACGGGAGGTGCCCGAGGCGGCCCCGTACGCGCCGGCGCTGACCGCCGCGTACGACGCGCTCGCCGCGCGCACCGAGCCGGTCCCGGTGCAGCGCATCCACGGCGACTACCACCTCGGCCAGGTCATGCGGACGCCGACGGGCTGGCGGCTGCTCGACTTCGAGGGCGAGCCGGCCAAGAGCCTGGCCGAGCGGCGCGCGCCGGACTCCCCGGTGCGCGACGTCGCCGGGATGCTCCGCTCGTTCGACTACGCCGCCCGGCACCAGCTGATCGACCGGCCGCGCGACCCACAGCTGGAGTACCGAGCCGAGGAGTGGGCGCAGCGCAACCGGTCCGCGTTCTGCGACGGCTACGCCTCGGTCGCGGGGGCGGACCCGCGGGCCGACGCCGGCCTGCTGCTGGCGTACGAGACCGACAAGGCCGTCTACGAGCTGCTGTACGAGGCGCGGAACCGCCCGTCCTGGGTACGGATCCCCTTGTCTGCAATCGAGCGTCTGTCCGCGGCTGCCGCTGCGGACGCTGGAGGAGCACCGTGACCGACGTGAGCGCGACCCCGACCCCCACCCCGGTGAGCCGAGAGGAGCTGGACCGGCTCGTCGGCGGCGCCCACCACGACCCGCACAGCATCCTCGGGGGCCACCCGGGCAACGGAGGCGTGACGGTCCGTGTGCTGCGGCCCTGGGCCCGCGGCATCTCGGTGGTGACCGCCGACGGGTCCTACGAGATGCAGCACGAGCACCGCGGGGTCTGGGCGGCCGTGCTGCCGGGCACCGAGGTCCCGGACTACCGGCTCGACGTGACGTACGACGAGGGCGGGCCGCAGCGCGTCGACGACGGCTACCGCTTCTGGCCGACGCTCGGCCAGGTCGACCTGCACCTGGTCGGCGAGGGCCGCCACGAGCAGCTCTGGACCGTCCTCGGCTCGCACTGCCGGACGTACGACTCCCCACTGGGCCAGACGCAGGGCGTCTCGTTCGCCGTGTGGGCGCCGAACGCGCAGGGTGTGCGCGTCGTCGGCGAGTTCAACGGCTGGGACGGCACCGCCTCCCCCATGCGCTCGCTCGGGTCGTCCGGGGTCTGGGAGGTCTTCCTTCCCGGCATCTGGAACGGCGCGCGGTACAAGTACGAGATCCTCGGCCGCGACGGCGTGTGGCGGCAGAAGGCCGACCCGCTCGCCTTCCACACCGAGGTGCCGCCGGCGACCGCATCGGTGGTCTGGACCGGCAGCTACGAGTGGAACGACGGCGACTGGCTGGCCCGGCGCGCACAGTCCTCCGTCCACACCTCCCCCATGAGCACGTACGAGGTCCACCTCGGTTCCTGGCGGCAGGGGCTGTCCTACCGGGAGCTGGCCGAGGAGCTCACCGCCTACGTCAAGGAGATGGGCTTCACGCACGTGGAGCTCATGCCCGTCGCCGAGCACCCCTTCGGCGGCTCGTGGGGCTACCAGGTCTCCTCGTACTTCGCCCCCACGTCCCGGTTCGGCAACCCCGACGAGTTCCGCTACCTCGTCGACCGCTTGCACCAGGCCGGGATCGGGGTCATCGTCGACTGGGTGCCCGGCCACTTCCCGAAGGACGACTGGGCGTTGGGGCGCTTCGACGGCACCCCGCTCTACGAGCACCCGGACCCGCGCCGCGGCGAGCAGCTGGACTGGGGCACCTACATCTTCGACTTCGGGCGCAACGAGGTCCGCAACTTCCTCGTCGCGAACGCGCTCTACTGGCTCGAGGAGATGCACGTCGACGGCCTGCGGGTCGACGCGGTCGCCTCGATGCTCTACCTGGACTACTCGCGCAAGGAGGGCGAGTGGCTGCCGAACGAGTACGGCGGCCGCGAGAACCTCGACGCGGTGCGCTTCCTGCAGGAGACGACCGCGACGGCGTACCGCCGGAACCCGGGCACCGTCGTCATCGCCGAGGAGTCCACGGCGTGGCCGGGCGTCACGCAGCCGACGTACGCCGGCGGCCTCGGCTTCGGCTTCAAGTGGAACATGGGCTGGATGCACGACTCGCTGTCGTACATGCACCAGGAGCCGATCTACCGCCAGTACCACCACAACGAGATGACGTTCTCGATGGTGTACGCGTACTCCGAGTCCTTCGTGCTGCCCATCAGCCACGACGAGGTCGTGTACGGCAAGGGCTCCTTGCTGCGCAAGATGCCCGGTGACCGGTGGCAGCAGCTCGCGAACGTGCGGGCCTACCTCGCCTTCATGTGGGCCCACCCCGGCAAGCAGCTGCTGTTCATGGGGCAGGAGTTCGCCCAGGAGTCCGAGTGGTCCGAGGCGCGCAGCCTGGACTGGTGGCTCACGGACAACCCCGACCACCGCGGCGTGCAGACCCTCGTGCGCGACCTCAACCGGCTGTACGCGCAGATCCCCGCGCTGCACGAGCTGGACAACGACCCCAAGGGCTTCCGCTGGATCGACGCGAACGACGCGGCCGGCAACACGCTCTCGTTCCTGCGCTACGACTCCCAGGGGCGCCCGGTCGCGGTCGTCTGCAACTTCTCCCCGGTCCCGCACGAGTCCTTCCGCATCGGCCTGCCCTCCTCCGGCCGCTGGGAGGAGATCCTCAACACCGACGCCGACGTGTACGCCGGCAGCGGGGTCGGCAACGCCGGCGCCGTCGAGGCGGTCGACGAGCCGTGGCACGGCCTGCCCGCCTCCGCGCAGCTGCGGGTCCCGCCGCTCGGGACGGTATGGTTGCGGCTCCCATGAGCCCTTCCGACGGACCACAGCCGACGAACGGGCGGGAGGCCGGCGCCAGCAGCCGCCTCCCGCTCGACCTGCTGGTGTGGGACGCCCCGAACATCGACATGACCCTCGCGCAGGTCACGGGCACCCGGCCCGGCCCGGAGTCGCGCCCCCGCTTCGACGCGGTCGGCCGCTGGCTGGTGCGCGCCGCCGGGGACCGTGACGTCGAGGCCACGGTCTTCGCCAACGTGCCGCCGCAGAACGCGGTCAACATGCGCGGCTGGGTCGAGACGCTGCGCGCCTTCGGCTTCGCCGTCTTCGCCCGCCCCAAGCTCGCGCCGTCCGACGACGTCGACGAGTCGATGCTGGACCACATCGCCACCCGCGCGGTGGAGCGCCGCCTCACCCGCCTCGTGGTCGCGTCGGGGGACGGCCGCAACTTCCGCGAGCCGCTCGAGGACCTCGCCCGCGACGGCGTCGAGGTCGTCGTGCTGTCGTTCGCCGAGATCGCGGGCTACGCGCAGGAGTCGGACCTGCTGACGTTCGTGGACCTCGAGGACGTCCCCGGGGTCTTCACGGTGCCGCTGCCGCGCACGCGGCTGGACGCCCTGCCGCCCGAGGGCGCCTGGCTCGCCCCCACCGGCAGCCTGCGCGACCTGTAGCTCCTCCACCCGCCGCCCGCGCCGTCCGCTGCGTTCGCCCGGCGGGGGCGGCGCCCGTCGTGGGACCCTGACCCCGCCGCTCGCGCCGCCCGCGCGCTCAAGGCGTGCCGCCGGCGCGCCGACACCTTCGGGGGCCGGCCCGCGACGACAGGAGCTCCTCGATGCCCAGGCACCGCACCACACTCGCGGCCGCCGTCACGGTGGCCGCGGTGACCCTCGGCGGGCTCCACGCCGTCCCTGCCGCGGCCGCGGACGTCGACCTCACGGTGGCCGGGGCCGGCCTGCACGGCTCGGTTCAGCCGGCCTCGACCGTGCACGTCGACGTCGAGGCCGCGCGGCAGGTCGAGCAGCTCACCTACCTCGTCGCGGGCCGGGTGGTCGCCACCGCACCGGTGACACCGAGCGCGGCGGGCTCCCACGGCTCCGCCCCGGTCGACCTGCGCGCGTACGCGGGGACCACGGTGACGCTGCAGGCACGGCTCTCGCGCAACGGCAAGGTCCGCGAGGACGTCAGCACGACCTTCACCGTCCGCCCGGCCGCGGCCCCCGTCCCGACCGTCCCGCCCGCGCCGGCGCCTGCCCCCACCCCGGCTACCGGCCGGGTGTCGGTCTGCGGCACGAGCTTCTGCCTCGACGGCCGCCGCTGGGCGATGCGCGCGGGATCGGTCTACGGGATGCTCGACCGCCCCGTCGAGGCCGCCGGTCTGGCGGTGGCGGCGGGCCTCAACACCATCCGGGTCACCGACTTCCTGGAGGGCACGGCGGCCGACGCCGCGGCGGCCGAGGAGCGCTGGTGGCTGCGCGTGGACCGGCTCGTGGCCGCGGCGCGGCAGGCCGGGCTGCGCGTCCTGCTCGACCTGTCGGTCTACCGCAACCTGCTGGCCCGCCAGGGCGTCAACCCGTACACCAAGGACTGGGGGCAGCTGCTGCGCACGGTCGCCCGGCGCACGAACACTGTGACCAGGGTGCGCTACGCCGACGACCCCACCATCGCCCTGATCGCCCTGGCCGGGGAGGCCGAGCCGCCGAAGGGCTCGCCGGCGCCGACCGTTCCCACGACCGCTCAGCTGACCGCGTTCTTCGCCCGCAGCCTGGCCCAGTGGCACGAGGCGGCGCCGGCCACGTTGGCCAGCACCGGCGGGTTCCTGCAGCTCGACTGGGACTCCGGCATCGACTGGCGCTCCATCATGGCCCTGCCGCACAACGCCGCCTGCTCGCTGCACGTGTACTCCACGGGCGACCTGGACACGACCGTTCCCGCGGTCGCCTCCTACTGCCGCGCGCTCGGCAAGCCGTGGATCGCCGAGGAGTTCGGCCAGGAGAGCTCGGGCGGCGACGCGTCGCGTGCAGCGCACTTCACGAAGCTGCTGTCGGCCTTCGCCGAGCGGTCGGCAGCCGGCTTCGGCATCTGGAACCTCGGGTACGGCGCCGGCCGCACCTTCGACGTCAACCCGTCGACACCGCTGACCCTCGCCGCCGTCCGCTCCGCGGCCGTCTGAGCGGCCCGGCTACCGCACCGAGTAGAGCCGCCACGCCGGCTGGTCGCTGTTCGCCGCCCACTCCCGCTCGAGCGTGCCGATCCCGGCGCCGTCGGCGAAGAACGTCGGGTAGGCGACGTTGACCGCGTTGGACCGGCCGAGCAGCTCGTTGGGCACGTCGAGCACGAAGCGCACGTCGTTGGACCCCAGCGTCCGCAGCGCCTCCGGGAACTCGCGGTCGGTGGTGACGACGAACTGCTGCGGCCGCCTCGACGCGAGGACGATCGCGTAGCCACTGGCGTTGTCGACGAGGACCGACTGATCGGGCAGCAGCTGCGCGTCCAGGAACGCTGCGATCTCCCGCTCGTTGGCGAAGCGGCGCTCCATGCGCTGCGCGACCGGGCTGTCCGGATGGAAGACCAGGTCGAACTGCGGCGCCTCCTCCGCGGCGACCGAGCCGTTCTCGATCGCCCAGACCTGCGTGCCGAACGGTGCGACCAGGGCGGCGGCCACCGCGGCGGCCGTCGCGCCCCGCAGGGCGCGGCGGCGGGACGCGGGGCGCGCGGCCCGGGGCACGGAGCCCGGCCGGCCCGCCAGCAGCAGGCCCGCGAGCACGAACGCCAGCGGGACGGTGCAGATGTAGAACCGCAGCCACCCGAAGGTCGTGCCGCTGAGGTAGGCGTACAGCTCGAACGCCAGCACCGGTGCCAGCAGGGCGGTCGGTGCGAGGAGTGACAGCCGGCGACGGCGCCAGGCGAGGACGAGCGAGACCCCGACCAGCACCACGAGCAGCGGCGACAGCGCCAGGAGCTGCAGACCGCTGGTCATGACCCGGTCGAGCGAGAAGAGGGCGTCGGTGCTGTTGGCGCCCTGCTGCTCCACCTGGCTGGAGTTGCCGTAGGCCGAGCTGAACTGTGCGAAGGGCTCGCCCACGATCAGCCAGCTCAGGCCGGCCCACACCGCGACGACGAACCCGACCGGGGCGGCCACGAGGAGCGCGTCGAGAAGCGCGACGCGACGGCGGGCCGCGGGTGCGCCCTCGGCGCTGCGGTGGACCGCGACCGCGACGAAGGCGCAGGCCGCGGCCGCGGAGACGGCGGCCTCGTAGCGGGCGAGGTAGCCGACCCCCAGCGCGACGCCGACCGTCACGAGCGCGGGCCAGTGCCCCGTACGCGACCACACGAGCAGCGCGCGCACCGCGACCAGCTGGGTGAGCAGGAGGTAGGCCTCGCTCATCCCGTTGGCGCCGTAGTAGGCGATCATCGGCGTCAGGCCGAACGCGACGGCCAGCGCGAGGCGCGGGCCGCGGCGCAGGCCGGCGTCGCGCAGCAGCCCGGCCAGCACGGCGACTGCGGCGGCCATGCAGCCGGCCGACAGCACGTTGCCGGCGAACGCCTTGGTCGCGAGCTCCGGGACGAGCCCCTTGCCGAACAGCAGCGGGATGGAGGCGATCGACGGCAGCGGGTTCCACACGAAGCCGACGGCGGCCAGGTGCGGGTCCGAGCTGAACACGACGAGGCTGCCGTTCGCTACCCGGCTCATCGCGTCGAGCGCGATGCTCCCGTAGTGCTGCACGAGCACCCAGCCGAGCGCGACGTAGCCGGCGAAGAACAGGCCCCACAGCGTCAGCGCCTCGCGAGGCGACGCCGCCGGCCGTGGCGGGGCCGAGCGGCGCAGGGACGGCCGCGCGGCCGGCTCCGGGGTGCGTACGACCTCGAGCGTGTCCCTGCGCAGGACGACCGGGCCGTCCTCGCTTCCGCGGGTCAACGTGTCAGACATCGACGGCCTCTCCTGCCGGTGCTGGGACGTGCGGGGCGCTCAGCCCGTGCGTCGTCTTCTCCCAGTACGACGGCTGCAGCACCAGCTGCACCACCGCCTTGACCGCGGCCAACGACATCATCACCCAGTAGCCGGGGAACGTCAGCGCCGCGACGAGCAGGTCGAAGCGGCGCGCGGCCCGGGCGGACACGAGGCCGGCGTAGATCATCGCGAAGTTGCCGAGGACGAAGCAGACCATCGACGGGTAGTAGACGTAGCCGGGGAAAAGCGCCGCGATCACGCCCGGCTCCGCGACGAACCAGGCGATCGCGAGGTACCAGAACACCGGGTTCAGCGCCGCGAGAACCGGAGTTCCGGCAACGAAGAGCGTGAATCCGAGGTAGCCCTTCCAGCCGATCGTGCGGATCAGCTGTACCGGGTGGCGGTTGTGCACGATCCACGTCTGCAGGTAGCCCTTGTACCAGCGGCTGCGCTGCTTGACCCAGTTGACGAAGTCGGAGTTCGCCTCCTCCAGCGTCAGCGACGCGAGGACCTCGGTCCGGAGCCCGGCACGGGCGATGCGCAGCCCCAGGTCCGCGTCCTCGGTGACGTTGTACGGGTCCCAGCCGCCGAGCTCGCGCAGCGCGGAGGCCCGCAGGTGGTTGGAGGTGCCGCCGAGCGGGACCGGGGCCTTCAGCGCCACCAGGCCGGGCAGCAGGTGCTCGAACCACGTGACGTACTCGAGCGTGAACCAGCGGGTGATGATGTTCTGGCCGGCGTTGAAGTAGCCCAGCCTCGCCTGCACGCACACGACGTCCTCGGGCAGCCGGGCGAACGCCACCGCCGCGCGTCGCAGCTGCAGCGGGTCCGGCTGGTCCTCGGCGTCGTAGATCGTGATCAGATCGCCCGTCGCCTGCTGCAGGCCGTAGTTGCACGCGTTCGGCTTGGTGCGCACCCCGCCGTCGGGCACGAGCACCACCCGCAGCATGGCGGGCAGCTGCACTCGCGCGACCGCGGCCCGGGTCACGTCGTCGTCCTCCTCGAGCAGCAGCAGGACCTCGAGCTTGTCCCGGGGGTAGTCGAGGCGGCCGAGGTTGCCCACCAGCTGCCCGATGACCTCCGGCTCGCGGTACGCGGGCACGAGGACGGTGTAGGCCGGCAGCTCCGCCTCGGGGACCGCGAGCGCCTCCGCGTCCGGGACCTCGATCGCCTCGGGCGCCGTGGTGCCGAGCTTGACGCACATCAACCGGTACGCCACGGCGGCGAGGTAGGCGAGCGTGACCGCCACCACCAGCACGTTGCCGGTGCCGGTCGGGCTGAGCACGAGGCCGACGAGCAGCAGGGCCCCGACTCCGCCGAGCGCCTGCTTCTGCCGTCGGGACAGGGTGCTCGCGGCCGACTGGTCCGCGGTCAGCCCGAACGCGGTGACGCCGCCGCGGGTACGGCGCTGGGCAGGGATGACGGCGGTCATGGCACGCTCCTGGGACGGCTCGCGGGAGGCCGGCGGAGTCACAGGGCCACCACGGCCGCGACGGCGGCGGCCGACACCGCGGCCAGGGCGACGGTGGCGCCCGGCCCGCCCTTGCCGAGCGCGACGGCCTCTCGCGCCGGCCCGGGCGAGGAGGTGACCAGGGGCAGCGCGGCCAGCGCGGCGACGAGCACCGACCCCAGGCCGACCTCGGCCACGCTGTGGGCCGGCCCCGCGGCATCCCAGGCGGCCTGCCCCAGCGGCGACGCGGTCAGCGCCCCCACCGTGAGCGGCAGCCATGCGCGCCACAGCGCCCGGACACCGAACAGCAGCGTGACCAACCCGGCGCTGAACACGGGCAGCGCCGCGACGGGGCCGGCGCCCGAGCCGTCCTCCCGGTGCGCGGCCAGCAGGACCGCGCTGCCGAGCAGGACGACGGCGACGATGAGGTCGAGCTGCAGGTCCTCGATCTCGTTCCCGCGGCGCGCCCCGAGGCCGGCCAGCACCGCGGCGAGCGGGGCCCAGGCCGCGGCGACGAGCCAGCCGAGCGAGCCCTCGGGCAGCGCGAGCGCGCCCTGGGCGAAGGCGGCCGTCGAAGCCACCACGAGCAGCGCCGCCCGCGTCAACGGCCGTTCCCACTGCGCGACGGGGCGTGCGGGCGGCGTGGAGCGTGCGGCGAAGTGCCGGCCGCCCGTGCTCTGCGTGCCCGCCGCCGGGAAGACCCAGCGGGCGCTGACGACGTAGCGCAGCACGAAGACCAGGCCCAGCATGACCACGTTGGCCGGGGCGTGGTGCAGGCCGACGCCGTCGACCAGCGCGGTGAGGATCAGCACCTGCAGCGGGATGAGCCCCGTGTTCAGCGCCCAGAAGCGGCCGAACCGCTCGCTGGAGCGGCGCTGGGCGCCGGAGAAGACGAACCGGTCGGCCAGGACGAAGTTCCAGACGATGGCGGCCTGCGTGGCCACCGCGCTGGCCGCCTGGTACGGCAGCGCGGGGGCGGCGGCGGTCAGCGCCGTGAGGGCGAGGGTGTTGACGACGATCCCGCTGAGGCCCACGGCGAGGAAGCCGCCGACCTGCTTCAGCCCGCCGGCGAGCACCGTGACGGCGGCGAGCCGCAGCAGGACCAGCTGCCACAGGAAGCGCAGCCCTTCCCGCAGGGACGCCTTGCTCTCCCCTGCCCGGCGCGCCTCGAAAGTGAAGGGAACTTCGCTGATGCGCAGGCCGGGTGTGCGCAGGACGAGCTCGAGCAGGATCTTGTATCCCCGCGGTCGGAGCCTGTCGAGGTCCACGGCGCCGCGACGCACCGCGAAGAACCCGCTCATCGGGTCGCTGACCGGCTGCAGCCGGCGCGGGAACATTCCCGCGGCCATGCGTGTCGACAGCCCTGAGACCAGCGCTCTCCGGGCGCCCGCGAGGCCCGCCGCGCTGCCGTCCCCGAAGTAGCGGCTCGCCACCACGACGTCGGCGCCGTCGGCACCGGCCTCGAGCAGGAGCGGCAGGACCTCCGGCGGGTGCTGCAGGTCCCCGTCCATGACGACGGCCCAGTCCGCGCGGGCCGCGCGCAGCCCGGCGACGACGGCGCCGCTGAGCCCTCCGCGCCGCTCGCCCTCCGGACGGTGCAGCAGCCGGACGTCGAGGTCGTCGCGGCGGGACTGCTCGAGGATCCGCGTCGGCGTCTCGTCGTCGCTGTCGTCGACGAACAGCACCTCGACCGCACGGCCGGGGAGCGCCGCGGACAGCCGTGCGAGCAGCGGCCCGACGTTGTCGGCCTCGTTGCGCGTGGGGACGACGACCGTGAGGTCGGGTGCCACCAGGTCGTCGACCGCGGGCATGCGGCCTTCCAGCGCGGCACCGGCCACGTCGTGCCCCTCCAGCAGGCGAGGCGGCGGCACAGGGCGCGCGACGGCCTCGGTTCGTACGGCGGTCGGGCCCGGGCGACTCCCGGGCCGCTCGCACAAGCCACGCTGCCGGCGAGACGTCGAGCGGAGGCCCGACGTGTGCTCAACGTAATCAAACCCCGAGGCGATCACCAGTGGATCAGGGATTTCGTAACGCAGATGTACCACTTGCGAGGGACATCGTCGACCGAGCGTGACCGAGCGTGTCCGCGACGTCGGCCACTGGCGACTGCCGGTCAGGTCCCGTCCGGCTCCCGGGTCTGCGCCGCGGCACGCAGCAGAGCCTCGTGGTCGGCCTGGGTGCGGCCGCGCAGCCGCTTCTCGACCACCCGGCCGGCCAGCCGGCTGCCGCGGTAGGACGCCAGCAGCGCGTACGCGCGCGGGTCCGGGCTCCGGTCCGTCAACATGTGCAGCCCCGACGCGGAGTAGAGGCGCAGCCCGAGCCGTGACCCGATGTGCTCGAGGGTGCGACGCCGGTAGAAGGCGATGTGCTGGCCGGTGGCGAAGGCGAAGTACCACCAGTCCCGGCCGGGAGGTCTCTCCTCCGGCCAGAGCTCGGTCGTGAACAGCAGCGTGCGGCACCCGCGGTCGCGCATGACGCCGTCCACGAACTCGACCGGGTGCTCGAGGTGCTCGAGCACCTCCAGCGCCGTCATCGCGGCGAAGCCCCGGTCGTGGTCGGCGGCCTCGAAGCCGCGGGCCAGCACGTTCTCGGTGTAGGGGTCTGACCAGTAGAAGTCGAGCCCCTTGTCGCGCAGCAGCCGGGTGAGCAGGCCGACGCCCCCGGAGACGTCCAGGAACCGGCCGGACACCCCGGTGACGTACGCCAGCACGGGCAGGATCCGCGTGCCCATCTGCAGGTTGCGCCAGAGCAGGCCCGTGTCCGCGTCCGCGATCCCCCGGCTGTACGCCTCGTCCAGCCAGTAGGGGGCCTCCGTCTGCAGGAACCCGCAGCCGTCACAGGAGAAGTACGCCACGTCGTGACGCCCGAGCACCCGCTCGGTGAACATCGGCCGGGCCTGCGCCCCGCACACCCTGCAGACCATCGCTGGCTACCCCTTGTCCTCGTGTGGCCCGGCGCTCAGGTGAGCTGCCGGTAGGCCGCGGCGGTCGACGCAGCGGTGCGCTCCCAGGTGAACCGGCGCGCCCGGGCCCGGCCCGCCGCCCGCAGGCGTTCCCGCATCGCCCCGTCCTGGACGAGCCGTTTCACCCCGACCGCCATGTCCTCCTCGTCGGCGGGGTCGACGTAGGAGGCCGCCTCGCCGAGCACCTCCGGGACCGAGGACGCGCTCGTCGCCAGCACCGGGCAGCCGCGCGCCATCGCCTCCAGAGGCGGCAGGCCGAACCCCTCGTACAGCGAGGGGTAGACGAACCCCAGGGCCGATCGGTAGAGCCGGTCGAGCTGCGCGTCGTCGGCCGGGACCTGCTGCACCCTTCCCGCGAGCCCGAGCTTCTCGACGAGGCCTCGTTCGGAGGCCTGCAACGGCCCGCCGCCGGCGCAGACGAGCCGGGCCTCTGCGGCGACGCCCGATGCCGCGTACGCCCGCACGAAGGGCGCCCAGTTCTTGTAGCGGTTCGAGCGCGCCCCGGCGTAGAGCAGGAACGGCTCCGCGCCCCGCTGGGACCGCGTCCCCTGCCCGGGGCCGGGGTCACGACAGGGCTCAGGGCAGGGCTCCGGGCAGGGCTCCGGGCAGGGCTCGGGGATCGTCACGCCGTGCGGCACCACGACGACGCGCTCGCGGGGCACGTCGAACACGGACAACAGGTCGCGCCTGGTGTTCTCGGAGACGGCGATCAGCAGGTCCGCGCGGGCGAACAGCTCGCGCTGACGCGGGACGGTCGGGTCCTCGGGCAGGAAGTACTCGGGGAAGAGCGCGTGGATCAGGTCGTGGACCGTCACCACGACCGGGCCCTTCCACCTCTCGTGCGCCCGCCCGCCGTAGTAGGTCTTGTGGTAGACGGTGCCTGCCGGTAGCCGCCGTGACCAGAGGCGCAGCGCTTGCTCGTTGAGCGCATCGCAGAGCAGGCGGGCACGGTGGCGTTCCAGCGCGCGCGGCGTCCTGGCCCCCAGCACGCCGGGGACGCCCTGCAGCAGCTCGTTCGCGTGCAACCCGGCGAAGAGCGAGCTGTCCACGTCGAACCCGCCCAGTCGACGGTGCAGCTCGACCAGATAGCGCGTGACGCCCCCGTACCGCTGGTCGAAGGCCTCGGGCCCGAGCACCACTCTCATGCGGGTGCCCCCACCCGCCCGCGGGAGACACCGCGCCGGACAGGACGGCCGGCATCGGCCTGCCGGGCCCTCACGAGCGCGACCGGCGGTCGCGACGCGCGGCGAGCCGGTCCCGGAGCAGGCCGGGCACGGCGCGGGCCCGGTTGTAGGTGACGTCGAGCGCCAGGCGCTTCCCCGTCTCGGCCAGCGACGAGTAGGGCGAGGGCGTGACCGTCGCGGCACGGAGCACCGCACGGCTGACCGGCGGGACGGGGCTCTGCGCGGCGGTTCCCGACAGCTCCTCCACGGCGGCCTGCACCTGGCCGGCGAGCCTGTCCCAGGTGAAGTGCTGGCGCAGCCTGGCCTCGTTGGCCGCCCGGTAGGACTCGAGCTCCTCGACCGGCGCCAGCTGGAGGCGGCGCAGCACGGCGAGCGCGCCGGCGACGTCATCGAGCGGCACGTTCACCACACCCGGCTCATCGACGTAGCCGCTGGTCGGGGTGCACACGGGGACCAGGCCCCACGACATGGCCTCGAGCACCGTCGTGGGGTTGGCGTCGGCGCGCCCGACCGTGAGCAGGAAGTCGTACGTGGCCAGCAGCTCTCGGGTGTCGGGCGCGGCGGTGTCGCGGGCGCCGTGGGCGACCGTCCCGGGGATGCCGTCGCCGTTGCCCATCCAGCCGACCTGGCCCGCGGGCAGCGCCTGCGCGATCGCCGAGAGGTAGCCGGTGTTCTTGTACCACCCGGTGTGGCCGATGTAGAGGAAGCGCCTGCGGCCGGCCGGCGCGAGCTCGCGCTCCAGCGGGGGGAAGTCGCCGCGGTCCACGGCGAGGTCGACATGGATCATGCGGGGCGCCCAGTGGCGCAGCTCACCGAAGGCCACGCTCTGGAACCACGCCCGGCCGGTGATCGCGAGGTAGGCGTCGGCGGTGCGGACGAAGGGGTCGAGGTAGGCGACCTGGTGCAGCTCACCGGCGTAGGGGCAGAGGACGAAGCGCCCGCTCCATCGGGGGTCCTTCCACAGGCGCCGCAAGGCCGTCCCCGGCGAGGGATGGGGATGCCCGACCAGGACGTCGCCGCGCTCGGGGCGGGTGCGGGGCGGCGCGTCCCAGTCGTGCAGCACGACGTCCCAGGTCTTGGACAGCCGTTGGGCCAGCTGCCGCCCGATGGCGTCCGGGGTGCGGATGCCCTCCCCGTGCGGGTAGACCAGGTGCAGCCTGGTCATGCCGCCCCCACCGGCTCGGCGACCCGGCCCGCGTCCGCC
This sequence comes from Motilibacter aurantiacus, assembly GCF_011250645.1. Taxonomy (NCBI): domain Bacteria; kingdom Bacillati; phylum Actinomycetota; class Actinomycetes; order Motilibacterales; family Motilibacteraceae; genus Motilibacter; species Motilibacter aurantiacus. The sequence continues at coordinate 368,908 of NZ_JAANNO010000002.1, forward strand.
ACGGACATGCGGCGCCACACACGGGGCATGTAGACCAGGATCGGGACGGTGATGCACAGCGTCTGGGCCACGAGGCTCCCCCAGATCGGCCCGGAGACCCCGAACGCGTGAGTCAGGGCGACGGACAGCGGCAGGTTGACAGCGGCCATGACGAGCGCGCACACGACCTGGAACCGCACGACGTGGGCACCGTTCAACAACATCGCGAACGGCCCGACGAGGGTGTTGTTCGCCGTCCACAGCGCGCAGGCCACGAGCAGCGACAGTGGGACGCTCGCACGGTCGCCGATCCACAGGTCGAGGATCTGCGAGCTGGCCAGGAGCAGGACCGCGGCCCCGGTGACGTTGACCGCCGCAGCAACGAGCACGGCCTGCCGCAGGGTGCGCCGTGCCCATGACACCTCACCGCGAGCGAAGGCATCGCTGAACGCCGGCCACAGCGGAGTGAGGGCGAAGGAGACGACGATCGTCGGCAGCAGGAAGAGCCGCTGGGCGATGTAGTAGGAGGTGACCTCCGCAGGGCCCAGCAGGTGGGCGACCACCAGCGCGTCGGTCTGGTACGCCACGGCTCCGGCGACGCCGAGCACGAGGAAGAGCCCCCCGCTGTGCAGCAGGTAGCGCAGCGAGGCGCTCCGCACGGCGGACAGGCGCGGGCGCAGGTGCGGCCGCCGGGCGAACAGCCAGGCGCAGTTGACCGCGGACGCGACGACGGGGCCGGCGAGCGCGGCTGCCACGAACGCGGGGACGCCCGCCTCCGCGGCGACGCAGAGCAGCGTCGCGGCGATGCTCCCCAGAGCCCCGGCCAACTGCCAGAGGTTCGTCTGCAGGCCCTCCTGGAGCGCCAGGTGGATGCGCCCGGCAAGGCTCACGGGCAGGCCGGCCAGGAACACGACGGCGAACACGGCCAACGCCTCGGGCGCCTCCTCGCCCGCGAGGCCGTCGACCCCGAGGACGGACGCCCAGGGCACGAACGGCCATGCCAGGAGGAGCAGCCCACCGATGCCGGCTGCCACCGACAGCAGCAGCACCCATGCCGACGAGATCAGGCCGCGCGCTTCGTCCGTGTCCCCCCGGGCCACCGCGCGCGACAGCGGGGTCACCAGGCCGTTGCCGAAGCCGAAGTCGGAGAACACGAGCAGGGCCGGGAGCGAGGTGACCAACACCAGAAGACCATTGCGCGCCTCACCCAGGGACCCGAGCACGAGCGGAAGCGTGACGAAGGCTCCGACGGTCGTGGCCGCCCGGAAGCCGGCGGCGCCCAGAGCGGCAAGGACGATGCGCCGCCAACGCTCGCGCCCCGTCCCCGCCGAGGCCTCGAGGCCGGGCGGGACGGCCTCCAGCCGGTGCCTACTCATGCCGGCGGGCCCGCGTCGGAGGCACGGTGGGGCGCGGGGCTCCGACGCCGGTCAGGCGGCCCACCCGTCCCATCGAGCCTCCTCATCCTTTCGCGGCCGGCATTGTCCGGAGTCTACGGACAGAGAAGCAGGTCGCGGTGTCGACGACGACAGCACCCGAATTCTCCGCGAGCGGGGCGCGAACGTTGTCCGGACGGGCTCGCACCGTCAACCTGCCGTTAACCAGCACACTGAACGCCCAGAATGTGCAGCCGCGCGGTCGTCGCCGTTAAGGCCTTGTTGCGTTCCCTCGGCGTTGCGTTCCTCCGGCGTTGCGTTCCTCCGGCGCGAGCCGCAGGGCTCGGCGCGGTACATCGACGGAACGTGCCCGGAGCATCACGAGCAGCACCCGTACTGCCGGGCTCGCCCTCGACCACGGGACAGGCCCGGCAGCAGAGACCTGATTGTGGCTTCAGGTGTGTGCGGCCTCGGCCCGGAGCTCGGCCGGCCTAGGCGGGACGGGTCACCAGGCCCATGCCGAACTCGTACGCCTCCGGCAGCCCCTGCTCCGCCATGAACCGCACGTAGCCCTCGCGAGCCTTCCAGTGCTGTCCCTCGGGGCAGTCGTCGACGAGGATCACCCCGCCCGGGGAGAGCAACGGGTAGACCCGCGTGAGCCCCTCGTAGACAGGGACCGAGAGGTCGACGTCGATGAGCGCGGCCGCCACGGGAGCAGGGATGCGCGCCGGCCGCAGAGTGGTCACGTCGGCCTGCAGCAGCTCGATCTCGGGGGCGCCGAGCCCGTCGACCGTGCTGCGCACGAGGGACTTGGAGTTGGCCGAGAACATCGTGCGGTAGCCCGCCGGCGTTCCCTTGCCCTGGTCCACCCGGAACGTCTCGTCCGTGAAGCCGCCGAAGGTGTCGATGCACACGTAGCGCTTGTCCGACCCCGCACCGCGCAGCATGCGCGAGCAGAGCGCAGCCGTCCCGCCGGCCGAGCACCCGACCTCGAGCACCACGCCCGGCACCTCGCGGGTGTCCATGAGCGTCTTCATCCAGAGATGCAGCCGAACGGGCTGCAGCCCGATCGGCGGGAACCGGTAGAGCACCGGCCGAAGCGCTCGCTTCGCTGCGTACTTGGCCATCGTCGTCACGTCCACGGCACGCCTTCCGTCGGGGCCTGCAGGGCGGGCTACGACGGAGGAAACGCTCGACTCCGCGGCCCTCTGAACGCGGCGCACGCTAGCACCGGCGCGAGCCGGGGCACCAGAGCTCGGGAGGCTCCGGGCGCTGCCTGCGCTACGCCTTGGCCGGCCGCAGCACGTCCAGCCATCGCCTGCCGGCTATGTCGAGCTCGCGCTCGGCGAGGAAGAACTCGAGGCCGCGCCGGCCGTACGCCTCGGCCTCGGGCCCGTCGAGCAGCTTGCGCACGAACGCCGCCAGCCCCTCGGAGTCGTCGGGGTCGAGGACGAGGCCTCCGCCACCGGCTGTCACGTCGAGGGCGCTCTGGCACTCGGGCGAGCCGAGGAACGCGACAGGCCGGGCGACGGCCATCGCGGCGTACGTCTTCGAGGGCACGCAGGTCCCGGTGGCGCGCAGGTCCAGGCTCACCACGTGCAGCCCGCCGCTGGACAGCAAGGCCGCGACCTCGGACTCCGGGACGCGGGGCAGCACCCGCAGGTTGGCCAGCCCCGCGGCGGCGGCCTGCCGCCGCACCTGCTCGATGCGGTCACCGGTCCCGGCGAGGGCGAACAGCACCCGGGGGTCGTCGCGCAGCAGCTCGGCCGCGCCGACGAAGGCCTGCAGCGGGTGCCGGTGGGTCGCGTGCCCGCTGTAGAGGACGACGAACCGGTCGCCGAGGCCGAGGCGTCGGCGCAGCGCCCCGTCGTCCACCCGTGCGAGCCGCTCCTTCTTCTGCCACATCGGGATGACCTCGACGGACGAGCTCACCCCGCGCCGGATGAGCGCCTCGCGCATGCACGAGCCCAGCGTCACCACCACGTCGGAGGAGTTGCCGCCGAGGTTGTCCACCCGCGTGCGGGCACGGGCGAGCAGGCTGCCGCCGTCCGAGCGCAGCTCCAGCGCGCGCTCCTGATCCGCCCACAGGTCGAGCACCCACGTGACGTGGCGGACGTCGGGCCCTGCGACCCGCTTGGCCAGCAGCCCGAGCAACTCGACACCGGTGGGGGTGTCCACGGTGAGGATGGTGTCGAACCGGCGGCGGCGCAGGGTGACCACGACTCCGGAGGCCAGGAGGTACCAGAGATTCAGCACCTTCTGCCCACGGTGGCTGGCCGTGCGTCGGGCCGGGATCAGCCACTCGCCCAGCCCGGCCCGCTCGGTCCCGTCCTCGGGCGCGTGGCCGGCCAGCCGCAGCAGGGTCACCTCGTGCCCCTGGCCGCGCATCCATTGGGCGAGCTCCAACAACGCACGCGCCACGGCGTCGCGGTCGTAGTCGAGCTCGGCGCGGGCGATCAGCAGCCGGAACCGGCGCTTCCCCCCGGGCGCCGCGGCTGCGCGACTCCTCCGCCACATCGCGATGACAACCTCTCGTGGCCGTGGCCGAGGCGCTTCCCACCTGTCGTCGCGGAGCAGGGCGCCCTTTCCGGTGCCTGAACGTATACCACCCAGGTGACGTTCAGGTTGCCGTCGCGAAGCCACGTCCCGCAGCCCCGAAAGCCCTGGTACACCTGTCGCCGCGGCTTGCCGGGGGACGACGCGGACCGCTTCCGACAGGGATGCGCCGGCCCCGGCGTACGACGCGACAGGAACTGAACAGTGCACGAGCAAGGCGCGGTGCCGGCGTGCGGCACCGACACCGCCGGACGGGTGACGCTCGTCAAGGCGACTCCTTCGGGTGACGACACCCAGGGCATGAACATCCTCCGCACGACGGTCGCCGCAGTCGCGCTCACCGTTGCCACCGGCTCCACTCCTGCCCTTGCTGCGACGTCCCCTGCGGAGAAGCCGGCGAAGGCGAAGACCGTGTCCGGCAAGGCGGTCTCCCGCACCAGCACCGGCGTCAGCACGATGCTCATGGGCACGGTGACGAGCACGTCGAGCACCGCGACCCTGCGGTCGATCGCGCTTCCCGCCGGTACGCTCACCCTGACCAACAGCTTCAGCGGCTCCTGCAGGACGTTGCGCGTCGACGTCCCCTCGCTCGGCCTCTCGACGACGGGCCCCACCGGCTCCAAGCTCGTCGGCCAGGTGCCGGCCGGAGCGCTCACCGTCAAGGTGACCGGCCAGAAGTGCAACGCCACCGCATTCCTCGGGATCACCGTGACCCCCACGCCCGCCGCAGCCGCCCCCGCCGCGAACGTCAAGAACGTCCTGTCGTACGGCGCGGTCGGCGACGGCGTCACCGACGACACCGCGGCGATCTACCGCGCGATCGACGCGCTCGCCCCCGGCGACACGCTGCAGTTCCCGCAGGGGCGGACGTTCGTGCACAAGCAGATCATCAAGATCCTCAAGTCGAACATCCGCCTCGCCGGCAAGGCGACCCTGCTCGCGACCGACCCGATGAGCTCCGACGTCGTCATCGAGTCGAGCAACGTCACGGTCGAGGACCTCACCTTCAAGACGGTGGGCGCCACGGTGCGCAACTCCTCGATCGACCAGATGGGGCTCACTCTCGGGATGAGCAGTGGCACCGTGCTGCGTCGCGTCACCGTCGACGGCCCGTCCGCGGCCGGCATCTTCGTCGTGGGCGCGCGCGACTTCCTCATCGAGGACGCGGTCGTGCAGAACTCGCTCTCCGACGGCATCCACGTCACGCACGCCAGCCAGAACGGCAGGATCGTGCGGCCGACGATCCGCAACAGCGGCGACGACGGCGTCGGCATCGTCAGCTACCTCAACGACGGTGCGCCGGTCCGCAACGTCACGGTCACCTCGCCCCGGTTCTACGGCAACACCTGGGGCCGCGCATTCTCCGTCGTCGGCGGCGAGGACATCAGCTACACCGATGTGTACGCCGAGCGCTCCGCAGGCGCGGCGGTCTACATCGGCGCGGAGGGCGCGCCCTGGAACACCTTCACCGCCAAGCGGGTCACCGTCTCCGGCGGCACCCTGGTGGGCTCGAACACCGTCGCCTCGGTCGACCACGGCGCGATCCTCGTGCTGCCCGGCAGCAAGGACCGGCTCGAGGACGTCACCATCAAGAACCTCCTCATCAAGGACACCCGCGCCACCGCCAGCCGGCAGGTCGGCCTCTACCTGCCCGACGAGGACGCCGTCGCCCCGGCGCGGGTCAGCTTCCTCGGCCTCACCGTCGAGGGCGGCAACGAGATCGTGTTCTGGACCAACGCGCCGCGGACCAGCTACGCGCTGACGGGCACGACCTGGAACCGCACAGCGGTCGCCGGCAACGAAGCCTCCTGGTAGGGGCGGACCAGCCCCTGAGCCGGCCCCGAGCCGGCCCCGAGCCAGCCCCTGAGCCAGCCCCTGAGCCAGCACTGCGTCACTCCTGCACCAGCACCGCGCCAGCACGGCCTCGGCACGGCGCCCGGGCGGGCCCGGAAGACTGAATCCGGGCCCGCCCTTCAGGTGTTGCCAGCCGGAGGCGCGCAGTAGGATCACACTCGCCTCGGTCGGCGGTCGTCGGCCTTCTTCGACGAGTGCGGAGGTGGGAGTGCTGTCCCGCCTGACGCGGGCGTCCGCCGGGGCCCGACTGCAGGGGCTTTACCCCGCCCTCGGCCCCTGGACGTCCGCAGCCCTCTGGCACGGGATCACCAAGCCCGAGCTCCCCACTGCCCCGCTCGAGCAGGACCTGGGACAGATCCGTGCCCAGCGGCTCACTCCCCTGCTGCTGCGCCTGTGCGACGAGCGCGGCTGGCCGCTCACCGAGGAGCAGCGCGGCGCCCTCGAGGTCGAGGCGTTCATGTGGGAGACGCTGTCGACCAGCGCACGGAGCGCGGGGCGGGCCGTCCTGGGCATGCTCGAGGCGGCGGGCATCCCGGCTGCCGTCACCAAGGGCCCGGGTATCGCCGCCCACTACGAGCCGCCGCTGCTGCGCCCCTACACCGACGTGGACCTGCTCGTGCGGCCGCGCGACTTCGACCGGTCCATGCGCCTGCTCGCCCGCGAGGGCTACCGCCCCGCCGAAGCCAGCCGGCAGCCCTGGCCCTACTTCGACCGCTGGTGCCGCGAGGGCGTCAACCTGACCGGCCCAGCGGGCGAGCGGGTGGACGTCCACCACCACGTGCCCCCCTGGCACTGGTCCCGACGGCTCGACGCAGCGTCCCTGCTGGGACGAGCGCAGGCACCCCGGAGCCAGGGCATGCCCCTGGTGCCGGCGGAGGACAACCTGCTCGTCGCGGCACTGCACCTGGTGACCGACCGGAACCGCGCCGGGCGCAGCCTGCTCATCTGGCGCGACGTCGTCCAGCTGGGGTCCTCGGTCGACCCCGGCAGCGCGGTCGCGCGGGCGCGGGAGGTGCGGCTCGACGGGTGGCTGCGCCACGTCCTGCTCGCGCTGCCGGAGGAGGTCCGCCCCACGGCTCTGCTGCAGCGGCTGGAGGACGGGCCGCTCTCGCCGCTGCCCGCCGCCGGCCGGCTCGCGGTGCTCCTCTCCCCCGTCCCGGCGCACCTCGGCGCCCGGTCCTCGCAGGCGCTCCGGCTGCCCGTCCCGGCCGCGGCGTGGTGCCTGGCCGGGGCGCTGCTCCCCTCCCGCAGCTTCCTGCACGCCAAGGACCCGGCGGCCGGGGCGTACCCGGTGCTATGGGCGCGACGGGCCGCCCGCTCCTGGCGCTCCGTCCGCAGCAGCTGGCAGCCGCGCGGCTGACCCCAGCGCACGCGCCGACCGGGCGGCCATCCAGGTGTCGGCCGTCCAGTGCTGCGCCGGCCAGCCGAACACGTGGGCGCGCGAGAGGATCCCGGCCAGTCGCTCGAGCAGCACCTCCGGGTCGCGCTGCTCGCCCGGCAGCGCGCCCAGCACGAACTGCGGCGCCGTGGACACCCGGCCGCGCAGGGCACGCACCTCCGCCGCCTGCAGCACCACCAGGCTCGTCCACGGCGAGGCGACCCGCTCCCAGGCCGTCGGAAGGCCCAGCCCGCTCCAGGGCGCAGGCAGCGCCCCGTGCGGCAGGTACGCCGTGGGCACACGGCCGCGCACGGCGTACCGACCCACGACACCGGCCGTGCGCCCGTGCAGCACCAGCACCTCGGGATCGACCGCGGCCACGACCCCGTGCAGCCGTCGGGCCGCCCGACGCACCGCGGACGGGCGACGTGAGGCTCCCTCGAGGACGTGGGACGTGGCCACACCGGCGGCGTCCGCCCGCTCCGTCGCGACGTGCACGTCCCAGCCGCGGTCGGCCTGCTGGCGCGCCGCCGCCGCCACGAAGCCGGGCACGACGGGGGCCACGTCGGCATAGGCCACGTGCAGCACGCGGAGCGGTACGGCATAGGGGTCGCAGCCGGCGACCAGCGAGACCTCAGGCTGCATCGCGCACCACCGCCACCGTCTCGTCCGCGACATCGGCGTACGTCCGGTCCGGAGGCCGCGGCCGGCGCTCGCGCGGGTACGACAGGTGGTCGATGACCGCGGCCGCCCAGGCGTCCGTGTCGAGCGCGCTGATGTGCACGGCCTCGGCCCCGCTCACCTCGCACATGGCCGGGTCGTCGGACGTGATGACCGGGGCCCCGAGCGTCCCCGCCTCGACGCTCGGCGCCCCGAAGCCCTCGGCCAGGCTCGGGCAGAGCGCCACGGCGGCGTTCTCGTACGCCCACCGCAGCGCCCCGTCGTCGATGTGGCCCATCAGCCGGACCGCGCCCTCGTCCACCAGCCGCCCCGCCGCCGCCCCGAAGCTCGTCGCCCCCCAGCCCGACGGGCCGATGACCGCCAGCACCGCGTCGGGGTGGGCCTCGCGCACCCGGCCCCACACCCCCGTCGCCAGGGCCACGTTCTTGCGGCCGGTCGGGTCGCCGACGACGACCGCGAACCGGCCGGGCACCAGCCCTTCCACGGGCACCGGGGCGGCGTCGAGCAACGCCCGTGGCGAGGCCACCGGGACCACGTGTGCCCGCGCCGCCACCTCCGGCAGGTAGGCGCAGAGACGGTCCCGGGTCGCGGCGGAGACGCAGACGATCGCGTCGGCCGCCCGCGCGCTCGAGAGGTAGGGGGCCTGCACGAGCAACGACTTCACGCGGCCGAAGTCCGTGGGCCGGTCCAGCAGCAGCATGTCGTGCACGGTGAGCAGCCGGAGCGCGCCCGCGGCGCGGCGGGGCAGCAGGTTCTTGGCGCCGTGGACGACGTCGAAGCGGCCCCGGACGACCAGCCGGTCGAGCGCCTCGCGCTCGATCAGCGACATCGCCGTGGTGGGCAGCGCCGGCAGCACGTGCGCCCGGCCCACGCCGAGCCGGCTCTCGAACATCTCCTTGGACGGCGCGCTGCAGACGACGTGCAACTCGACGTCCGGGCGGCTGTGCAGCGCTGTCGCCATCTCCATGACGTAGCGGATCATGCCGCCACCGGCGCCCGACGGCGGCACGTGGGTCATGAGCATCAGCCAGCGCAGCCGCGACGGCAGGGGGCGGGGGAAGGTCATGCTGCTACCGATCGTGAAGGTACGGGAACGGCTCGCCGACGCCCTTGTCGGAAGAGGAGGACGAGCAGCACGCAGGCGGCGAGCGCGGGCGTCGCGCGGCCCGCGCTCCAGTAGACGTAGCGCGGCAGCTCGAAGACCCCGATCGCGAGGATCGGGTAGAGGAGCAGCCCGGCCAGGCGTCCGCGCACGAAGGCGACGAAGGCGAGCCCCAGGACGGTGCCGCAGAGCAGCAGGTAGGCCAGCCCTCCCCAACGACCGAAGTCGAGGTACACCGTCCCGAAGCCGCCCGGGTTGTTGAACTCGATGTTGCCGTACTGGCGCAGCACGGTGAACGTGTTGGTGCCGGCGTTCTCGCCCGTCAGCCGGGTGTAGAGGTCGGCCTGCTCGGCCCCGGGCGCGGCCCAGAGCCATCCCAGGTTGTCGTACGGCAGCCGTCCCGGGAACCCCGCATGCTCCACCAGCAGCTCGCCGTTGTTGTAGGCGGTGACGTAGTAGCCCGACAGCCGGTCCAGCACGAACGTGGAGAAGGGCGAGCCGCCCCGCGCCCCGTAGAACTGCCAGCTGCGCAGGCGCTCCGACACCGCGAACAGCACCACGAGGGTGGGGAGCAGGAGCGCGGGGAGCAGCGCGACCGCCGCCCGCGCCCAGGCTCCCCGCCGGGCCCAGGTCACCGTCGCGGCCACGACGAGCAGCGGGATGGTCAACTCGAGCAGGGCGAGCCGCTCGCTGAGCCCGAACGCCCGCAGCGCGGCGCACAGCAACAGGGCGCCGAGCCGCAGGCGGAGCCCTCGGGACGCGCCTCCCGCCGCCAGCAGCAGGGCGGCCACCACCACGTAGCCGACGCCGAACTGCGTGAACGTGGTCACGCCGGCGATCGGGGCGAACTGGCTCTTCGCCACGTTGGCGTCGGCCGAGCCGAGGAGCACCTGCACGATCAGCAGGGGGGACGCGCCGCGCGAGAGCCCCGCGAGGAAGAGGCAGACGTAGCCGAACATCGTCATGGCGAACAACGGCAGCTCGGCCCGCGCGAGCAAGCCGTGCCGGCGGCCGTCGAGGTACGGCCAGCGGCCGGCCACGGGCGGACGGGACGCGGCCGCCACGGGCCAGAGGGCTCCGATCGCGAAGACCAGCACGCCCGCCAGCAGGTGCACGGCGCCGGAGTCGGTCAATGCCTTGGGGCTACGCCAGGCCTCCCGGTAGCGCTCGTCACTGGTGGCCCAGGCCAGCGCGATCGTGGCGGGGGCCACCAGCAGCACCCCGCCGGCCGGCGACAGCCACCACACGAAGCCCCGGGGGCGCCGCAGCGCGCGCAGTCGGCCGCTGCGACGCGCGGGGGACGCGTCCGCGCTCACCGGCAGCTCATCGATCGTTCGCCAGCGGGCCCGGAGCCCACAGCCCGGAGGCCAGGCCGCGGACGTACGCGACGTCGGCTCGGGTGAGGTCGCGCCGCCCCCGCGCCGCGCGTACCGTCGCCCCCACGAGCTTGCGCGCGGCGATGTAGCCGAGCAGCGCGGGGGGCAGCCCGCGCTTGCGCCACAGCCGGCCCTGCCCGCGCCCGTAGCCGAGCATCTTCTCGATGAACGCGCGGTCCGGCTCGTCCCGCGGCTCGTCCTGCAGCACGACGAGGGCGGGGTCGTAGGCGATGCGCCAGCCCAGCTCGATGCCGTGCATGACGACGTCGGTCTCCTCCCCCGACCGCCACGGCCCGGCGGAGCCGGCTCCGAGCATCGGGTCGAAGCCGCCGGCCGCGTCGACCAGCGCCCGACGCAGGAACAGGGTGCTCGAGATCCCCGTGCGGTAGAAGTTCCAGCGCGTGACGTCGCACGCGTCGGGAGCCCAGCGGAGCATGGAGCTGCGCCCGTCGGCCGTGAGCTGGCGCCCGGAGACGCCGCCCAGCTCGGGCTCCTGGCGCATCCGGCGCAGGGCCTGCCCGAGGGTCTGCGGCGGATACCAGCAGTCGTCATCAGGGAACGCCACCACGTCACCGACGGCGTGGGCGAGACCGGCGTTGCGCCCGATCGACAGGCCACGGGGCGAGGTGACGCCGACGCGGCGGAACGTCCCCTGCCACGCGTCGAGCTCGGCCAGCGCCGCCGTGTCGGGCGTCTGGTCCACCAGCACGAGCTCGACCTCGGCGGCCGCGTCGGACGCCTCCACGCTCGCGAGCAGCCGGCGGAGCTTGTCGGGTCTCCCGATGGTGCTGACGACGAGGGACAGGCCGATGTCGCTCACCCGCGTGCGGTCCCCGGTACGGCGGGCTCCTCGACGGGAGCAGGAGCGGAGACGACGACGCCCTCGACCGCGAGCCCGGCCGAGCGCAGCTCCGACAGGCCCCGGTGCAGCAGGTCGACGGGCGTCCGTCCGACCGTCGCCACGACCGCGACGACCGGTGCCGAGCCCGCCATGCGGTTGACCACCGCGGAGTCGCAGATGGGCGGCGCGTCCACCACGACCCGCCATCCGGCCGCGGCGAAGCGGCTGAGCAGGTCGGGGCTGCACACGGCGTCCTCCGCGCGCTCGACCTGCCGGGCGGACCTGCTGCCGGCGGGCAGCAGGTAGAGCCCCTCGACCGCCGTGGGCTGCACGAGGCCGTCGATCGAGCGGGCCGACTCCTCACCCTTGAGGTCGGCCAGGCCGTACGCGGCGTCGGGCACCGCGAACCAGCGCGCCACCCGGCGCTCGTAGGCGTCCGCCGCGCAGAGCAGCACCGTCGGCGTCTCGCGCGCGAGCGCTGTCGCGACGTTCACGGCCACGACGCTGCCCGCGGCCGCGTCGTCCACGCTCTGGAGCACCACGGGGCGCCCCGGCTCCTTGTTGGCCAGCAGACGGCCGGCCACGAGGCGCGCGGCCGACTCGACCGGGTCCTGGCTGGCGCGGCCCGGCAGGGCCGACACCCACGCACCGGACACGCCGGGGACCTGCGGGCCGAGCGGCCGCTCGCCGAGCCGGACGACGTCGTCCACATCCTCCACACGCCAGGTGCGCCGCCGGAAGGCGATGACCGCAAGGGCGAGCAGGCAGCCGAGCAGCGCCCCCAGGGCGCCGCCGCGGGGGAGGGACGGGCTGCGCTCGCCGACGTTGTCGGCCGGCTGGTCGAGGGCGACGGCGGTGGGCCCGGCCGCCTGCACCCGGGCCTGCCCGAGGCTGTTGAGGAGTGCGTCGTACTGGCCCTGCAGGCCGGCGCGGACGAGCTCCTCCTCCTGCGTGCGCGGGGTCGCGGGAAGCTGCGACAGCTGACTCGTGATTTGCGAAAGCTCGTTCTGCAACGACTCCACGCGGCCGGAGGCCTCGGCGCCGAGCCGCTCCGTGTAGGCCGCGAGCAGCGCCTCTGCCCCGCGTACCGCTTCCTGCTCGGAGTCGGTGCTGACGGACACCTGCACGACGTTGCTGAGCCCCACCTGCGCGGCGTCGAGTGCGGCACCGGGCGCCTGGGCCTGCACCGCGCGGGCCACCTCGGGGCCGGTGAGGTAGAGCAGCTCCGTCGCGACCTGCCGGTCTCCCGTCGACGACGGGGCCAGCAGGTCACCGGGCGCGAGATCGATGCGGACCGTGGAGACGTACGTCGACGGGCGGGCCTGCTGGACGGCGGCGCCGGCGACGGCGCCGAGCACGACCAGCCCCACCAGCCACGGCCAGCTGCGCAGCACCCGTCGGTCGAGCAACGGACGCTGAACGACGCTCTCGCCGTGGTCGTCCCACCGGTTGGCGCTCGCGGCCATGGAACTCCTTCTCGATCGTCAGCGGTCAGCGAATCACACGGCGTCGGGCTGCGGGCGCAGTTGCGCGCCCCGGTCCCTGCCGGCGATCCGTGCGCTCAGGTCGGCAAGGGACTCCAGCGAGCCCGCCAGTGAGAAGCGCTCCTCCATCCGGCGCCTGCCCGCCGCGCCCTCGGCGGCGGCCAGCCCCGGGTCGAGCAGCCGTGCGGCGACCGCGTCGGCGATCCGGTGGGGCAGCAGGCTCGGCTCCTCGAGCGGGACCACCACCCCCGCGGCCGCCGGGCCCTCCCCCACGACCTCCCGCATGCCGCAGGCCGACGTGGTCACCAGGCTGCGTCCGGTGGCGCACGTCTCGAGCGCGGCGAGCGCCATGCCCTCCCAACGGGAGGGGCTGACGACCACGTCCGCGGCCGCGAGCCAACGCCGTACGCCTGCCCTGTCCTGGCGGACGGGGACCAGCGTGACGCCCGGCAGCTGCGCGGCCGCCGCAGCCAGCCGCTCGCGCTCCGGGCCGTCCCCGACGAGGTAGAGCCGGGCCTGCGGGACGGCGGCCTGCACGCGCGGCCAGGCCGACAGCAGGAGGTCCTGCCCCTTCTGCACCGCCAGCCGGGCCACCACCACCACCATCGGCGCCCCGGACGGCACGCCGAGCTCGCCGCGAGCCGCAGCGCGCTCGGCCGATGAGGCCAGGGGCCAGGCCTCGGTGTCGACGGCGTTGGGCACGACCACGAGCCGGCCGGGGTCCAACCCCGAGCCGATGCCCAGGGCACGCTCCTGCTCGCTCGTGCACACGGTGATGTCGGCCCACCGGCCGGCGAGCCGCTCCCAGCGCAGGGCGGCCGCGTTCAGCGGTCCGGACCCCGCGAGGAAGGACCACGCGTGCGGCTGGAAAAGCGTGGGCACCCGGCCACGGAGCACCGTGCGCCCGACCATCCCCGCCTTGCTGCTGTGCAGGTGCACGAGGTCCGGCCGCACCCGCGCCACCAGGGCGCGCAGCGTGGTCGCCTCCTGCAGCATGCTGCGGCCCGGCGCCCGCGCCGCCTCCCAGGGCACGTGCCGCGCTCCTGCGGTGACGACGCCGTCGCGGAGCGCCCCGCCCAGCGGAGACGCCACGACCACGTCCCAATCGCGCTCGACCTGGTCGCCGGCCACGACACGGACCCAGTTCGCCACGCCCTCGTCGACGGGCTGGCTCACGTGCAGCACCCTCACGCTGCGGCCCCGACGCAGGTGCGGCCGAGCGGCCGGGTCACGAGCCCCTCGTGTAGACGAGCTTGCCGAAGGTGCGGATCATGACCTTGATGTCCAGCCACAACGACCAGTTCTCGATGTAGTAGTTGTCGAATCGGGCACGGCTGCCCAGGGAGGACTCGTCGCCACCGCGGAAGCCGCTCACCTGCGCCAGCCCGGTGAGCCCCATCGGCGCGCGGTGCCGGTAGCCGTAGTGCGGGATCTGCTTGGACCAGCGCTCCACGAAGAACGAGCGCTCGGGCCGCGGGCCGACGATGGTCATCTGCCCACGCAAGACGTTGAACAACTGCGGTAGTTCGTCCAGGGAGGCCGAGCGCAGGAACCGGCCGACCTTCGTCACGCGCTGGTCCATGGCGTGCGACCACATCTGCTCGGACTCCACCGCGCTGCTCGGGCGCAGCGTCCGGAACTTGAGCATGTTGAACGGACGGCCGTCCCGGCCGATGCGCTGCTGCTTGAACAGGACCTGGGGCCCGGTCATCCGGACCGCGACCGCGCACGCAAGGAGCACGGGGGACAGGACCACGATCCCGAGCGCGCTGAGCACGACGTCCTCCATCCGTTTGACCGCCGCCCGCAGCCCCCGGTGCCGGTGCCGCTGCAACCGCACCAGCGGTATGGGCCCCATGTGATCGGTGATCCCGCGTGCCCCGAGGACCTCGAAGAGCCGCGGCACGATGAACACGTCGCGCTGCTGGCCCTCTCGGGAACGGAACGAGTCCACCACCGCCCGGTCGGGGGTGGCGCCGAAGGCGACGACGATCACCTGCACATCGGTGGTCCGCAGCACGGACGCGATGTCACCCGTGCCGCCCAGGCGAGGGCCGAGGCTCGTCTCGCGGAACAGCTCCGGCCCGTCCTCGAGATGGCCGATGACGCGCAGCCCGTAGGCCGGATGGCTCCGGATCATGGCGGCCACCTCCTCGGCCACCTCACCCCCACCCAGGACGACCGTGTGCCTGCTGGTGATGCCGCTGGAGCGCAACCGACGCAGGACCGCGTAGCCGAGGGCGCGCGCGGCATGGAGCGGCACGAGCGCCGCCACCCCGGCCACGAGGTAGGGACGGACGTCGGCCGGCTCGCCCAGGACGTTGACGGCCGCCCCCACGAACCCGACCGCGAGCAGCAACCGCCCGCTGAGCACGGGAACGTCGTCCAGCGTCGACAGCGCAAGACGGGACCGGTCCAGCCCGGCCAGGGCGAGCAGCACCGTCACCAGCGTGGCGGTCGCGGCCAGGTGCCCCAGCTGGTCGGGGAAGACGGCCGCGGTGGACAGGACCGCACAGAAGTCGAGCGTTGCGAGGGCACAGGCGGTGAGCACGGGATGGGCCCGCCGCAGCCGGAGCGGTGGGGACGGAGGCGGATGCGGCGAACTGCCCACGCGGAGGGGCGGACCGGTGACCGCCGGCGCAGGACTTGCCGAAGCCACACCCAACCCGCCCGCATCGCTGTCGGTCGAGAGTGACCGCATCACACTCCCCTGTTCGCTCAGGTCGTGATTGGGCACAACCTACGCACTCCAGCCCGTCTAGGGAATCGCCTTCGTGTGAAGTTGGCGCTACGTAACGGCAAAGAGCTGGGTTCCGCTGTAACGCGGCGGTCATGACCGCGGAGGCCGAGGCCCGATCCGGACGGGAGCGGGCTGGCCGTGGCAGCCGGCAGGCGCGCGTACCCCTCGTCGACGCGAGGCCGAGCGCAACACCGCCAGCGAGAATCCCAACGTTGGCAGGCGTTCTCACCAGCTACGACACTCCGTGACTTGCACATCACTCTGCGCTCGACCCACAGGAACCGGACGTCGAGGCATTTACAGACACGGGGCGCATTCGTAGTCTGAGCCCACTCCTCGTGGCCGGAGCGGCGGCGTGGCCCCCGACTCGAGTGCGTCTTCCGACCTCGCAAAGCCCGGAGGAGCCGCATTGCGCATCAACACCAAGGCACCGCTTCGCGTGAGCTTCGCCGGCGGCGGCACCGACGTGTCCCCGTTCCCCGAGTCCGAGGGCGGCGCGGTGCTGTCCGCGACCATCGACCGCTACGCGTACGGCAGCCTCTCCCCACGCGGCGACGACCAGGTCTGCATCGAGTCCGTGGACTACGGGCTGTCGGTGGACTTCGGGATCAAGGACAGCGTGGCCTTCGACGGCAAGCTCGACCTCGCGAAAGCGGCGGTGCGCAAGCTCTGCGGCGACGACGACTGCGGCTTCGACCTCTTCCTGCACAGCAACGCGCCGCCCGGGTCCGGGCTCGGCTCGTCCTCCACGATGATGGTCGCTCTCATCGGCCTGCTCGTGGAGCGCTCACGGGCCCGCCTCTCCGACTACGAGATCGCCCAGCTCGCCTACTCCCTCGAGCGGGAGGACCTCGGCATCAAGGGCGGCCTGCAGGACCAGTACGCGGCGGTGTTCGGCGGGTTCAACTACATCGAGTTCTTCGGCGACCACGTGGTGGTGAACCCACTGCGGGTGAAGGAGAGCACCGTCAACGAGCTCGAGCACAACCTGCTCCTCTGCTATACGGGCATCACCCGTGAGGGCAAGCACATCATCGACGACCAGACCGGGCGCGTCACCGCCGGCGAGGCGAGGACCGTCGACGCGCTGCGCGCCCAGAAGCGGCTGGCGCTGGAGATGAAGCGGGCGCTGCTGCGCGACGAGCTCGACAGCTTCGGGTCCCTGCTCGGCTCCGCCTGGGAGCACAAGAAGCAGATGTCACCGCGGATCAGCACCCCCTTCATCGACGAGGCCTACGACGCGGCCCGACGCAACGGGGCGCTGGGTGGGAAGGTCACCGGGGCCGGCGGGGGCGGCTACCTGCTGCTCTACTGCGACTTCCGGCGCAAGCACCGCGTCGCCGAGGCGCTCCTCGCACTGGGCGCGACCGTCACCGAGTTCTCCTTCGAGTCCCGAGGCCTCATGACATGGAGGGTCCCGTGAGCCAGGACCGGTGGGCCACGACCCTGCAGGCGAGGATCGACCAGAGCCTGCGCACGACCGAGCAACTGCTCGAACCTCACGTCATGGAGACCGTCGCGCGCATCTGCGACCTGCTGCTGACGTGCCTGCGCAACGACGGCAAGGCGATCTTCTTCGGCAACGGCGGCTCCGCGACCGAGGCCCAGCACCTGTCGGCCGAGCTGCTCGGCCGCTTCTACCTCGACCGGCCGGCGCTGCCCTCCGTCAGCCTCGCGGACAACACAGCGGCCATGACCGCCATCGGGAACGACTACAGCTATCCCGACGTCTTCTCCCGACAGATCGTCGGGATCGGGCGGCCCGGTGACGTCGCCTTCGGGCTCACGACGAGCGGCGACAGCGTCAACGTCGTCCGGGCCCTGGAGGCCGCCAAGGGCAACGGGCTGCTGACCGTGGCCTTCACCGGCGCACGGGGCGGCCGCGCCGCGCAGATCGCGCACGAAGCCTTCCGCGCCCCCTCCGAGGACACCCCCAGGGTGCAGGAGGCGCACCTGCTCGTCGGGCACACCATGTGCGAGATCGTCGAGGCAGAGCTGTTCGGCGCGGCCGCCGGGTGACGCCTGCACCGACGGCGCCCGCGCGCGCGTCCCCCGCGCTGCGCGGGAGGCCCTTCCTCGACACGGTGTTCCTCGACCGCGACGGGACGCTCAACGTCAAGGCCGACGAGGGCCGTTACGTGACCTCACCGGCCGACCTGGTCATGCTGCCCGGGGCCGTGGACGCCGTGCGGCGGCTCAACGCCACGGGAGCGCGGGTGATCGTGGTGACCAACCAGCGCGGCGTCGCCCGGGGGCTCATGTCCCGGCAGGACCTGGACCGGGTGCACGACCGGCTGCACAGCCTGCTGGCGGCGGGGGGCGCCCGGGTCGACGCCGTGCTGGCATGCCCGCACGCCGCCGACAGCTGCGACTGCCGCAAGCCGCTGCCCGGGCTGGTGACGCAGGCGGCGGACCGGTTCGCCGGCCTGTCCCCCACGCGCTCGGCGATGGTGGGCGACGCGGACAGTGACGTGGAGCTCGGCCTACGCCTCGGGATGCTCACCGTGCGTCTCGGGACCGAGGCTGCGCGCAAGCCCCTCGCCGACCACACCGTCCCCACGCTCGCGGCGGCCGTCGAGGTGCTCGCGCCGCTCGTCGTGAAAGGCCCCCGAGGCGCTCACTGAGAGTCGTGCGGGAGCGCTGATACGCGCGCGCTAGCCCGGACGAGCAGGACGTCCCGGACGCCATGGTCACTTTGGGTGACTCACTCGAAGGCACCTGGCAAGCGCATGAACAGTCCGTAACATCGTTCTCGGTTGCCGCGGGGGACCGTAGGGTCATCCTCGACTCCGACGAACACGACCCGACCTCAGGGGGTGCGTTCCATTGCTGGACACTGTCCAGACGACGCTCGCGGAGGTCATGCACGACCTCGGTCAGGGCTCCTGGAGAGAGGTCCTCCCCGTCGGGGTCGCCGGCCTCGTGGTCTGGTCCCTCTGGGTCTACCGCTTCGTGCTCTCCCGTCGCGCGCACCCGGTCGTGAACGACTTCCGCACCACCACCTCCGTGGTCGTCCCGTCCTACCGCGAGGACCCCGAGACGCTGCTGCGCTGCCTGCGCTCCTGGCTGGCGCAGGACCCGACCGAGGTGCTCGTCGTCGTCGACGTCGCCGACGCCGACTGCATGGAGGCGCTGGCCACGGTCGAGGACCCGCGGCTGCGGGTCATCCGGTTCGCCCACCACGGCAAGCGCTCCGCCCTCGGGGTCGGCATCCGGGCCGCCAAGGGCGAGATCCTCGTGCTCTGCGACTCCGACACCTCCTGGACCCCCGGGCTGCTGGACGCCGTGCAGATGCCCTTCGTCGACCCCACGGTGGGCGCGGTCAGCACGCAGCAGAACGTCTACCAGCGCACCACGAGCATCTGGCGCCGCGTCGCCGACTGGCTCGTCAACCTGCGCTACCTGGACTACGTCCCGGCCATGGGCCGCGCCGGGGCCGTCGCCTGCGTCTCGGGCCGGACCGCGGTCTACCGCCGGTCGGCCGTGATGCCGGTCCTGCAGCACCTCGAGCACGAGTTCTTCCTCGGCAAGCGGTGCGTCTCCGGCGACGACGGGAGGCTGACCTGGCTCGTCCTGGCCTCGGGCTTCAAGACTGTCCACCAGAGCAGCGCCAAGGCCCTGTCGATGTTCCCGGACACCTTCCGCGCCTTCGCCAAGCAGCGCATCCGCTGGAGCCGCAACTCCTACCGGACGTACCTGACGGCGCTGTGGAAGGGCTGGCTGTGGCGGGTCCCCTTCATCACCAAGGTGACCGTCCTGCAGATCCTGCTGACGCCGCTGACCATGGGGCTGACGCTGGGCTACCTGTTCTTCTCCCGGCTCGACTTCAGCTCCGGCGTGGGCAAGGGCATCCTGATCGCGGCCGCCTGGCTGCTCATCGGCCGCGGCATCCGCGGCGCCGCACACCTGCGCCGTCACCCGCAGGAGCTGCTGCTGCTGCCCGTCGTCGCGGTCGTGGTCGTGCTCATCGCCCTGCCGATCAAGCTCTACGCGTTCGCCACCATGAACAAGCAGGGCTGGCTGACACGCTCGACCGACTCCGTGGGCGCCGAGGCCCAGGGGTCGTCCACCCTCGCGCCCGAGCCGGCCTGAACCGGCGGCGCGCACATGGCGTACTCCCTGGCAACCCCCCTGCACGCGCCCACATCAACAGGTAGGACGATCCTCGTGTCCCTTCTGCGCCGCGGCTGCGCGCTCCTTCCCCTGACCCTGCTCGGCTCGGTGGCGCTGGGGGGCGCCGCGACCGGCACGGCTTCCGCCGCCGACGCCAAGCCGTGGGACGCCGCGCCGCCGGCGCAGTACCAGGGGGACGCCGACCACGAGGCGGCGCTGGTCCAGGCCGAGGAGGAGCGCATCCTGGCGGTGCGGCGCAACGTCTCGCTCTTCCGCTGGCAGAAGCAGGACGTCTACCGCCAGGGCCAGGCCTACCGGGACGAGCCCAACGGCAACACGGTGATCCTGGTCCCCAAGACCAACCGTGCGGCCTACACCGTGGCCGACCTCGTCGCGCGCAAGGTCGTCACCAAGCAGGGCGACGGGGGCTACCTGCTCGAGGACAACCTCTTCCTGCCGCCGAAGTCCACGCTCTCGCTCGGCGGCCTCGACGGGCCGCTGCGCCTGCGCAGCGGGGCCGACGGGACGTTCGTCAGCATCGTGTCCATCGGCGGCACGCTGGACCTGGCCGGCACCGAGCAGCAGCCGCTCGTCATCCAGAGCTGGGACCCGCAGAGCAACAAGCCCGACACGGTCACGAACGACGGCCGCGCCTACATCCGGGCCATCGGTGGCGAGGCGCGGATCCGGCACGCCCAGGTCTCCGACCTCGGCTTCTGGAGCGGCTCGACCGCCGGCGTGGCTCTGACCGGCACCGACCGGACCAACGCCATCGACCCGACCCGCATCAACTCCGGCGAGCCGGCCAAGCCGTCCGGCAAGACCGAGCGCAACGCGGCCCGCGACGCCCGCCGGCAGGAGCAGGCGCAGAACGACATCCTGGCCCGCAACGGCATCAAGCCGCTGGAGACGATGGACGACCCGGAGTTCGCCACCGACGAGGACACCTACGTCTCCGGCGAGATCTCCGACAGCACGTTCACCGGCAACGCCTTCGGCCTCTTCGTGTCCGGCGCGACGTCGCTGAGCATCACCGACACCGTCATCGAGCGCAGCCTGGTCGACGGCCTCGTCCTGCACCGCTACGTGGCCAGCGGCTCGATCGAGCGGACGACGTCCAAGCTCAACGGCGGCGCCGGGTTCACCCTCGCCCGCGCGGCCCAGCACATCAACATCCAGGACTCCACCGCCGAGGCCAACCGCGGTGACGGGTTCTACCTGTCCGGCGAGGCGTTGGCCGACGGCCCCTCCGTCACCGGCGCGCAGACGAACCCGTGGGGCTCCAACACCGTCGCCAACAGCTACTCGCGCAACAACGGCCACAACGGGGTCGAGGTCGTCGGCGGCATCAACCTCGACGTCAACAACAACGAGATCACCGGCAACGACATGGGCATCGTCGTGCGCTCGGGCGCGTCCAAGGTGAGCGTCACCGCGAACCGGCTGATGGACAACGCACGGCACTCGGTGTCGCTCCGCGACGGCGTGACCGAGGCGACGGTCAGCGGCAACGCGATCAGCGGCGGCTCGACGGGCATCTACGTCCGCGCCTCCGTCGCCGAGGTCCTCGGCAACACGGTCAAGGACGCCGAGGGCCACGGCGTCTCCTTCGTGGGCGCGGTGGCCGGCTCGTCGGTGACCAACAACTTCCTCGCGGGCAAGGGCTCGAGCGCGCTCGACGACCACCGGGCGAGCGGACGGGTCGAGGTCACCGACAACGTGACCTCCGGCTGGGTCGACACCAGCAGCGTGTGGGTCAAGCTCAAGAGCTGGATCCACCCGATGACGCTGATCTGGCTGTTCATCGCGTTCCTGATCATCTTCACGGCCGCCCGCGGCCGCCGGGCCCGTGGCGTCATGGGCGCCCCCTACTCCGCACAGCTGCCGCACCAGGTCACCGCGGCCACCGCGTACGGCGAGGAGATCGGCCGCGTGCCGACCGCGCGCACCATTGACATCCGCAAGGCCAACGGCATCAAGCGGACGGGCAGCTCGCACGACGACGACATGGCGATCGTGTGACCTTGCGCCTCTTCGGACGGGAGCTGCAGCGCCCGTCCCGGCAGTCCGTGCCGCCCTTCCTCGCCGGCGTCGGGGTCACGGCCGTCCTGCTGATCGGTGCGAGCGCACTCGCCGACAGCGGCAGCGACGACGTGGGGGCCGACCTGGGCGCCGTGGGCCCGCAGCCCGCGGCCTCGGTCAGCCCCTCCCCGACCCCGGACAGCTGGGCGGCGGCGGACCCGTCCGCGGACGTCACCCCGTACGCCGTCGACGAGGTGCCGTCGCTCGACGAGCTCCCCGACGAGGGCGAGCAGGCACCCAGCGACGCCCCGGCCACTGACCGGCAGGCGAGCCAGACGGGCGACGCCGGTGACCCGTCGTGCCCCGCCCCGACCGTCACGGTCGCGACGTCGGACGAGCTCGTCTCGGCGCTGGGGACGGCGCAGGCGGGCGACAGCATCGCCCTGGCGCCGGGGACGTACGTCGGGGAGTTCGTCGCGACCGGCGCGGGGACGCCGGACCAGCCCATCGCGCTCTGCGGCCCGGCCGATGCCGTGCTGGAGGGCGAGGGGCCCGACGGCGACTACGTGCTCCATCTCGACGGGGTCTCGCACTGGCGCGTCGCCGGCTTCACCGTGCGCAACGGGCAGAAGGGCGTGATGGCGGACGGCGCCACATCGACCGTCATCTCCGGCCTGACGGTCGAGGACATCGGCGACGAGGCCATCCACCTGCGCGCGTTCTCCACGGACAACGTCGTCGAGGGCAACACCGTCCGGCGCACCGGGCTGCGCAAGCCGAAGTTCGGCGAGGGCATCTACATCGGCACGGCCAAGAGCAACTGGTGCGACGTCTCCGACTGCGAGCCCGACCGCTCCGACCGCAACGTGGTGCGCGGCAACACGATCTCCGCGACGACCGCGGAGGCGGTCGACATCAAGGAGGGCACCACCGGCGGCAAGCTCCTCGACAACACCTTCGACGGGTCCGCCATCGAGGAGGACGGCGCGGACTCCTGGGTGGACGTCAAGGGCAACGAGTGGGTCGTCGCCGGCAACACGGGCGTGGACAGCCCTGAGGACGGCTTCCAGACGCACACGATCCTCGACGGCTGGGGCACCGGCAACGTCTTCCGCGACAACGTCGCGCAGGTCAACGGTGCCGGCCACGGGTTCTCGTTCACGCCGGCGAACGACAACCGCGTCACGTGCGACAACACGGTGTCCGGCGCGCGGCAGGGCCTGGCGAACGTCCCCTGCCGGTGAGCCGTTCGCGGCTGACCGGCGCCCTCGCCGCCCTCGCCGCGCTGGCCGGGCTCGCGCTCGTCCTGCTGGTCGACCGTTTCGTGGACGCGGAGTCCCCGTCGTACGTCGTGCTCGGCCTCGTGGACGAGCCGGCGCACCTCACCACGGCCGCGCTCGGTCTCGGAGCGCTCGCGGCGCTGCTCCGGCGGCCGCTGCCCCCGGCTTTCGCGCTCGCGGCGCTCGCGGCGGCGGTGCTCATCGACGCCGACCACGTGCCGGACGCGATCTTCGACTCCCAGATCCTGACCGCGGGAACGCCGCGGCCCTACACCCACTCGGTGGCGACGGTGGCCGTCGCGGCCCTGGCGACGGCGGCCCTGCGCGGGCGGGCCCGCCTCGTCGCGGGCGGGGTCGCCACCGGGGTCGCGCTGCACCTGCTCCGCGACCTCGCCACGGCGCCGGTGGCGCTCTGGTGGCCGCTCTCCTCGGGCGGCGTCACGATGCCCTACGCCGCCTACGTCGTCGCTCTGGTCGTCTTCACCGCGCTGGTGGCGGCGGGGGCGACCCGAGCGGCGACGCCGCGGAGGCCGGCGGGTCAGGACCGCGAGTAGTCGTCCTCGATGCGCTCGATGTCGTCCTCGTCGAACCAGCCGTACGCCACCTCGAGGAAGCGCGCAGACGCGGTGCCCTCGTTGCCCACCCGGTGGGTCACGCCCCGGGGGATCCAGACCTGCTCCCCCACCGCCGGCGACCAGCGCCGGCCGTCGATCTCGACGTAGAGGCCCGCGTCCAGGATCTGCCAGGACTCGTCACGCGTGGTGTGGCGCTGCAGCGACAGGCGGTGGCCCGGCTCCACGGTGATCACCTTGACGGTGACCGTCTCGTTCAGCGCCAGCCGCTCGAAGCGCCCCCACGGCCGCTCGTCGACCAGAGCCTCCGGGCGCTCCGCCACCTGCTCCGTCACGTCGGTCCTCCTCTTCCTCACGGCTCGTACGGACGCAGGGTATGCGGCCCAGATGTCGAGCGATCGACAATCTGAAGAAGGTCACCGAAAGTGTGTAATTGTCGGCGCTCAGTACAGCGCGGAAGCGAGCGCCCGCCGCGCCGTCGGGACGCGCGGGTCCTCGGGCCCCAGCAGCTCGAACAGGCCGAGCAGGTGCGAGCGCGCCGTGTTGCGGTCCGCCCCGCTGGTACGCCGCACGGTGTCCACCAGCCGCGCCAGCGCCTGCTCGACCTGCCCGGTGGCCAGCTCGACGTCGGCCGCGGCGCACTGGGCGGCGACGTCCTCCGGCGCCGCAGCAGCGGCGTCGAGCACGGCCTGTGGGTCCACGCCCTGCACCCGTCGCAGCAGCTCCACCTGGGCGAGCCCCGTCCGTGCCTCCTCGTCGGACGGCGTGTCCGCCAGCACGGCGGAGTACGCCGCCACCGCTGCGTCCAGGTCCCCGCGCTCGACCGCGTCGTACGCCTCGTCCAGGCGCGGGTCGCCCTGCGGCTCCGCGGCCTCTGCGTCCTGCGGCTCGGCACCGGTGGCCGCACCCGCCGGCAGGCGCCCCGTGACTCCCGCGGTCGCCGCGACCCGGAGCAGCTCGTCGAGGTACTGGCGGACCTGCGCCTCGGGCAGCGCGCCCTGGAAGAGCGGAACCGGCTGCCCCCGCACGACGGCGAAGACCGAAGGGATGCTCTGCACGCGGAACGCCGCGGCCAGGCCCTGCTCGGCGTCCGCGTCGATCTTCGCCAGCAGCCACCGGCCCTCCCCGGCCGCGGCCAGCCGCTCGAGGACGGGGCTCAGCTGCTTGCACGGGCCGCACCAGTCGGCCCAGAAGTCGATGACGACGGGGACGGTGAGCGACTGCTCGAGCACCACCGACTGGAGGTCGGCCTCGGTGACGTCGACGACGTAGCTGCCCGCCGCCGGGGCGGTCGCCCCCACGCCGCCCGTGCCGCCCGCGGCGGGCCCGGCGGCCGATGGGACACCCGCACCGGAGGCGGGTCGAGGGGCGGCCGAGCGCTTGGCCAGCGCGGACAGGTCGACCGCGCCGTACGCGTTGAAGGTCGGCTGCGTCATGGCCCCATCCTCTCCCGGGCAGGCCCCACAGATCCACGCCGGGCCCTGCTCGCGGGCCGGCCGGTCAACGGGTCAGCTCCTCCAGGGCCGCCGCGAAGGCCGGCGGGTCCTCCAGCGGGATCAGGTGCCCCGCGCGGGGCACCCGGACGAGCCGCCCCGCCGGCAGCGCGGCAGCCACTGCGGCGGCCTCGGCGACCGGGACGATCGTGTCCTCCTCCCCGGCCAGCACGACCGCGGGGACGTCGATCCCGGCGAGCAGGTCGGTGGAGTCCGGCCGGGCGGCCATCGCCCGCTGGGCCCACGCGACGGCCGGCGGCGACGCCTCCTCGACCAGCCGGCGCACGTCCTCGACCACGTCGGGGCGGACGGTGTGCGAGGTCTCCCCCAGCAGGCCGGGGGCGACCTCCTCGTGCAGGACGCGGACACCGCCCTCGGCGAGGACGGCGCGCGCGACCCGCTCGCGGCGGTCGCGCGCGGCCGGCGGGTCGGCGGCGGCCCGGCTGGAGGCCAGGACGAGGCCGGCCAGCCGCTGCCGGTGACGGCGGGCGAAGGCCAGGGCGACGTAGCCGCCCATCGAGACCCCGGCGACGACCGCCGAGGGCAGGCCCTCGGCGTCGAGCATCCGGGCCACGTCGTCGGCGAGCACGTCCAGCGACGGCTCGGCCGCGGGCAGCGGGCCCCCGCCGAGGCCGGCGAGCCCGGGCGTCAGCACGCGCAGGCGTGGGTCGAGCAGCAGCCGCGCGTGGTCGAACATGCGCGGGCCCAGGGGGAAGGCGTGCAGCAGCACGAGGGCGGGGCTCTCGTCGGGCCGGCTCACCCGTCGAGCCTAGTTGCGCTCCCTCAGGGGCGACGCCCGGACGGGCGCCGGCGGCTCCTGGCCCGCCAGCAGGCCGAGTGCCAGTGCCGGCGCTCGGCCAGCCCGCCGTGGACCGGCCAGGCGACCAGGTGGGGGGCCCCGGGGACGACCTGGTGGTCGCAGCCCGGGCAGCGGTACGTCTTGGCCGCCCCCGCGCCGGTCACGCTGCGGACGTACCACTCCTCGCCGTCGAGCTCCTCGACCCGCTCGGCACCGGGGACCGGCCCGAGCGGTCGGGGGGCCGGGTCGCTGCGGCGGAATCGGCGGCCCATGCCGACCATTGTCCGGGGCCCCGGCGACGTCCCGGCGACGTCCCGGCGACGTCCCGGCGATGTCCCCGGCGATGTCCCCGGCGATGTCCCCGG
>NZ_JAANNO010000002.1:394928-521312 GCF_011250645.1 Motilibacter aurantiacus
CATGTCCCCGGCCATGTCCCCCGCGATGTGCCGGCGACGTCCGGCCGACACCGCCCGGGGCGTGAGCCGCGCCACCGGCGGGAACCGATCATCGGCGCGGGGCGTCGCTCCGGGTATGGGAAGCCCCAGCGACTGCCTCTCCGTGCTCCCTGCCGACCTGTACTCCGAACGTGCCGTCTCCCCGAGCCTGCTCCCGGAGCAAGGCATCCTCGATCATGTGTCCACCACCCTCGGCCTCGACATCGAGGACGCCGGCAGCACCGTGACCGTCCGGCTGCGCGGGGAGCTCGACCTCGCGACCAGCGGCCTGCTGCAGGGCGTCCTCGACCGGCTGCTGCGCCACCGGCGCGCCCCGCGGGTCGAGAGGCTGGTGGTCGACACGGCGCAGGTGTCCTTCGTCGACGCCGCCGGCGTCTCCCCGCTCCTGCACGCCCGCGCGGTCCTCACCCGCCGCGGCGGCGTCCTCGAGCTGCCCGACGCGAGCCACTCGGTGACCCGGCTGCTGAGCCTGCTGGGGCTCGGCGGCCTGCTGCTCGCCCCTGCGGCCGAGCCCGCAGACGGGGCGCGCCGGCCCGGGCGCGGCTGACCTCGTGCAGCCCGTGCCGGCGGGGCCGCCCGAGGTGCGGGCCGTGCCATCGGGGCCGCCCGGGCCGCCGCTTCCCGCTCCTCGCGAGCCGGGCGGCTACCGTGGCGCCCCGTGCGTCTCGTCATCGCCCGCTGCAGCGTCGACTACGTCGGCCGCCTGACCGCTCACCTGCCCAGCGCCCCGCGCCTGCTGCTGCTCAAGTCCGACGGCTCGGTGTCCGTGCACGCGGACGACCGGGCGTACAAGCCGCTCAACTGGATGAGCCCGCCCTGCACCCTGCGCCAGGAGGTCCGGGACGACGGGACCGGCACCTGGACGGTCGAGAACAAGGCCGGCGAGCGCCTCGTGATCACGGTCGAGGAGGTGCTGCACGACAGCTCGCACGAGCTCGGCATCGACCCCGGGCTCACCAAGGACGGCGTCGAGGCCCACCTGCAGGAACTGCTCGCCGACTCCCCCGAGGTGCTGGGCGACGGCTGGCGGCTGGTGCGCCGCGAGTACCCGACGGCGATCGGCCCGGTCGACCTGCTCTGCCGCGACGCGGACGGCGGCACCGTCGCGGTGGAGATCAAACGCCGCGGGGAGATCGACGGGGTCGAGCAGCTGACCCGCTACCTCGACCTGCTCAACCGCGACCCGCTGCTGGCGCCCGTCCGCGGGGTGTTCGCCGCCCAGGAGATCAAGCCGCAGGCGCGGGTGCTGGCGACCGACCGCGGCATCTCGTGCGTGGTGCTCGACTACGACCTGCTGCGCGGGATGGACGACCCGAGCTCGCGGCTGTTCTGAGCCGCGGGCCCGCGTCAGCTGACCACCTCGTCGGCGTAGCACCAGCGCCAGTCCTCCCCGGGCTCGAACGAGCGGATCACCGGGTGCCCGTCAGCCTGCCAGTGCCGCGTCGCGTGCCGCCGGGGCGAGGAGTCGCAGCAGCCGACGTGGCCGCAGCCGAGGCAGAGCCGCAGGTGCACCCAGGCCGTCCCCTCCCGCAGGCAGTCCTCGCACCCCTGGGTGGTGGACGGCGAGGTGTCGGCCGGCGCGCTCGCCAGGTGCTCGCAGGCGTTCCTCAGCACCGTGGACTCCTGCCGGCTGCCGCCCCTGCGCTCGTCCACCCCGCTGAGCAGCGTCTCCTCCAGGTCGAGGTCGCGCAGCACGGCCTGCATCACCTCGTGGTCGATCCGCCCCTCGTCCCGGGCCTTGACCAGCACGTCCCGCTCCGCGACGAGCATGGCGTGCCGCACCCGGCGGTACGCCTCGGACGGCGTCTCGGCAGCCGTCTCCCCCGACGCGTGCGAGCCGCCGCCGACGCCGAGCCGCTCCCAGGCCGCCATCGCCCGGTGGTCGGCGCCCTGGCGCAGCCGCTCCTCCACACCGTGCGGCAACGGGTGCTCGGCGACGAGCCGGTCCAGCGCCTCCTCGGCGGCCCGGACGGCGTCCTGCTTGACCGACGCCTCCTGCAGCGCGTCCTGCACCGGGTCCGGCCCCTCGATGCGCAGCATGCGGATCAGCAGCGGGAGCGTCGACCCCTGCCCGATGAGGGTCACGGCGATCACGACGAACGTCACGAAGACCAGAAGCTCGCGGTGCGGCGTCTCCTCGCTCAGCGACAGCGCGGCGGCGAGCGAGACCGCCCCGCGCATCCCCGCCCAGGAGATGACCGCCGGGAACTTCACCGTCGGCGGCGGGTCGCTGTGGCGTATCCGGGGGACCAGCCGGGTCAGGTAGGTGGCCGGGAAGACCCAGACCGGGCGTGCGACCACGACGACCGCGACCACCACGGCGGTGGCGGTCAGGACCGTGGGCAGGTCCTCGTCCAGCTCCTCGACCAGGAGCGGCAGCTGCAGCCCGACGAGCGCGAACAGCACCCCCTGGAGCAGGAACTCGATCGTCTCCCAGATCGCCCGCTGCTGCAGGCGCGCCTCCGCCGAGAGCAGGCGCGGCGACTTGTGCCCGAGGATGAGCCCGGCGACGACGACGGCCAGCACCCCGGAGGAGTGGATCTCCTCGGCCAGCGCCCACGCCGCGAACGGCGTCAGCAGCGACAGCGTGGAGCTCATGAGCGGCTCGTCGACGTGCCGGCGCACCAGGGCGACGACGTACGCCACCGCGACCCCCACCGCTGTCCCGCCGACGCTGGCGACGAGGAACTCGCCCGCGACGTCGACCGGCCCGGGCGTCCCCGGGTCCGCGATCGCCGCCGTCGCGACGCTGAGGATCGTCAGCGCGGTCGCGTCGTTGACCAGGCTCTCGCCCTCGAGCAGGCTGACCAGCCGGCGCGGCAGCCCGGTCCGGCGGGCGACAGCGGTGGCGGCGACGGCGTCGGGCGGGGCGACGACGGCGCCCAGGGCGAGCGCCGCGGCCAGCGGGATCTCCGGGAGCACCCAGTGCAGGGTGAACCCGACGGCCAGGGTGGTGAAGACGACGAGGCCCACCGCGAGCAGCCCGATGGGGCGCAGGTTGCGCGTGAAGCCCGGCAGGGAGGTGGAGATCGCCGCGGCGTAGAGCAGCGGCGGCAGGAAGAGCGCGAGGACGACCTCGGGCTCGAGGTGGTACTCCGGGACGCCCGGGACGTACGACGCGACGACGCCGACCACGGTCAGCAGCAGCGGGGGCAGCACTCCCACCCGTCGCGCCAGCCCGTACGCGGCGGCCACGCCGACCACCAGCAGCAGAACGTCGCTGTGCGCACCCATCCCGACCTCCCCGCGCGGCCGTCCGGCCGGCCGCGCCCGGGGGCATCCTGCCCGAGGGGTGTCCCGCAGCCCAGGCGGGAGCGCCGGGAGTGCCCGGCGGGTCAGGTCAGGGCGTAGTCGGCCACGCGCAGGATGCGGTGCAGGCGGGTGGCCCGGAGCAGCCGCTGCAGGCGGGGCGGGACGCCGCGCAGCACGAGCGAGCGCTCGAGCCGCTCCGCCTTGCGGTGGGCACCGACCAGCACGCCGAGCCCCGTCGCGTCCGCGACCTCGACCTCGGTCACGTCCACCACGAACTGGCCCGTACCCGCGTCGAGCGCCCGGTGCAGCGCGGTGCGCACGTCCCCGACGGTGGAGACGTCGAGGCGGCCGGCCAGCACGACCTCGCTGCCGGTGCAGACCCGGATCTGCATGCTCGCTCCTCGCCGCTCTCCCACACCTGATAGACGCGCCGGGGGCACGTGAGGTTGCATTCGACGGTACGCCGGGTGCGCCCACATCCGTCCCACCGCGCCTCACGGCGTGTCGCGCGACGCCCGGCCGCGGTTCCGGTAAGCGCTCCGGGCCTACCGGGGCGACAATGTGGGCGTGCCGGCATGGCAGAGCTACTCGTTCCTCTTCGGCCCCGTGATGTCGTTCGTCGTCGTCGGGATCCTCGCGCTGCTGCTGCGCTGGGCCTTCGGCCGCGGCAAGTCCGTCGTGGCCCGCCCCGCGCGCCCCGGTGCCGCGGGCGACTACGGCCTGCTCGTCGCGGTCGCGGCGCCGCAGACCTACGTCGAGGGCGAGATGCTGCGGCGCACGCTCGACGACGCCGGGCTGCGGGCGACGCTGGCCACGACGACCGACGGGCCGCGGCTCATGGTCTTCGCCACCGACGAGCGCACGGCCCGCCGCGTGCTGGCCGGGCTGTCGAACTGACGCGCCGGCCCGGGCGGCTCAGCCCTCGAGCATCGCGTCCGGGTCGGGCTCCCGGCTGACGTCGACGCCGAGCGAGCGCAGCTGGTCGGTGAACCCGGGGTAGCCGCGGTCGACGTGGTACGCGTCGCTGACCGTCGTCACGCCGTCCGCGACCAGCCCGGCCATGATCAGCCCGGCGCCGGCGCGGATGTCGTGGGCGCGCACGGGGGCGCCGGAGAGGCGCTCCTTGCCGCGTACGACGCAGTGGTGGCCGTCGGTGCGGACGTCGGCCCCGAGGCGGGCCAGCTCGTCGACGAACATGAACCGCGCCTCGAAGACGTTCTCCGTCACCATCGCCGCGCCGTCGGCGACGCTGTTGAGCGCCAGCACCATCGGCAGCAGGTCGGTGGCGAACCCCGGGAACGGCAGGGTCACCACGTCGACGGCCTTGGGGCGCTGCTCCATGCGTACGCGGAAGCCGCCCTCGCCGCCCCCCTCGGCGGCGACCCGCTCGACCGTCGCGCCGGAGCGGACGAGCTTGTCGAGCGCAATCTCCAGGTGCTCGGCCCGGCCGTTGCGCACGAGCACGTCGCCCCGCGTCATCGCCGCGGCGTACGCCCAGGTCCCGGCCACGATGCGGTCCGGCACGCTCACGTGCGTGGTCGGCGTCAGCCGGTCGACGCCCTCGATCTCCAGCGTGGACGTGCCGGCGCCGCCGATCCGCGCGCCCATCTGCTCGAGCATCAGGCAGAGGTCGACGATCTCCGGCTCGCGCGCCGCGTTGTCGATGACCGTCGTCCCTCTGGCCAGGACGGCGGCCATGAGGATGTTCTCGGTGGCGCCGACGCTGGGGAAGTCGAGCCACACCTGCGCGCCCGTCAGCCCGTGGGGCGCCTTGGCCACGATGAAGCCGTGCTCGGTCTCCACCGTCGCGCCGAGCCGCTCCAGGCCGGAGATGTGCATGTCCAGCGGGCGGGAGCCGATGTTGTCACCGCCCGGCCGCGCGACGCTCACCTGGCCGCAGCGGGCCAGCAGCGGCCCGAGCACGCAGATGGAGGCACGCATGCGACGGACGAGGTCGTAGTCCGCCTCGTGCCCCGGCACGTCCGGCACGTCGATCCGCACCGTCGACGCCGCCGTCTCGTGCACCACGCCACAGCCCAGCCGGCGCAGCAGCTCGGCCATGATCTCGGTGTCGAGGATCGCGGGGACGTCCACGATCGTCGACTCGCCCTCGGCGAGC
This sequence comes from Motilibacter aurantiacus, assembly GCF_011250645.1. NCBI lineage: Bacteria > Bacillati > Actinomycetota > Actinomycetes > Motilibacterales > Motilibacteraceae > Motilibacter > Motilibacter aurantiacus. The sequence continues at coordinate 400,339 of NZ_JAANNO010000002.1, forward strand.
AGCGCGGCCGCCATCAGCTTGAGGACGCTGTTCTTCGCCCCGGTCACGCGGACCTCGCCCTGCAGCCGGCCGCCGCCTTCAACCCGGAAGCGTTCCACGCCCGGCATCGTAGGCTCCCGTCCGTGGTGCACCTGACGCGGATCTACACCCGGACCGGCGACACCGGCACGACGGCGCTCGGCGACGGCACGCGGGTCGCGAAGACCGACCCGCGGCTGACGGCGTTCGCGGACGTCGACGAGGCGAACAGCGCCCTCGGCGTGGCGCTGGCCCTCGGCGGGCTCTCCCCTGACGTCGTCGAGCTGCTGACGGCCGTGCAGAACGACCTGTTCGACGTCGGGGCGGACCTGTGCCGCCCGCTGTCGGACCCCGAGCCGGCCGACGGTGACCCTGCCGCGCCGCTGCGGGTGCGGGCGGCGTACGTCTCCGCGCTCGAGGAGGCCTGCGACCGCTACAACGAGCCGCTGCCGCCGCTGCGGTCCTTCGTCCTTCCCGGAGGCACCTCCGGGGCCGCCCTGCTGCACGTGGCCCGCACCGTCGTCCGGCGGGCCGAGCGCTCGACGTGGGCCGCGATCGAGGTCCACGGGACGGGGGCCGACGGCGTGTCACACCTGGTGGCGCAGTACCTCAACCGGCTGTCCGACCTGCTGTTCATCCTCGCCCGCCACGCGAACCTCGAGCGCGGGGACGTGCTCTGGACGCCGGGCGGCTGAGCCCGCCGCCCCGCTCGCCGCGGAGTCTGTGCAGCAGGGCTCCCCCTCGCGCACCCTTTGGCAGCAGGACGCGCACGGCGTCGGAGACGATGCCGGGCGCGCCGTCGGCGCCGGCGGCCCGGGGTGGCGCGCTCTCCTGGTCTCGTGCGGTCCCGTGGGGACGTCGCACGAGGCCGGGCACGGTGTGCCGTCGCCCTCGCGCGGCGTGAATGCGGCACCGGCCCGGCCTGTACCAGCGCGAGGCGGCACGCGCGGCCGTAGTCAGCGTGCTTGCGGCGCTCAGTCGGGGTGAACGCGGCACGCGCTCAACCGCCGTCAGCGTGAATGCGGCATCGTGCCGATAGGTCCGCACCCATGCCACATCGTGGCAGTGGAGCGACGGCACGCCGCACGTGGCCGCGCGTGAGGACGAGCCGGGGCGCCGCAGGTCAGGCGACGACGGGGTGCTGGCCGGGCGGGGCCGCCTCCAGCCAGGCGAGGAACCCGGTGAGCGCGTCGGGGCTCATGCCGAGCTCGAGGACCTCTCCCCCGGAGCTGCACTCGACGATGACCGCGCCCGGCAGCAGGGCGAGCGCCTCTGCGGCGTCCGGTGCGCGGCGGGACAGGACGACGAGGTCGCGGCGCTGGACCACCTGGCGGGGGCGCGGTGAGTAGCTGAAGACGCGGTACCACTCCACCGTGTCCGTGGCGTAGCGGCCGACACCGAGCATCCATCCCTTGGGGGCGGAGCGCGAACGGTTGCGCAGCGAGCAGTCGAACGTGCCGCCGCGGCGTTGGATCACCCGGCGGCGGACGGCCAGGGCGGCCAGGCCGAGGACGGCGAGGAGCAGACAGGCCCCGAGGACGTCGAGTACGAGGAGAAGGCTCACGTCCCGCGTCCTTCCAGCCCTTCCCCAGAACGCCTAGTCGTCGCGCCTCAGGCCGCGCCCGAGGCGGCGGCGATCAGCGCCCGCGCCCGGTCCGCGGCGTCCGCGTCGCCGGACTGCTCGGCGTCGCGCAGCTCGGACTGGGCCGTGGCCAGGTCGACCTCGTCCGCGGGCTGGGACCACTCGGCGAGGATCGACACCCGGTCGTCCGCGACGCTCAGGAAGCCGCCGAGGACGACGGCGCGTACCTCCGGGCCGTTGTCGGCCACGATGCGCACCAGCCCGTTGGACAGCACGGCGAGCAGCGGGGCGTGGCCGGGCAGGACGCCGATGTCACCCTCGATCGTGCGGGTGATGACGCGGGACGCCTCGCCGGACCAGATCGATCGTTCGGGCGAGACGAGCTCGACGTACAGGGCCACGACAGCTCCTTCAGCGGTGTCGGAGTGGATCGCAGCCTACCCGGGCCGGGATGCGGCGCGCCGAGGGTAGGCGGCATTGATGTAGTGGTCGCAACTACACCGAGCGCCGGCTTCCGGCCCGCCGTAGGGAAGGGCGGGCCGGGAGCCGGCGCGTCGGGGCCGGGTGGGCGAAGGCCGTCAGGCCTTCTTCAGCTGGTCGGCGTTGCGCTGCAGGTCCTCGAGGCCACCGCAGAGGAAGAACGCCTGCTCCGGCACGTCGTCGAAGTCGCCGTCGGCGATCCGGGTGAACGCCTCGATTGTCTCCGAGATGGGCACGAACGAGCCCTCGAGGCCGGTGAACGCCTTGGCCACGAAGGTGTTCTGCGACAGGAAGCGCTGGATCCGGCGGGCCCGGTTGACGAGCAGCCGGTCCTCCTCGGACAGCTCGTCGATACCGAGGATCGCGATGATGTCCTGGAGGTCCTTGTAACGCTGCAGGATCTCCTTGACGCGCTGCGCGGTGTTGTAGTGCTCGTCACCGACGTAGCGCGGGTCGAGGATCCGGCTGGTGGAGTCCAGCGGGTCCACGGCCGGGTAGATGCCCAGCTCGGAGATCGGGCGCGAGAGCACCGTCGTCGCGTCGAGGTGCGCGAAGGTCGTGTGCGGCGCCGGGTCGGTGATGTCGTCGGCGGGGACGTAGATCGCCTGCAGCGAGGTGATCGAGTGGCCGCGCGTGGAGGTGATGCGCTCCTGGAGCACGCCCATCTCGTCGGCCAGCGTCGGCTGGTAGCCCACCGCGCTCGGCATGCGGCCGAGCAGCGTCGACACCTCCGAGCCCGCCTGGGTGAAGCGGAAGATGTTGTCGATGAAGAGCAGGACGTCCTGCTCCTGCACGTCGCGGAAGTACTCCGCCATCGTCAGCGCCGACAGCGCCACGCGGAGGCGGGTGCCCGGCGGCTCGTCCATCTGGCCGAAGACGAGCGCGGTCTGGTTGATGACCCCGGTCTCGGTCATCTCACCGATCAGGTCGTTGCCCTCACGGGTGCGCTCGCCGACGCCGGCGAACACCGACACGCCCGAGTGGTTGTTGGCGACGCGGTAGATCATCTCCTGGATGAGCACCGTCTTGCCGACGCCCGCACCACCGAACAGTCCGATCTTGCCGCCCTGGACGTACGGGGTGAGCAGGTCGATGACCTTGATGCCGGTCTCGAACATCTGGGTCTTGGACTCGAGCTGGTCGAACGCGGGCGCGTGACGGTGGATCGGCCAGCGCTCGGTGACGTTCAGCGACGCCTTGGGGACGTCGAGCGGCTCGCCCAGCGCGTTGAACACGTGGCCCTTGGTCACGTCGCCGACGGGCACCGAGATCGGGCCTCCGGTGTCGGTCACCGCGGCACCGCGGACGAGCCCGTCCGTCGGCTGCATGGCGATGGCGCGGACCAGGTTGTCGCCGATGTGCTGCGCGACCTCGAGCGTGAGCGTCTTGGACAGCTCGCCCAGGGTCACGTCGACCTGCAGCGCGTTGTAGATGTCCGGCATCGTGTCGGCGGAGAACTCCACGTCGACGACAGGGCCGATGACTCGGGAGACGCGCCCGGTGGCTCCGCCGGTGGCAGAGCCCGTCGGCGCATCGAGGGTGGCTGTCATGGGGGTGTCCGTCCTCTTCTTCCTGCGCTCTACTTGGCGGCCGTCGCGTCGGCGAGCGCGTTGGCGCCGCCCACGATCTCGCTGATCTCCTGGGTGATCGCCGCCTGCCGCGCGGCGTTGGCCTCGCGCGTGTAGGCCTTGACCAGTTCCTCGGCGTTGTCCGTCGCCGCCTTCATGGCGCGCCGGCGTGCGGCGTGCTCGGAGGCGGCCGACTGCAGAAGGGCGTCGAAGACACGGCTGACGACGTACTTCGGCAGCAGTGCGTCGAGGACCCGCTCGGCCGAGGGCTCGAACTCGTACAGCGGCATCGGCTGGTCCGGGGCCTCGGTCGTCTCCTCGACGACCAGCGGCAGGATGCGGCGGGCGACCGCCTGCTGCGTGCCCATGTTGACGAACTCGGTGAAGACGATGTGGACCTCGTCGACCCCGCCCTCCTCGGTCGGCGCGAGGAAGCGCTCGACCGCCGCGTCCGCGACCTCACGGGCGTTCGCGTAGTGCGGGTTGTCCGAGAACCCGGACCACTCGCCACCGATCTCGCGGTTGCGGAAGCGGTAGAAGGACACTCCCTTGCGCCCGATGAGGAACGGGACGACGTCCTTGCCCTCGCTGCGCAGCAGCCCGGCCAGCCCCTCGCCCTCGCGGATCGCCGTCGAGGAGTACGCGCCGGCCAGCCCGCGGTCCGAGGTCACCACGATCATGATCGCCCGCTTGGCCGAGGCGTGCTCGGTCGTCAGCGGGTGGTCCACCGTGGCCTTGGACGCCGCGGCCGTCAGCGCGCGGGTCAGCTCGTCCGCGTACGGACGGGCCTCGTTCACGCGGGCCTGCGCCTTGACGATCCGCGACGCGGAGATGAGCTCCATGGCGCGGGTGATCTTCTTGGTCGCCTGGACGGAGCGGATCCGCCTCCGGAGGACGCGTACCTGTGCGGGCATGCGATCAGCCCGGCGTGATCTCGGAGCCGCCGCGGCCGACCGGGCCGGAGGCCTGGCGGACCTGCTCCTCGGTGCGGACGTGGCGCTTCACGCCCTCGCGCGAGACGTCGCCCGCGCCCAACGGGGTGACCGGCTCGTCCTTGACCAGCTGCTCGCCCGAAGAGGTCGTGAACTGCTTCTTGAAGTCCCCGACCGCCCGCTCGAGCAGGTTGACGGTGTCGTCGGACAGCTCACGGGTCTGCGTCAGCGAGTCGAAGATCTCCTTGCGCTCGCGGCCCACGAACTCGAGCAGCTCGCTCTCGAAGCGGCGGATGTCCTCCACCGGCACGTCGTCGAGCTTGCCGGTGGTGCCGGCCCAGATCGAGACGACCTGCTGCTCCATGGAGAACGGGGAGTACTGCGGCTGCTTGAGCAGCTCGACCATGCGGGAGCCGCGGGCCAGCTGGGCCTTGGAGGCCGCGTCCAGGTCCGAGCCGAAGGCGGCGAAGGCCTCGAGCTCGCGGTACTGGGCGAGGTCGACGCGCAGTCGGCCGGCGATCTTCTTCATCGCCTTGGTCTGCGCGGAGCCACCGACGCGGGAGACCGAGATGCCGACGTTGATCGCCGGGCGGACGCCCTGGTTGAACAGGTCGGTCTCGAGGAAGCACTGGCCGTCGGTGATCGAGATGACGTTGGTCGGGATGAACGCCGAGACGTCGTTGCCCTTGGTCTCGATGATCGGCAGACCGGTCAGCGAGCCGCCGCCGAGCTCGTCGGAGAGCTTGGCGCAGCGCTCGAGAAGGCGCGAGTGCAGGTAGAAGACGTCGCCGGGGTAGGCCTCGCGGCCCGGCGGGCGACGCAGCAGGAGCGACACGGCGCGGTAGGCGTCGGCCTGCTTGGACAGGTCGTCGAAGACGATGAGCGACGCGTCGCCCTTGTACATCCAGTGCTGGCCGATGGCCGAGCCGGTGTAGGGCGCCAGGTACTTGAAGCCCGCCGGGTCGGACGCGGGAGCCGCGACGATGGTGGTGTACTCCAGGGCGCCGGCAGCCTCGAGGGCGCTGCGCACCTGCGAGATCGTCGAGCCCTTCTGGCCGATCGCGACGTAGATGCACTTGACGCGGGCCTTCTGGTCACCGGCCCGCCAGGCCTCGCCCTGGTTGATGATCGCGTCGATCGCCACCGCGGTCTTGCCGGTCTGGCGGTCGCCGATGATGAGCTGACGCTGGCCGCGGCCGATCGCGGTCATCGCGTCGATGGCCTTGATGCCGGTCTGCAGCGGCTCCTTGACCTCCTTGCGCTGCACGACCGTCGGGGCCTGCAGCTCGAGCGCGCGGCGCCCCTCGGCCTCGATCGGGCCGAGGCCGTCGATCGGGTTGCCGAGCGGGTCCACCACGCGGCCGAGGAAGCCGTCACCGACCGGTACGGACAGGATCTCGCCCGTCCGCTTGACCGGCTGGCCGGCCTCGATGCCGGCGAACTCGCCGAGCACCACGACGCCGATCTCGCGCTCGTCGAGGTTCAGCGCCAGGCCGAGCGTGCCGTCCTCGAACTGCAGCAGCTCGTTGGCCATGACCGAGGGCAGCCCCTCGACGCGCGCGATGCCGTCGCCGGCCTCGATGACCGTGCCGACCTCCTCGCGCGTCGTCTCCGGCGCGTACGCCGAAAGGGTGCGCTCGATCGCGTCCCGGATCTCCTCCGGCCGGATCGTCAGCTCCGTCATCGGTGTTGCTCCCGTTTTCTTCGGTGCGAAAGGGGTCGGCGGTACTTCTACGTCAGGTCCGGCAGGCCCGGAGGCCTACCTCGTGAACGCCCGGCGGGCCTGGTCCAGCCGGTGCAGGACGGTCCCGTCGACGACCTCGTCGCCGACGCGTACGACCACCCCGCCCAGGACGGACGGGTCGACCTCCACCTGCAGGCGCACGGCGCGCCCGTAGATGCGGGCGAGGACAGCGGTGAGGCGGGCCTCCTGCTCCGCGGTGAGCGGGGCGGCGACCGTCGCCTCGGCCACGACCTCGGAGCGCCGCGCCGCGGCGAGCTCGACCAGCGTGTCGAGCGCCTCCTCGATGCGTCGCCCTCGCAACGAGCCTACGACGTGTTCGAGCAGTGCCGTGGTGGTCGGCGTGGAGCGCGACCCGAGCAGGTCGCGCACCAGGGCGACGCGCCCCTCGACGGGGAGCGTCCCCCCGCTCAGGGTGCGTCGCAGCTGGGCTTCGCCGACGACCAGCCGGGAGAAGCGGAACAGCTCCTCCTCGACCCGGTCGAGGGTCCCGGCCGACTCGGCCTCGGCGAACGCGGCCTCGGCGCCCAGCGCCTCGAGCGCGTCCGGCAGGTCGGCAGCGCGCGACCACCGGGAACGGGCGGCAGCCCGTGTGGTGTCGAGCGCGACCGGCCCGAGCCGGCCGCCGAGCAGCGCGTCGACCAGCCCGGCCTTTGCGTCGGCGTCGGCCGACGGGTCGGACAGGGTGGCGCGCAGCGCCGTCTCGCGGCCGAGCAGCGCGGCGACCGCGAGCAGCTCGCGCGACGCCGTGGCGCGGTCCTCCCCGGGGAGCCGCCCCTGCAGCTGCTCGCGCAGCTGCTCGAGGGCGGCCCGGCTGGTGCTCAGCACGTCAGGCCTTCCCGAGCGAGGTCGTGCCCTCGGCCCGCTCCTCGAGGTCGGCGATGAAGCGGTCGACGGTCCGCGTCGCGGCGTCGGAGCCGGCGAGGGTCTCCCCCACGATCCGGCTCGCCAGCTCGACGGCGAGCTCGCCCACCTGGCGCGAGAGCTCGCCGCGCGCCTGTGCCACCTCGGCGGCCAGCTGCGCCCGGCCTCGCTCGGTCTCCCGGGCCGCCGCTTCCGCGGCCTCGGCCCGGGCGGCCTCGACGATGGCCTTGCGCTCGGACTGCGCCTCGGCACGGATCCGCGCCGCCTCCCCGCGGGCCTCGGCCAGCTGGGAGCTGTACTGCGCACGGGCCTGCTGGGCCTCGGCCTGGGCCTGCTCGGCCTTGGCGATGCCGCCTTCGATCGCCTCCGAGCGCTCCTTGTAGAGCTTCTCGAAGGAGGGAACGACCTTCTTCGCCACGACCCAGTAGAGGACCGCGAAGGCGAGGAGGCCGACGATCAGCTCCGCGGGGTGCGGGATGATCGGGTAGGCGTCCTCCCAGAAGCCGCCGTCCTCGCCGCTCTCTTCGGAGGCGGCGAGCAGCGTGGTCGCCAGGAACATCTGTCTCTCCCGGGGTCCGGCGGAGTAGGGGCGTCGGTCAGCGGAAGACGAAGGCGAGCGCGAGACCGAAGATCGCGAGCGCTTCGGCGAGCGCGAAGCCGAGGAACGCGATCGGCTGGAGCAGGCCGCGCGCCTCGGGCTGGCGGGCGACACCGTTGATGTAGGCGGCGAAGATCAGGCCGACGCCGATGCCCGGGCCAATGGCCGAAAGGCCGTAGCCGAGGATCGCGATGTTGCCTTCCATGAACCTGGGTTCCTCTCGATCGGACGCTTTGCGTCGCTGCGGTCGGGGGGGTGGGTCAGTGCTCGTCGGCGAGGCTGCCGGCGATGTATAGGGCCGTCAGCAGGGTGAAGATATAGGCCTGCAGAACCTCGACCAACAGCTCGAACGCGGTCATCACGAACGAGCCGGCGAAGGAGCCGACGGACAGCACCTGCAGGACGGGGGCGTCACTGTGCAGGAGCATGTACTCGCCGCCGAGGGTGAACAGCAGCAGGAGCAGGTGTCCGGCGAACATGTTGCCGAAAAGACGGAGGGCGAGCGTCACCGGGCGGGTGAAGAAGTACGTCACCAGCTCGAGCAGGAAGATGAACGGCACGAGCCAGCCCGGCAGGCCGGGCGGGACCAGCGACTTCAGGTAGGGCACGAAGCCCTTCTTCTTGATCGCCACGTAGTGGAAGACCACGAAGACCACGAGCGCGAGCGCGGCGGGGAAGCCGACGCGGCTCATGGTGGGGAACTGGATCACCGGCACGATCGCGAACACGTTGTTCACGATGATGAGGAAGAACAGCGTGACCAGCAGCGGCAGGAACCGGAGGAAGTCCGGGCTGCCGATGACCTCGCGGCCGAGGCCGTTGCGGACGAGGTTGTAGCCCGCCTCCGCGGCGAACTGGGCCTTGCCCGGCACGACGGTCAGCTTGCGCGCCACGGCCGTCATCACCCAGGCGAGGAGCACGACGCTCAGCACCATGAGGAAGCTGGCGCGGGTGATCGCCCAGGCGCCCTCACCGATCAGCGGCTGCCAGAAGTCGGTGACCCCGGGGGACTCGAAGCCCTCCCCCGACGACGCCGCGAGCGGCACGGACGACGGGTTGCTCCCGGCCGACTGCCCGAGGGCCATGGCGAGGAGGCTCATCGGCGGTCCTTTCGCGGTCGTGGTTCGAGCGGTCGTGGTTCGAGCGGTGCGGTGCAGAAGTGCCACGCGGACGCGGTCACGGCGGTCACGGCGGGTCTGGTGGCCCCGGTGCCCGGTTGTAGCGCGCGTAGATCGTGACGATCGACAGCGCAGAGCCGCCGATCATGCCGACGGGCAGCAGGAACGCCGTCCCGAGCAGCCGGTCGCCCAGCCATCCGAGGCCGCCGAAGAGGAAGACCCCGGTGAGCAAGGTCGACAGGACCCCCCAGCCGTCGCCGACCGGGACCTGCGGTGATTCCTGTGCCATGGCGCGGCGCACGATAGCAGCACGTCACGACGGTCCCGACACCCGCGCGCCGGGGACCGAGGGGACCGGGTCCACGGAGAACAGCCGGAGCCGGGAGAACACCCGGACCCGTGCCGACAGCCACGTGGTCGTCACGGCGAAGACCGTGACCCCGAAGACGGTGCCGTCCAGCGTGGAGCTGCTGCCCACGAGCACCAGGAGCAGCCCGAGGGCGAGCACCTTGGCGGCGTAGGTCACGAGCGCGATCGCCATGACGGCGCTCGGCGCCACGTCCCCCAGCCGGCTGGACACCAGGTGCCCGAGGCCGAAGTAGGCCGTGACCACTGCACCGGCAGCCAGCGCGCTCCCCGCCCCGTCCGCGCCGCCGGCCAGGCCGGCGAGCAGCGCCGCCCCGACGGTGACCGCGCCCGCAGGCAGCGCCGCGCCGCGGAACTGCTCCGCGTCGTGCGTCTGCATCGGGCCGTCCTGCTCGTCGGTAGGGCGTCAACGGGGAAGAAGTTGCGCTGGCGTACAGGTACGCGCGGCCCGGGTCCGGGCCGCGCGGGGATGCCGGAACGTTAACAGGTCTTTGCGGCGACGCGAGCCGCGGAGTTGCCCGAAACGGACAGGGGCGGCGTGGATGTGCCCAGGCTCACCCGGGCGCGCTCACCCGCCGCGGCGTACCCAGCGCCGCCGGTCCAGGCCGAGCGTGGCGGCGAGGGCCAGGGCGAGCACGACCCCGACGGACACCTTCGGCCAGGGGCCGTCGATCAGGCTCAGCACGACGACGCCGAAGGCGACGAGCGCCGACCAGGCGTACATGATCGTCACGGCCCGCCGGTGCGAGTGGCCGATCTCGAGCAGCCGGTGGTGCAGGTGCTGCTTGTCCGGCGCCCACGGGTTGCGCCCCGCGCGGGTACGCCGCACGACGGCGAGCGAGAGGTCGAGCAGCGGCACGAGGATCACCACCACCGGCAGGACCAGCGGCAGCACCGCCGGGCCGAGCTGGCTGGCGCTCACGACGCCGGGCTCGACCTGCCCGGTCAGGCTCACCACCGAGGCGGCCAGGAGCAGCCCGAGCAGCATCGAGCCGGTGTCCCCCATGAACACCCGGGCCGGGTGGAAGTTGTGCGGGAGGAACCCCGCGCAGACGCCCACGAGCGCAGCGGTCGTCAGGGTGGACGTCCCCGCGCGCTGCACCCCCTCCTCGACCCACAGCAGGTACGAGAAGACGAAGAACGCGCCGGCGGCGATGAGCACGATCCCGGCCGCCAGGCCGTCCAGGCCGTCGACGAAGTTGACCGCATTGACCATGACGAGCACGACGAGGACGGTGTAGATCGCCGCCTCGTCAGGGCGCAGCACGTAGGTCGTGCCGTTGGGCAGCGGCAGCCACTCCAGCTCCACGCCCTGCATCACCATCACCCCGGCCGCGAGGCACTGGCCCGCCAGCTTGGTGAGCGGGTCCAGTCCCCAGCGGTCGTCGACGGCTCCCAGCACGCAGATCAGCACGGCTCCGCTGAGCAGCGCCTGGGGGTCGCTGGAGCTGGTGAAGACCTCTCCGGTGAGCGGCAGCCGCTGGGCGACCAGCAGGGCCGCCGCGAACCCGGCGAGCATCGCCGCCCCGCCCATCCGCGGGATCGGGGTCGCGTGGACGTCCCGGTCGCGGACCGGCGTCATGACCTTGCCCCGGACCGCCAGCCGTCGGACGGGCGGGACGAGCAGGTACGTGACGGCGGCCGCGACCAGGACCGTCAGCAGGTAGGCGCGCACTCCGCGGGCGCTGCCGCCGCCGGCCTACGCCCGCGGGTAGGCCGGGCGCCGCTCCACGAGCGCGCGGACGCCGGCGCGGATCTCCGCGCTGGCGCTGCCGTCGGTGTCGCGCACGGCACGGCCGATGAGCGACGCGATCTCCTTCATGTCGCCTTCGACCAGCCCCTGGGTCGTCACCGCGGCGGTGCCGACGCGGATGCCCGACGCGACCATCGGGGGGCGCGGGTCGTAGGGGATGGCGTTCTTGTTCAGCGAGATGCCGGCCGCGTCGCAGCGCGCCTCGGCCTCGGCGCCGGTGGCACCGGTCTGGCTGAGGTCGAGCAGCGCGAGGTGGTTGTCGGTGCCGCCGGAGGTCGGTCGCATCCCCTCTGCGGCGAGCGCCTCGGCCAGCGCCTGGGAGTTGGCGATGACCTGGCGGGAGTACTGCTGGTAGGCGGGGCTCGCCGCCTCCTTGAGCGCCACGGCCTTCGCCGCCACGGCGTGCATCAACGGCCCGCCCTGCGCGAACGGGAACACCGCCTTGTCGATGCGCTGGGCGAGCTCCTGCTTGCAGACGATCATGCCGCCGCGCGGGCCGCGCAGCACCTTGTGGGTGGTGAAGCTGACGACGTCGGCGTAGGGCACCGGCGACGGGATCGCGCCACCGGCCACCAGGCCGATGAAGTGCGCGGCGTCGACCATGAGCCAGGCCCCGACCTCGTCGGCGATCTCGCGGAACTTCGCGAAGTCGATGAGCCGCGGGTACGCCGTGGCGCCGGCGATGATCATCTGCGGGCGGTGCTCGCGGGCGAGGTCACGGACCTCGTCGTAGTCGATGAGCTCGGTGTCCTTGCGGACGGTGTAGGGCACCGGCTCGAACCACTTGCCGGAGAAGTTGACCTTCGAGCCGTGGGTGAGGTGGCCGCCGTGCGGGAGCGACATCGCGAGCACCTTGTCGCCGGGCTTGAGCAGCGCGGCGTAGACGGCGAAGTTGGCCTGTGCGCCGGAGTGCGGCTGCAGGTTGGCGTGCTCGGCGCCGAAGAGCTCCTTCGCGCGGGCGATGCCGATCTCCTCGGCGCGGTCCACGACCTCGCAGCCGCCGTAGTAGCGCTTGCCGGGGTAGCCCTCGGCGTACTTGTTCGAGAGGGTCGACCCCAGCGCCGCGAGCACCGCCGGGGAGGTGAAGTTCTCGCTCGCGATGAGCTGCAGGCCCTCACGCTGGCGGTCGAGCTCGTCGAGGAGGACCTGCGCGATGTCGGGGTCGGTCTGCTGCAGCGACCCGAAGTCGGGCCCGTAGAACGGCTCCCCGCTGGTTGCCTGCGATGCGGTCGCGTCGGTCATGGTGTCCTCCTCGTACGGCCCCCAACAGCAGGGGCAACCCTAACGGCGCCGCCGGCAGCTGCCTGCCTCGCGACGGTGGCGGTGCTGCGTGGAGCGGTCAGAACCGCTCGATGCCCAGCGTCGAGACCGGGGCGAGGTCGACGTCGGCGCCCGCGTGCACGTAGTCCCACGAGGCCAGCGCGATCATTGCCGCGTTGTCGGTGGACCACTTGAGCGGGGGGAGGCTCAGCCGGACGCCGAGGCCGTCGCACATCCGCCCTGCCCGCTCGCGCAGTTGCGGGCTTGCCGAGACGCCGCCGACGACGACGAGCGACTCGGAGGGGTACGCCGTGAGCGCGGCCTCCGCCTTCGCCAGCAGCACGTCCATGCAGGCCTCGACGAAGGACGCGGCCACGTCCTCCGGCTTGGCGTCCGGCTCGGCGGCCAGGAGCATGCGGACGGCCGTCTTGAGCCCGGAGAAGGAGAAGGTGAACCCCTCGCGCAGCATCGGGCGCGGCAGCGGGTAGCGCGCGGTGCCGGTCTTGGCCAGCCGGTCGATGACCGGGCCGCCGGGGTAGCCGAGCCCCAGCATGCGCGCGACCTTGTCGTACGCCTCGCCCACCGAGTCGTCGCGCGTGGACCCGATCTGCTCGATCTGCTCCGGCGAGGTCATCCGGGCCAGGAAGGTGTGGCCGCCGGAGACGAGCAGGATCATCGCGGGGTACTCGACCCGGCGCTCGTTGAGGTCCGCGCTGCGCAGGTGCCCGCGCAGGTGGTTGACGCCGCGGACGGGCAGCCCCCAGCCGTCGGCCAGCCCACGGGCGGTGTCGACGCCGACCATGAGCGAGCCGATGAGCCCCGGCCCGCGGGTGACGCCGATCGAGTGCAGGTCCGCCGGGCGGATCCCTGCGTCCTCGAGGGCGATGCGGATCGCCGGGATGACCTTGTCGATGTGCGCCCGGCTCGCGAGCTCGGGCCAGACGCCGCCGTAGCGGTTGTGGATCTCGGCCTGCGAGACGATCACGGAGGACAGCACCGTGCCGTCCTCGGCGACGACCGCGGCGGCGGTGTCGTCGCAGGAGGACTCGATGCCGAGAATCAGCTCACGCGCCATGGAGGATCCTTTCGACCGTCTCCGGTGCGGCCGCGCCGACGCGCTCGACGACCGGGGGGACGGGACGGCAGTTGACGAGCGTGGACGGCGTCGAGGAGAGCTGCCCGCCGTCCAGGACGAGGTCAGGGGCCTGCAGCAGCGAGGCGAGGATGGCCTCGAGGTTCTCCCCCGTGGGCTCCCCGCTGCGGTTGGCGCTGGTGACGAGCAGGGGGCCGGTACGCCGCAGCAGCCCACGCAGCAGCTCGTGGGCGGGGATGCGGACGGCGACCTCCTCGCGGCCGTCGAGCCACGCCGGCCGCAAGGCGCCCTCGCGGAAGCCGAAGGCGATCGTGAGCGGGCCCGGCACGAGCTCGGAGTCGAGCAGCCGGCGGGCGGACTCGTTGATGTCGACGCCGAGCGCGGCGATCGCGCCGGGGTCGCCGACCATGACCGGCAGGCTCTTGCTCCCCGGCCGGCCCTTCATGACGAAGATGCGGTCGACGGCCGCGGGGGTGAGCGGGGACGCCGCGAGGCCGTAGACCGTGTCGGTGGGGACGAGCGCGACCCCGCCGCCCAGCAGGACGTCGGCCGCCTCGTCCATGCGGTCCTGCGTGATGACCGTCGTCACGACGGGCCCTCCAATCGAGCCTGCTCAGGCGGCGCCGGCGAAGGGCGCCGACTCCTCGGTGACCGGGGCGACGGGCCCGTCCGCCGCGCGTAGCCGGCCCTGCTCCAGCATCGCGGCGAGCCCCTCAGAGGTCGGCGCGTCGACGCCCGAGTCGTGCAGCGCGGGGCCGTCCAGCCCCTCGAGCGCGAACCGCCGGTTGGCCCCCGCCACCACCAGCTCGGTGATCCCGGCGAGGCGCTCAACCGCCTGCTCGACCGGCCCGAACCAGAGCTCCGGCGCGGCGCCCGGGGTGAACAGGCCGAGGTAGCTGACCGGGCTCTGCGCGCCGCGGGCCGGGTGCGCGGCCAGCACCGGCCGGCCCGCCGCCACGTCCGCGGCGAGGAAGGCCAGCACCTCCAGCGTCGAGGCGTGGTGCACCGCGATGCCCGTGGCGAACGCCAGCCCGTTGACGTAGGACAGGCCGGCGCGGACCGAGGTGAGGTTGCCGGGGCCGGCGTTCACCGCGATCGCGTCGACCTCGGCCACCGGGCACCCGGCGGCCGCGAGAACGCGGCGCACGAGGCCCGAGATGCCGTCGAAGTCGGCGTCGAACCTGCTGGTGCTGTCGGTCCGCAGGGTTCCCGCGCGCGCGACGGTGACGGTGTAGGTCGAGCGGGAGGTCTCGACCGCCAGCACGGTGCGACCGCTCACGGCGTCACCTGCAGGGTGCTGCCGTCGAGGTCGGCGAGCCCGTCGAGCAGGGCCGCCCAGCGCGGGGCCGCCGACGAGAGCGTGAAGACGCGGGCGTCGTCGGCGTCGGGCACGAGGGCCAGCTCGACGAGCAGGTGCCCCGGGTACTCCTCCGCGACCAGGTCGCCCCACTCGACGACCGTCACGCTGCGCTCGGCGTAGTCCACGAGGCCGAGGTCGCGGAACTCCCCGACGCTCTCGAGACGGTAGGCGTCGATGTGCAGCACGGTCACCGTGGGGCTCTCGTAGAAGTTCGCCAGCGTGAACGTCGGGCTGGTCACCGGCCCCTCGTGCCCGAGTGCCGTCGCCAGGTCCTGGACGAGCGCGGTCTTGCCCGAGCCGAGCGTCCCGCGCAGCAGCACCGCGTCGCCGTCGCGCAGCTCGGGCGCGAGGCGGGCCGCCAGCCGGGTGGTGCCGGCACGGTCGGCGACCCGGTAGGTCAGCTCGTGCACCCCAGCTCCTGCATGCCGTCGTCGTCCGGGACCCGCCCGGCCAGCCCGGGCCGGAGCGCGCCGAAGTCTACCGCCGGCCGTGCGGGCCACCGCGTACGCGAGGTCAGACCGCCGCGCCGATGTGCGGGACGACCTCCTGGAGGAGCTCGACCGGGAGCGCGCCCTCGCGCAGCACGCGCGGCACCACGCCGGTGACGTCGACGATGGTGGAGGGGACCGACTGCTCGCTGCGGCCGGCGTCCAGCACGACCGCGACCGAGTTCCCGAGCTGCTCGCGGGCGTCGTCGGCGGTCAGCGGCGCGGGCATCCCGGGGCCGTTCGCAGCCGTGACGGCCATCGGCCCGACGGCCGTCAGCAGCTCGATCGCCACCGGGTGCAGCGGCATGCGGACCTGCACGGTGCCGCCGGTGTCGCCGAGGTCCCACTGCAGCGACGGCTGGGCGGTGCAGACGAGCGTGAGCGCGCCGGGCCAGAACGCGGCGACGAGGTCGCGCGCGACGGGGCGCAGGCCGTACGCGATGCCGTCGAGCGCCTTGGGCCCGGAGACGAGCACCGGCAGCGGCATGTCCCGCCCACGCCCCTTGGCCTCGCGCAGCTTGGCCACCCCGTCGAAGGAGAACGCGTCGCAGCCGACGCCGTAGACGGTGTCGGTGGGCAGCACGACGAGGTCCCCGCGCTTGACGGCGGCCGACGCGGCGTCGAGCCCGCGCTTGCGCATGCCCGCGTCGTCGGTGTGGAAGCGGCGGCTCACCGCTCGCTCCCGGGCTGCTCGGCGCGGCGGGCGCGGACGTAGCGCGGGCGGCCCGTGAGGTCGGGAAGGTCGGTCACGTCGCGCCATGCTGCCGTAGCCCGCAGCACGGCGGGCGCCGACTCCCCCTGGCTGTCGGCGTGCTCGATGACCAGCAGGCCGCCGGGCCGCAGCAGCCGGCGTGCTGTCCGCTCCACGGCGCGCAGCGCGTCGAGGCCGTCCTCCCCGCCGCCGTAGAGCGCCAGCTCCGGGTCGTGGTCGCGGACCTCGGGGTCGATCGGGGCCGCGTCCGGCGGAATGTACGGCGGGTTGCTGACCACCACGTCCACCTCGCCGTCGAGGTCGGCGAAGGCGTCGGCCAGGTCGCCAAGCCGTAGCTCGACGCCCGTGCCCTCGACGTTGCGCGCGGCCCACGCGTGGGCGTCCGGGCCCTTCTCGACCGCGAGCACGCGGGCGCCGGGGGCCTCGGTCGCCACGGCCGCCGCGATCGCGCCGGAGCCGGTGCCGAGGTCGACCACGACGGGGCGGCCGCCGTCGCGTACCAGCCGAAGGGCCTCGTCGACCGCCTCCTGGGCCACGACCTCGGTCTCGGGGCGGGGCACGAACACCCCCGGCCCGACGGCGAGCTCGAGGTGGCGGAACCAGGCGCGGCCGGTGAGGTGCTGCAGCGGGACGCGGCTCGACCGCTCGGCCACGAGCTCGCGGTACGCCGCCTCCCCGGGCACCTTGTCACCCGCGCCCAGCGTGAGCAGGCGAGCCCGCTCGAGCCCGCTCGCGTGCAGGAGCAAAGCCTCGGCGTCGTGGCGCGCCGAGGCCACCCCCGCGTCGGCCAGCAGGGAAGTGCCCCACCGGAGCAGGTCCCGGGCCGAGCTGCCGGTGGGGGTCATGCTCCGGCCGCGGCCAGCTTGGCGTTGGTGTCGGCGTCGACGAGCGCCTGCACCACGCCGTCGAGGTCCCCGTCGAGCACCGCGTCGAGGTTGTGCGCCTTGTAGCCCACCCGGTGGTCGGAGATCCGGTTCTCCGGGAAGTTGTACGTGCGCACCCGCTCGGAGCGGTCGACCGTGCGCACCTGGCTCTTGCGCTCCGCGGACGCGGCCGCGTCCGCCTCCGCCTTGGCCTTGTCCAGCAGGCGGGCGCGCAGGATGCGCAGCGCCTGCTCCTTGTTCTGCAGCTGGGACTTCTCGTTCTGGCAGCTGGCGACGACGCCGGTCGGCAGGTGGGTGATGCGGACCGCGGAGTCGGTCGTGTTGACGCTCTGCCCGCCCGGGCCGGAGGACCGGTAGACGTCGATCCGCAGGTCGTTCATGTCGACGTCCACGTCGACGTCCTCGGCCTCCGGGAGCACGAGGACGCCCGCGGCCGAGGTGTGGATGCGGCCCTGGGACTCGGTGACGGGGACGCGCTGGACGCGGTGGACACCGGCCTCGTACTTCAGCCGCGCCCACACGCCCGCGCCGGGCTCGACCTGGCCGCGCGACTTCACCGCGACCTTGACGTCCTTGTAGCCGCCGAGGTCGCTCTCCTCCGAGTCGATGAGCTCGGCCTTCCAGCCCTGCCGCTCGGCGTAGCGCAGGTACATCCGCAGCAGGTCGCCGGCGAAGAGCGCGGACTCCTGCCCGCCCTCCCCCGCCTTGATCTCGAGGATGACGTCGCGGTCGTCGTCGGGGTCGCGCGGGAGCAGCAGGTGACGCAGCCGCTCCTCGGTCTCGACGCGGCGCTGCTCGAGCTCGACCGCCTCCTGGGCGAACGCCGGGTCCTCGGAGGCCAGCTCCCGGGCGGTGGCGAGGTCGTCCTCGATGCCGGACAGCTGTCGCATCGCCTCGACGACGGGGCTGAGCTCGGCGTAGCGCCGCCCGAGCCGGCGCGCCTCGGCCTGGTCCGCGTGCACGGCAGGGTCGGCCAGCCGCTTCTCCAGCTCGGCGTGCTCGAACGCGAGCGCGTCCAGCGATGCCGGGGCCGCGGTGTCGCTCACGGGAAGCGCCTCCTCCGTAACAGGGACAGCTGGATACAGCGTCGCACCGGCGCCGGAGTGCCGGTCGGGGCACCGGCGGGTGCGGGCATGCGAACGGCGCCGGCCGGGCGGGCTGCTGCCCGCCTGACCGGCGCCGTGGTGTCGCTACTTCGAGGGGGCCTGGGCGCCCTTGCCGCTCTTGCCGAAGCGCTGCTCGAAGCGGGCCACGCGGCCGCCGGTGTCGAGGATGCGCTGCTTGCCGGTGTAGAACGGGTGGCAGGCCGAGCAGGTGTCGGCGTTGATCGCGCCGTTCTTCGCCGTGCTGCGTGTCTGGAACGTGTTGCCACACGTACAGGTCACGGTGGTCACGTTGTACTCGGGGTGGATGTCGGGCTTCATGGCCGGACCGCCTCTCTAGGGTTGGGGTCGCCGGGTCGGCGGGTGTGACCGGCGCGCTCCTCGCGCCGCCTCGCCGTGGACCGGAACCGTCAGCACAGTGTGCCAGACGACTCAACACGACCGCCGGGGTGACGATTCCCGGGCCGTCCGGGCTCGGCCGCGGCGTCGTCGGGGCGGCCGCCGCGGCTCAGCGTCACTGCTCGGACGCCCTCTCGTCACCGGTGCGCCGCGGGCGCCCGCGGCGCGGCACCGGGCGTACGTCTCCCGGCAGCCGGCCGGCCTCGCCGAGGGCGCGGCGCAGCAGCAGCTCGATCTGGGCGTTGACGCTGCGCAGCTCGTCCCCCGCCCAGCGCACGAGCGCCTCGTGGACGGCCGGGTCGAGCCGGAGCAGCACGCTGTGGCGCGGCCTGGGCCGCTGCCGGCCGGCCCCCTCCGGGGACGGCCCGCTCTCCTGCTCGGCCACGGTCAGGAGTAGAGGGTGCCCGTGTTCACGACCGGGGTGGCCCGGCTGTCACCGCAGAGCACGACGAGCAGGTTCGACACCATCGCGGCCTTCCGCTCGTCGTCGAGGTCGACGATGGCCTCGTCGGCGAGCTTGTCCAGCGCCATGCGGACCATCCCGACCGCGCCGTCGACGATCCGCTCCCGAGCGGCGACGATCGCCCCCGCCTGCTGGCGCTGCAGCATCGCCTGCGCGACCTCCTGGGCGTACGCGAGGTGGCTGATGCGCACCTCGAGGATCTCCACGCCGGCGACGGCCACCCGCTCGGCGACCTCGACCGCGAGCTCGCCGGCCACCTCGTCGGTCGAGCCGCGCAGCGACGTGGCGGCCGGGTCACCGCTGTCGTACGGGTGCGTCGTGGCCACGTGGCGCAGGGCGGCCTCGGCCTGGATCTCGACGAACGCCGTGTAGTCCTCGACCGCGAACGTCGCCTTGGCGGTGTCGGCCACCTGCCAGACCACGATGGCGGCGATGTCGACCGGGTTGCCGTCGGCGTCGTTGACCTTGAGGTGGCTCGTCTCGAAGTTGCGCACGCGCACGCTCATCCCCCGCCGGGTGGTCAGCGGCAGCAGCCAGACCAGCCCGGTGCGCCGCGCGGTCCCGACATAGCGGCCGAAGAACTGCACGACGTTCGTGCGGCCGGGCGCGACCACGGTCAGCGAGCCGAGGACGAGGAGCGCGAGCAGGCCGCACACACCGGCGAGGACCGCCGCCGGCACGACGTTCGACGGGGTCTGCTCCTCGAGGCTGACGATCCGGATCACCTGCCAGGCCGCGACCCCGGCCAAGGCGGAAGCGCCGAGCAGGGCCCACAGCCCGCTCACCTGCCAGGCGGTGTGCTCGTCGATCTCGACCCGGGTGCCCGCATGCCCGACGGGACGGTCCTTGGGTGGCGCGGCGACGGGCGGGACGCTCCCCTGGCCGGCCGGAGCGGGACTGGTGGCGGTCATCGACTACCCCTCTGCGGTCGTACGGCTTCGATAGCAAAGTGATATCACTTTTTGCCCGCCGACGCATCCGCTCCCGTCACCCACGCAGGCGCGCTCCCGCGCGCGACGTCCCCCGAGCGCCGACCAGCGCCGACCCGCACCAACCCGCACCAACCCGCACCGCACGCGGAACGGCCGGGTCCCCCGTCATGGGGGACCCGGCCGTCCGGTGCCGCAGTGGCGCGTCAGTCGTGGTCGGCGCCCGGCGTCGTCTTCTGGATCTGCAGGAGGAACTCTGCGTTGCTCTTGGTCTCGCGCAGCTTGCCGATGACGAGCTCGAGGGCCTGCTGCTGCTCCAGGGCCGACAGGACCCGGCGCAGCTTCCAGACGATCTGCAGCTCGTCGCGGCCCATGAGGATCTCCTCACGGCGGGTGCCGGAGGCGTCGACGTCGACGGCGGGGAAGAGCCGCTTGTCCGCGAGCTTGCGGTCGAGCTTGAGCTCCATGTTCCCGGTGCCCTTGAACTCCTCGAAGATGACCTCGTCCATGCGGGACCCGGTCTCCACGAGCGCCGTGGCGAGAATCGTCAGCGAGCCGCCGTTCTCGATGTTGCGCGCCGCGCCGAAGAACCGCTTCGGCGGGTAGAGCGCCGCGGAGTCGACACCACCGGACAGGATCCGGCCGCTGGCGGGAGCCGCGAGGTTGTACGCCCGCCCGAGGCGGGTGATCGAGTCGAGCAGGACGACGACGTCGTGGCCCATCTCGACCAGGCGCTTCGCCCGCTCGATCGCCAGTTCCGCCACCGTGGTGTGGTCGTCGGCCGGCCGGTCGAACGTCGAGGCGATGACCTCGCCCTTGACCGAGCGCTGCATGTCCGTGACCTCTTCGGGGCGCTCGTCGACGAGCACGACCATGAGGTGGACCTCGGGGTTGTTCACCGCGATCGCGTTCGCGATCGACTGCAGCACCATCGTCTTGCCGGCCTTCGGCGGGGAGACGATGAGCCCGCGCTGGCCCTTCCCGATGGGCGCGACGAGGTCGATGATCCGGGTCGTGAAGACGCTCGGGTCGGTCTCGAGGCGCAGCCTCTCCTGCGGGTAGAGCGGCGTCAGCTTGTTGAACTCGACACGGGCCCGCGCCTTCTCCGGGTCGCCACCGTTGACGGTGTCGAGCCGGACCAGAGCGTTGAACTTCTCGCGGCGGGCCTCGCCGTCGCGCTGCTGGCGGACGGCGCCGGTGACGGCGTCGCCCTTGCGCAGGCCGTGCCGGCGCACCTGGGCGAGCGAGACGTAGACGTCGTTCGGGCCCGGCAGGTAGCCGCTGGTACGCAGGAAGGCGTAGTTGTCGAGGATGTCGACGACGCCGGCCACGGGGACGAGGACGTCGTCCTCGCCGACCTCGGGCTCGGGGCTGTCGAGCAGCTGGCCGTCGCGGCCGCGCCGCCGCCCACCGCGGTCGCGGTACCGGCCGCGCCGGCGACGCCCGCGCCCACCGTCGAGGTCGTCGTCGTCGTCGTCCACGGCCGGGCCGCGGTCGTTCCGGTCCCCGCGCGGCTGGCGGTCCTGCCGGTCGCCACGGTCCTGCCGGTCGCCACGGTCCTGCCGGTCGGAACGGTCGGCGCGGTCACCGCGGTCGGCTCGCTCACCGCGGTCGGCTCGCTCACCGCGCTCCTGGCGGTCACCGCGCTCCTGGCGGTCACCGCGCTCACCGCGCTCACCGCGGTCGGAACGGTCACCGCGCTCACCGCGGTCGGCACGGTCACCGCGCTCCTGGCGGTCACCGCGCTCACCGCGGTCGGAACGGTCACCGCGCTCCTGGCGGTCACCGCGCTCCTGGCGGTCGCCGCGCTCACCGCGGTCGGAACGGTCACCGCGGTCGGAACGGTCACCGCGCTCACCGCGGTCCGAACGCTCACCACGGTCGGCGCGCGGGGCGGCCTGCTGCGGCTCCTGCGCCGGCGCCGCCTCGACGTCGGCGGCTCGGGCGGTCTGCGCCGTGCCGCCCTCGTCGCCGTCAGCGGGCGCGGACGGCGTCTCGACGGCGGGCACGCTGTCGGTCGTGCCGTTCGACAGGTCCAGAGCAGGCTGCTCGGCGGCACGGTCGCCGCGAGCACGCCGGGCACGGGTCCCGCGGGTGGGCGCGGCCGTCTCGGTCGAGGCGGCTGCCTCACCGGTCGCCGAGCCGGCGTCCGCGGCGGCCGGGGCCTGGGCGCCGTTCGCGCCCGAGGCCTGCCGCTCACGGATGGCCTCGATCAGCTGCGGCTTGCGCATCCGGGCGGTCCCACCGATGCCGAGCTCGGCCGCCAGCGACTGGAGCTCGGGAAGCACCATCCCGGCGAGCCCGGGGGCGCGGCGACGGCCGCGAGCGGCGGGCTGCGCGGGGACGTCGGCGTCGGATGCGGGTGCGGAGCCGGCCGGGGCCTGTGCTCCGCGGGGCTCCTCGGCGCGCTCACCATCGGGCGCTGTGAGGAGATCGACTGTGTCGCTCACGAAGGGTCCTTCCCTTGACGAGCTCGGCCGGGAATGGCGTCCCTGCCCCTGGCGGGGAGGGTCCCGGTCAGCGGCCCCGGGGTTTGCGGGGCATTCCCGCCGGGATCGGCGGGCTGATGTGGGGGTGAAACCGTCGCCGGACAGCGACGACGGGTCGAAGGGCTCGCGGCTTCCGCGGACGAGAAGCGAGCGACAGCCCGGGGGGCGGCACGGGCCAACAGCACACTTGAGACCAGTGTGTCGCGAGCGTCACACCAGGGCGGAAGCCGTCGAGACGGTCGAATACACCGGGAGCCCGAAGGTCGATCGGTGCACAACGACTATAACGCGGAGGAGCCGCGTCATCTGCCGTGACACGAGGATACCGTGTCGCGCCGACTACCGGTCGGTGCTCGCGGCGCTCAGCGTCCGTCGTGGCGCACGCGGGCACCCTGCCGCTCGAGCGGCAGCACCAGCGCACGGAAGCCGGGCTCGCCCTCGGCAGCCAGGGCGGCGGCGGCGGAGGGGGGCACGAGCGCGAGGACGGTCGGGCCTGCACCGGAGATCACGGCCGGGACGCCCGCGGACCGCAGCCGGGCGACCAGCGCGGCCGAGCGCGGCATCGCCGGCTCCCGGTAGCCCTGGTGGAGCCGGTCCTCGGTCGCGGTCAGCAGCAGCCCCGGGTCCGCGGTGAGGGCGTGCACGAGCAGCGCGGCGCGGCCGGCGTTGCGGGCGGCGTCCGGGTGCGGCACCGCAGCGGGGAGCAGCGAGCGCGCGTACTCCGTCGCGACCGGCTCGCTGGGGACGTACGCGACGGCGGCGAGGCCCTCGACGGGCTCGAGCCGGACGGCTCGGCTGCGGCCGTGCTCCTGCCAGGCCACCGTGAAGCCGCCGAGCAGGCAGGGGGCGACGTTGTCGGGGTGCCCCTCGAGCCGGGCGGCGACCTCCAGCGCCGCCGCGTCGGGAAGCCGGTCGCTGCCGTCGGTGACGAGCGCGCGCGCCGCCAGCACTCCCGCGACGATCGCCGCCGACGACGAGCCGAGGCCTCGCCCGTGCGGGATGCGGTTGACGCAGGTGAGCGCGACGCCGGGCATGCGGACGCCCATGGCGTCGAACGTCTCCGCCATGGCCCGGACGATGAGGTGCCGCTCGTCACGGGGCACGTCGACGGCGCCCTCCCCCTCGACCTGCACCTGGACGCCCGTCTCGAGCGCCTGCACGGTGACCTCGTCGTGGAGGCCGACGGCGAGGCCGAACGCGTCGAAGCCGGGACCCAGGTTCGCGCTGGTGGCCGGCACCTGCAGCGCGACGGCGCCGCGGACGAGGGACGCCTCGGCCGGGGTCTCCCCCACCCGGGTCAGGCCAGCCCGAGCGCGGCCGCGGCCGCGGACGCGTCGACCGGCACGGCGACCGGCGCGACGCCCTCGGGCATCGCCCACTGCGGGTCCTTGAGGCCGTGGCCGGTGACCGTGCAGACGATGCGCTGGCCCGGGTCGACCTCGCCGCGCTCGGCCCGGGCGAGCAGGCCGGCGACGCCGGCGGCCGAGGCCGGCTCGACGAAGACCCCTTCGCGGTCGGCCAGCAGGCGCTGGGCCGCGAGGATCTGCTGGTCGGTGACCGCCTCGACGACGCCACCGGACTCGTCGCGCGCGGCGACGGCGAGCGCCCAGGAGGCCGGGTTGCCGATGCGGATGGCGGTGGCGATGGTCTCCGGGTTCGGCACCGGCTGGCCCGACACCAGCGGTGCGGCGCCGGCGGCCTGGAAGCCCCACATGCGCGGGCGCTGCGTCGCGTTGCCGGCCGCCTGCTCCTCCGTGTAGCCGATCCAGTACGCGGAGACGTTGCCGGCGTTGCCGACCGGCAGGCAGTGGATGTCGGGGGCGTCGCCGAGCGCGCCGACGACCTCGAACGCCGCCGTCTTCTGCCCCTGCAGGCGGACGGGGTTCACCGAGTTGACCAGCGCGACGGGAAAGCGCTCGGACAGGTCGCGGGCGAGGACGAGGCACTCGTCGAACCCGCCGTCGGTGACCTGCAGGATCGTCGCCCCGTGGATCACGGCCTGCGCGAGCTTGCCGGTCGCGATCTTGCCCTGCGGCACCAGGACGGCGCTGCGGACGCCGGCCCGGGCGGCGTACGCGGCGGCCGACGCGCTGGTGTTGCCCGTGGAGGCGCAGATGACCGCCTTGGCGCCCTCCCCGATCGCCACGCTCATCGCCACGGTCATGCCGCGGTCCTTGAACGACCCGGTCGGGTTCGCGCCCTCGACCTTGAGGTGGACGTCGCACCCGGTGCGGGCGGACAGCTCACCGGCGGGGACGAGCGGCGTGTTGCCCTCGAGGAGGGTGACGACCGGGGTGTCGGCGGTGACGGGCAGGCGGTCGCGGAACTCCTCCACGACACCCCGCCACGGGGCGGTGCGCGCGCTCACGCGGGCCTCCAGATGCGTGGGGATGCGGACAAGCGTAGGGGACGGGAGCCGCCGGGCCCCCGCTTCTGACGAGGTTGACCGGCAGGTGAGACGCCGGGTCAGGCCCCTTCGACCCGCATGACGCTCGTGACGTCACGGACGATCTCGAGCGCGCGCAGCTCCTCGACGGTGGCTGCGAGGTCGGCGTCGCGCGCGGTGTGCGTCACGAGGACGAGCACCGCGTCGTCCGCGTGCCCCTCCTGCCGCACGGTCTGGATCGAGACGCCGTGGCGGGCGAAAGCCGTCGCCACGGCGGCGAGCACACCCGGTCGGTCGTCGACGTCGAGGCTCACGTGGTAGCGGGTGAGCGTCTCGCCCATCGGGCGCACCGGCAGGGCCGCATACGCCGACTCCCCCGGGCCGAGCGCGTCGCCCGTGCGGTGGCGGGCCACCGCGACCAGGTCGCCGAGCACCGCGCTCGCCGTCGGCGCACCGCCGGCGCCGCGGCCGTAGAACATGAGCTCCCCGGCCGCCTCGGACTGGACGAAGACGGCGTTGAACGCGTCGCGCACACCGGCAAGCGGGTGCTCGCGCGGGATCATGGCCGGGTGGACGCGGACGGCGACCGCCCCGTCCACGAGCTCGGCGATGGCGAGCAGCTTGACCACGTGCCCCATCGCCTTCGCGCTGGCCACGTCCGCTGCGGTCACCTCGGTGATGCCCTCGCGGTGCACCGCGCCGAGCGGGACCCGGGTGTGGAACGCGAGCGAGGCGAGGATCGCCGCCTTGGCCGCGGCGTCGAAGCCCTCGACGTCCGCCGTGGGGTCGGCCTCGGCGTACCCGAGCGCAGTCGCCTCGTCGAGCGCCTCGGCGAAGCCGGCCCCGGACTCGTCCATGCTCGAAAGGATGAAGTTGGTCGTGCCATTCACGATTCCCAAGACGCGCTGCACGTGATCGCCGACGAGCGACTCGCGCAGTGGGCGCAGGATCGGGATGGCACCGGCGACGGCGGCCTCGTAGTAGAGGTCCACGCCGTGCTCCTCGGCCGCCGCGAAGAGGGTCGAGCCGTCCTCGGCGAGCAGCGCCTTGTTGGCGCTGACGACCGACGCGCCGTTCTTCATCGCCGCGAGGATGAGCGACCGTGCGGGCTCGATCCCGCCGATCACCTCGACGACGATGTCCACGTCGTCGCGCGTCACCAGGCCCATGGCGTCGGTGGTGAACAGCTCCGGGTCGACGGGGAGGCCGGGGCGCTCGCGCTTGCGGCGTACGGCGATCCCGGCGAGCTCGATCGGGCGGCCGACGCGGGCGGCCAGGTCGTCGGCGCTCTGGACGAGCAGGCGCGCGACCTCGCTCCCGACGACGCCGCATCCCAGCAGAGCGACACGCAACGGCGATTCCACGTCAGGCCCCTTCTTCCGTGCCGGCGCCCCCGGAGGGCAGCCCCGTGTCGAAGCGCAGCAGGTCCTGCTCGGTCTCGCGGCGGATCAGCACCCGCGCGGCGCCGTCGCGCACGGCCACCACGGGCGGACGCGGGACGTGGTTGTAGTTGCTCGCCATCGAGCGGCAGTAGGCGCCCGTCCCCGGGACGGCGATCAGGTCGCCGGGGCGCACGTCCGCCGGGAGGTACTCGTCCTTGACGACGACGTCGCCGCTCTCGCAGTGCTTGCCGACGACCCGCGAGAGGACCGGCCCGGCGTCGGAGCTGCGGGAGGCCAGGGTCGCCGAGTAGCTCGCGTCGTACAGCGCCGTGCGGATGTTGTCGCTCATGCCGCCGTCGACGGCGACGTAGGCGCGCCGGCGGCCGCCGTCGAGCGCGACGTCCTTGACCGTGCCGACCTCGTAGAGCGTGAAGGTGGTCGGCCCGGCGATGGCGCGCCCGGGCTCGATCGACAGGTGCGGCACGTCCATGCCCAGGGCGGCGCACTCGCGCTCGACGATCGCGCGCATGCTCTTCGCGAGCACCGCGGGCGGCTGCGGGTCGTCCTGGGTGGTGTAGGCGATGCCGAACCCGCCGCCCAGGTCCACCTCGGGCAGCTCGATCCCGTGCTCCTGGCGGAGGCTGTGCAGCAGGCCGAGCATGCGGCGCGCGGCGATCTCGAAGCCCGCCGTGTCGAAGATCTGCGAGCCGATGTGGCTGTGCAGGCCGACCAGCTCCAGGGACGGCGCGGCGAGGATGCGGCGTACGGCCTCGTGGGCAGCGCCGCTCGCGAGGGACAGGCCGAACTTCTGGTCCTCGTGGGCCGTCGCGATGAACTCGTGGGTGTGGGCCTCGACCCCGACGGTCACGCGGACGATCACCCGCTGGCGGATGCCGCGCTCGGCCGCGACCCGCGCCACGCGCTCGATCTCGTCGTAGGAGTCGACCACGATGCGCGCGATACCGGCGTCCATCGCCCGGCCCAGCTCGCCCACCGAGCGGTTGTTGCCGTGGAAGACGAGCCGATCCCCGGGCACGCCCGCGGCCAGGGCGACGGCGAGCTCGCCCCCCGTGCTCACGTCGACGTTGAGCCCCTCCTCGAGGAGCCACCGCGCGACCGTGACGGAGAAGAAGGCCTTGGCGGCGTAGTAGACGGTCGCGGGCGCGAACGCGTCCCGGAACGCCCGTGCACGATTCCTGAAGTCCTCTTCGTCGAGGATGTACGCGGGGGTGCCGAACTCCTGTGCCAGCGCGCGGACGTCGGCGCCCGCGACGCGCAGCGCGCCGTCCTCCGCGCGCGAGACGTTGTCGGCCCAGAGGACCGGGACCAGCGCGTTGACGTCCTCCGGGCGCTGGAGCCAGGCCGGGCCGTGGTCGCCGGCCTGCCCGTGCAGGGCGCCGGCCTCGTGGGCGCGCATCGGCTACATCCGCTCCGGGGCGGCGACGCCGAGCAGGGCCAGCCCGTTGGCGAGGACGACGCGCGTCGCCTCGCAGAGCCAGAGCCGGGCACGGTTGAGGTCGGTCGGCTCCTCGTCCCCCATGGGCAGCACCCGGCAGGCGTCGTAGAAGCGGTGGTACGTCCCGGCGAGCGCCTCGAGGTAGCGCGCGACCCGGTGCGCCTCGCGCAGCTCGGCGGACGTCGCGACCACGCGCGGGAACTCGCCGAGGGCGCCGAGCAGGTCGGCCTCCCGCTCGTGCGACAGCAGTGACGGGTCGAAGCTCTCGGCGTCCCCCCGCTCGATCCCGAGGTCGCGCGCGTTGCGCAGCACCCCGCTGATGCGGGCGTGGGCGTACTGCACGTAGAACACCGGGTTCTCGTTGGCCTGCTTGGTGAGCAGGTCGATGTCGAGCACCAGGGTGGAGTCGGTGGAGGACCGGGCGAGGGCGTAGCGGACGGCGTCGACGCCCGCGAGGTCGACGACGTCCTCCAGCGTGACGACGTTGCCGGCGCGCTTGGAGAGCTTGAGCTCCTCACCGCCCTGCACGACCTTGACGAACTGCCCGATGAGCACCTCGACCGTCTGGTCGGGGTCGTCGCCCGCGCACGCCGCGATGGCCCGCAGCCGGTTGACGTAGCCGTGGTGGTCGGCCCCGAGCATGTAGACGAGCCGGTCGAAGCCGCGCCCCCGCTTGTCCAGGTAGTAGGCGCAGTCGGCGGCGAAGTAGGTGAGGCTGCCGTCGCTCTTGACCAGCACCCGGTCCTTGTCGTCGCCGAAGTCGCTGGTGCGCAGGAAGACCGCGCCCTCGGAGTCGTAGACGTGGCCCTGCTCGCGCAGCGTGGCGAGCGCCTTCTCGATGCCGCCGCCGGCGTGCAGCGTGCGCTCGGAGAACCACACGTCGAAGTGGGTGCGGAACGACTCGAGCGTGCGCTGCTGCTCGGCGAGCTGGGCCCTGTAGCCCTCCTCGCGGAACGCGACGGACTGCTCGTCCTCCGGCAGCTCGAGGATGTCCGGGCGCGCCGCGAGCACCTCGCGGGCGAGGTCGTTGACGTACGCCCCGAGGTACCCGCCCTCCGGCGGCTCCTCGCCCAGCGCGCGGGCGCGGATCGATGCGCCGAACTTGTCCATCTGGGCCCCGGCGTCGTTGACGTAGAACTCGCGCGTCACCTTCGCGCCCGACGCGTCGAGCAGCCGGCCCAGGCAGTCGCCCACGGCGGCCCACCGCACGTGGCCGAGGTGGAGCGGGCCGGTCGGGTTGGCCGAGACGAACTCGAGGTCGATGCGCTGGCCGGCGAGCGAGTCGTTGCGCCCGTACGCCTCCCCCGCCTCGACGATGCGGCGGGCGGCGACGCCTGCGGCCGCGGCTTCGAGCCGGACGTTGAGGAAGCCGGGCCCGGCGATCTCGACCGCCGAGATGCCCGCCACGGCGCGCAGCCGGCCGGCGATCAGCTCCGCGACCTGGCGCGGGGGCCTGCCCGCGGGCTTGGCGAGCTGGAGCGCGACGTTGGTCGCGTAGTCGCCGTGCTCCTTCTGCTTGGGCCGCTCGACCGTCACCGCGGACGGAGGCGTCACCGCCAGCTCACCAGCGTCGACCGCCTCGCGTACGGCGCGGAGGACGGCGTCGGCGAGATCGGTGGGAGTCACCCGTCGAGGGTACCGGGATGGGCCCCGGCCTCCTCGACCGTCAGGCGTGCTGCAGCCGACCGGCGAGCGAGTTGTGCATGAATGTCGCCCCCGCACCCGGGGACCGCGGGCACTGGGCCGACGTCCCGATGCAGCGGGAGTAGGCCGAGCCGGACAGACGCGGGTCGAGGCGACGCAGGAGCTTCTCGGCACCCGCGCGGTCGTCGTACCGCCCGAGCGCCACGGCCCACCACCCGGGCCGCAGGGACGAGAACTCCGAGGACCAGAGCACCATCGGGGTCAGCCCCCGCACCCGGCGGACGTCGCGCAAACGGTCCGGGCCGTCCTGTGCCGGCCGCCAGCTCTTGACGATCACGGTCCAGAAGGGCGTGCGCACGGCGAGGCCGGGTAGGGAGGACGCCGGGCTCGGCGCCGTCCTCGGCGGGGCGGGCTGGGACGACGCGGTCG
The DNA here is from genome assembly GCF_011250645.1 of Motilibacter aurantiacus. NCBI lineage: Bacteria > Bacillati > Actinomycetota > Actinomycetes > Motilibacterales > Motilibacteraceae > Motilibacter > Motilibacter aurantiacus. Next base: position 429,836 of record NZ_JAANNO010000002.1, read on the forward strand.
GGGCGGGGGTGGCCGGCGTGGTCGCTGCCGGGGTGGCCGCTGCCGGCGCAGGAGCCCTGCCGGGCCGCGCGCTCCCCGGGGTCGGTGAGGCAGAGGCAGAGGCGGCCGGTGACGTCGCGGCCGCCGCGGCCCGGCTCGGCGTCGGCTGGACCGCCGCGGCGCCCGGCGCACCGGCAGCCGCCACGGCGTCCGGGCTCGGCCCGCGGTCCCACGCCAACGACAGCACGAGGCCGACCGCGGCCAGGAGGACCACGACCCCGACGCCGGTCAGAGCGGCGCGCGTGCGGCGGCTGACGGGGCGGGCGGCGCGGTCGGGCGCGGCCATGTGCTGCGGTTGCGGGCGTGCCCGTGGCCGGCTGTGGTCGCCGTACGGCCCTCGCCGCTCCCCCGCGCTCACCCGCGGCCCAGGGGCGAACGCTCGCAGCAGCGGCCGGCCGCCACGGGACCCCGGCGTCGTGGTGGCCCACCACCGGCCGCGGGCAAGCCCGCTGCCCGCTGTCCGTCGACGCCCATCTCAGCCCCCGCGACTCGGCCCGCTCCGCGTTCCGCACGCTATCGCCCGCTCGGCGCAGCCGGACGGGCTTCCCGACACATCGCGCGGGGGCGCGTCGCGGCAGCGGAAGCACCGCGCGGAGCTACTCCTCCAGCGCCCTGGGCCCGGCGTCGACCAGCGATCGCACGACCCTGACCAGCTCGTCGGGGTCGAAGGGCTTCGTGACGTACGCGTCCACGCCGGTCGCCTCGCCGCGCCGGACGTCGTCGGCCTGGGCGGACGCGCTCACCATGGCGATGGGGATGTTCCGGGTACGCGGGTCGGCGCGCAGCCGCTCGACGGTCTTGAAGCCGTCCAGCCGAGGCATGACGACGTCGAGGGTGATCACGTCGGGGTCGGCGTCCACCACCTTCTCCAGGGCGTCCATCCCGTCGACCGCGGTGACGACCTCGAACCCCTCGAGCGTGAGGTTCATGACGATGAGCTCTCGGATGTTGTCGGTGTCGTCGACGACGAGGACGCGCGCCACCGGGCAAGGCTAGCGGCGGCCTCCCGGCCCCGCGCGGCGATCTAGAAGCACGGGTCGCCCCAAGGTGGCGCCCACCTCACCTGGTACCGTCTACGAACCCGAGCCCCCGTAGCTCAGGGGATAGAGCATCGGCCTCCGGAGCCGTGTGCGCAGGTTCGAATCCTGCCGGGGGCACCCATTTCAGGACCGCAGCAGGATCTGCTGCGGGTTCGCGGCGGCTATGTCGGAGCGGTGCGGGAGCGATCACCGGACCGCGAGGCGGGCCAATCCGTACGTCGAGCGCTGGCTGTCCGTTGGGCAACCTGTGCGCTCCGTCTTGGGCGATGGGATCCAGGGGCGAGAGCTTCCCATCGATCTGGCGCTCGGGCCCCTGCTGTTCATCCCTCGCCGCCGTCCAGCCACGGCAACCCCACGTCCTCGTCCTGACGACGAGCGCCCCGCGACGAGTCGTGCCGCTCGGCCGCACCAACGTGCGGACATCAACGGGCCCCGTCGAGAACCTGCCACCCACCTCGCCGAGCCCGTGCCGACCCCTCCGGCAAGGAGATCGGCCTCGACCGGTGAAGCAGGACCCTCCCCTAACCCGACCCGGCCTCCTCCTCGATCAGCGCCCGCAGCCGCAACGGCATCTCCTCCTGCAGCGAGATGGTCGTGCTCGTACGCACCACCTCGGGAACGGTGAGGAACTCGCCGGTGAGCCGGTGCAGGTCGGCGGGGTCCCGCGCGACGACCTTCAGCAGCAGGTCGGCCTGCCCGGTCGTCGAGTGGATCTCGACCACCTCGGGAAAGGCGCGCAGGGCGAGGGTGGCGCGCCGGCCGGTGGTCTGGCTCAGCTCGACCGACACGAACGCCACGATCCCGCGCCCGAGGGCCGCCGGGTCGACCCGGCGGCTGAACTCCCGGATGACCCCGCTGGTGCGCAGCCGCTGCAGCCTGGCCTGCAGCGTGTTCCGGGCGATGCCGAGCCGCTTGGCCAGCGCCAGGGACGTCGCGTCCGGGTCGTCGTCGAGCGCGAGGAGGATTCGGGCATCCAGCCTGTCCACGCGAGCATCCTGCCACCGGATTGCAGCAGGATCGAGCGGATTGCTCAACGCCGCAGCGGTCAGTTGCGCGGGCTGCCGTGACCTCGACAGGCTTGCGGACGTGAGCACCGAGACCGTGGAGCGCCCCGTCGCCCTGTCCCCCGAGGCCGAGCCACAGCTGCGCCACACGGCCGTGGAGAACGTGGCGGGCCTGGTGACGGGCTCGTTCCTCGCCTCGCTGGGGCTGTTCCTCATCGACCGCGCGGACGCGGTGACCGGCGGGACCGCGGGCGTCAGCCTGCTGCTGGACCGGGTGCTCCCGGTGCCCTTCGCCGTCGTCTTCCTCGCGACCAACCTGCCGTTCATCCTGCTGGCGGGCATGCGCAAGGGGTGGGGCTTCGCGGCTCGCTCGGTGACCGCGACCGGGCTGCTGGCGGCGTTCTCGCTGCTGCACCCGCGTGCGGTGGAGCTCGAATCGCTCGCCCCGGCGTACGGGACGCTCGTCGGCAACCTGGCCGCGGGGGTGGGGATGCTGATCCTCTTCCGCCACCGCGCCAGCCTCGGCGGGTTCAACGTCGTCGCCCTGCTCGCGCAGGAACGGCTGGGCTGGCGGGCGGGCTACGTGCAGCTCGGGCTCGACACGGCCGTGCTCGCCCTGTCGGCGCTCGCCCTCCCCGCGGGCACGGTGCTGCTGTCCGTGGCCGGCGCGGTGGTCCTCAACGTCGTGCTGGCCATGAACCACCGGCCGGGGCGGTACCTCGCGACCTGACTCAGCCGCGCGGCACGTACTCCTCGAGGAAGGCATTGCGGAACTTGCCGTCGGGGTCGAGCTCCGCCGACAGCCGCGCGAAGTCGGGCATCCGCTCGTAGAGCGAGCTGACCGTCCTTCCCGGCATCTCGAAGACCTTGCCCCAGTGCGGCCGCGCGTCGAACGGCGCCAGCTGCTCCTCGACGGCGCGCACCACCGGCGTGACGCTGGCGGTGTCCTTGATCCAGGTGAAGTGGAAGGCGACGCAGTCGCGCTGGTACGCCGGGCTCAGCCACAGCTCGTCGGCCGCGATCGTGCGGATCTCGCTGATCTGCAGCACCCCAGCGATCCGCTCCCGGATGGTGTCGAGCGCGTCGAGCGCGGCGCGCGCGTCCTGCCGGCGTACGAACCACTCGCTCTGCAGCTCCTCACCGCTGCTCGGGGTGAACCCGCGCTTGAAGTGCGGCAACCGCTCGTGCCACGCGCCGGGGGCGCCCTGCTGCTCGGTGCAGTGGACCGGCGACATCTCCGGCACCGGGTTGCGCGGGCCGTCGGCCAGCACGGCGCCCATCCAGTCGGGCTCACCGACTGCCGACGCCGGCTCGTCGACCCGCTGCTTGAGCCAGGCCTGGCGCACGTCCCGGCCCCGCCAGTCGGTGAACAGGCTCACGCTGTACGCCGCCGCCAGCACCTCGTCGAGCCGCTCGCGCAGCACGTCGCCGGTGAGCCCCTCGTAGACGAACTGGCGCACCTCGTACGTGGGCTCGAGGTCGAGCGTGACACCGACGACGACGCCGAGCGCACCGAGGCCCACCACCGCGCCGGCCAAGCGCGGGTCGCTGCGGTCCAGCCTGAGCAGGTCGCCGGACGCCGTCACGAGCTCGAGCCCGGAGACCGCCGTCGCGAGCCCCCCGTTCGTCACGCCGGAGCCGTGGGTGCCGGTCGCGCAGGCGCCGGCCACCGAGATGTGCGGGAGCGAGCCCAGGTTGTGCAGCGCGAAGCCGGCCTGCTCCAGGTGCCCGGTCAGCTCGGCGTAGCGCACGCCCCCGCGGACGGTCGCGGTCGGGCGGCTACCGTCGGTGGTGACCTCGACGCTGCTCGGAAGGCTCTCGACGGCCAGCTGGAGGCCGTCGGTGTCGGCGATGCGGTTGAAGGAGTGCGCCGACCCGCGGGCTCTCACCCGGCCTGCCCCGGCGACGAGCCGCTGCAGCTCGGCCACGGACGTGGGCGCGGCGTAGCGCTCCGCGCCGAACACGATGTTGCCGGCCCAGTTCATCTCCAGGTTCGCCATCGCCGTCCGTCCGCAGCCGAGGAAGAGTCGCTCCACGCTAACCGTCGTCGCGCGGGCTCCTGGGGGGCGGAGCGGTCCACTGCCCGCGGATTGGATCTCGTGGCGGCGCGCCGCCACTGGCACTGTCGCTACCCGTGAGCACCGTGACCGACGACGCCCGACCGACGACGACCCTGCCGCCCCTGCCCTCGCCGCTCGCCCAGCTGCGCGCCGGCCGGCTCACCCGTCGCCTCGTGCAGCTGCAGGCCGGGCTGGTCCTCTACGGCGCGTCCATGGGGCTGATGATCCAGGCCGGGCTCGGGCTCGACCCCTGGGACGCCTTCCACCAGGGGGTCGCCGAGCGCACGTCCCTGTCGTTCGGCACCGTCGTCATCGTCACCGGTGTCGTGGTGCTCCTGCTCTGGATCCCGCTGCGGCAGTGGCCCGGCGTCGGCACCGTGAGCAACGCGATCGTCATCGGGCTCGCGGTCGACGCGACCCTGGCAGTCGTCGAGCAGCCGGAGCCCATGTGGGCCAGGGTCACGTTCCTGCTGGCCGGGGTCGTGCTCAACGGGGTCGCGGGTGCGGCCTACATCGGCGCGCAGCTCGGCCCCGGGCCGCGCGACGGCCTGATGACGGGGCTGGTCCGGCGGACCGGCCGCTCCGTCCGCCTGGTGCGCACGTCGCTGGAGCTGACGGTGCTGGCCATCGGGTGGGCGCTCGGCGGCACCATCGGCGTCGGCACCGTGCTCTACGCCCTCAGCATCGGCCCGCTCGTCCAGGCGATGCTGCCCCGGTTCGAGGTCCGAACCCGCACCTGATCGCTGATTCAGGAGTCGAGTGCGGGCGGGAACACGCAGAACTCGTTGCCCGCCGGGTCGGCGAGCACGTGCCAGCCCGCCTCCCCGTCCGGCTCGGCGAGCACACGCGCCCCGCGGTCGACCAGCCTCCCGACGTCGCCGGTGACGTCCCAGTGCACCCGGTTCTTGACCGTCTTCGGCTCGGGCACCCCGACGAACTTCATCAGGTCGAAGGGAAGCTCCGGTATGCCCGCGACCCAGCGCGGCAGCCCGCCCGGAGCCGGCACCGGTGTGCCGCCGAGCACCGCGGCCCACCAGGCGGCGTCGGCCACGGGGTCGTTGCTGTCGACGACGAGCGCGCTGGGCTCGTCGCCGGTGAACACGCAGAGCTCCGCCCCCTCGGGCGCCTGCAGCACGGCCCACCGGTGGCCCGCGTACGCATCGTCCTGCACGTGGCCGGCCCCGGCCTCGAGAAAGCGCGAGAGGCTCGGGGCCACCAGGTCGAGGTGGGCCCGGTTCTTCGCCGTCTTGGGCTCGGGGACCCGGTTGACCCACACCGTCTGCCCCGGCGCGTCCCCGCGCAGGACGCCGTCGCCGTCGTCCTGCACGTGGGGCGTGCGGCGAAGCGCCCGGGCCCAGAAGCCGGTGACGAGGCCGGGGTCGTTCGCGTCGAGGCAGAGGCCCTTCCAGCGCACCGGCTCCATGCAGCGGAGGCTAGCGGCCCGGTGCGCGCCGGGTCCGCGCCATTCGGCGCATGCGTTGGGCAACTACCCCGAATTCGTCCGCAAGGCTTTTTAGACAACTCCTCGTGTGCAGATACTTGCTCAGCGCTCACACCGGAGGTGGCGAATGCCTGCGCGCACACGTGACGAGCCGTCCTGTCCCGAGATCCCCGTCGCCGCCTTCTCCGACGCCTTCGAGCTGACGCCGAGCTGCCTGGCCCTCGTCGGGCGGGACGGCACGGTGATGCCCAACGCCGCGCTGCGGGCGGCGCTGCGCAGGTCCGGCACGGAGATGCTCGATCAGCTGGTGAGCAGCGTCGACTGGAGCTTCGCCTCACCGGCCCGCCCGCCCGACGGCTCCGGCCTGCGTGGGCTGCCCGTCGAGGACGGCCGTTCCGAGCTCGTCGTCCGCAGCATCCGCCCGCTCGGCGTCACGGACGGCGGGCCGGAGTGGCTGTTGCTGTGCCTGCAGGCCACCACCACTCGCCGCCGGGACGCGCTGTCGTCACTGCTGACCCGGGACCAGCTGCTGGACCGGCTCGAGCTCGTGCTCGCGGCCGGCGCCGAGGCCGTGGGCGCGGTGGGCGCCGTCGATGTCCTCGTCGTCGACCTGGACGACTTCAAGAAGGTCAACGACACGTTCGGGCACGTCGTCGGGGACGAGGTGCTGGCCGCCTGCGCCCAGCGCCTGCTCGAGAGCGTGCGGCCGGAGGACGCCGTGGCCCGCTGGGGCGGGGACGAGTTCGCGATCGTGCTCCCCGACGCCACCTGCCTCGACGGCCAGGCCGTCTCCGACCGGCTGGCCCGCCGACTGCGCGAGCGGGTCGCGACCTCCGCGGGGAGCATCAGCCTCTCGGCCTCGTGGGGATGGGTCAGCGCGCTGCCCGGTGAGGCGCCCGTGAGCCTGCTGAACCGCGCTGACCTGCGGATGTACGAGGTGAAGCGGCTGCACAAGCAGGCGGCCGCCGCGATCCCAACCGCCCTGCGCGAACAGCTCGAGCGCACGCGACGACGCTCCGCGGAGCTTGCCCAGCGGGCGGCCGACATGCGGCAGCTGACCGCGCGGCGCGCCGAGCTGCTCGCCGGCGTGCGGCTCCACCGCCCGTCGCTACGGGCGGAGGAGCCGCCGCGCGGCTAGCTAGAAGCGCTCCTCGCGGCCCCCGCCGAGGTCCTCCCACACCTGCTGGACGTTCTCGTACGTGCGCCCACCCGGCAGCCCGGCCAGCTGCTGCAGGACCCGGTCGGGCGCCTGGTTCTCCTCCGCCGTGGACCGCAGCACGTCCGCCGTCGCCGGCCAGACCTCCTTGCCGAGGAACGTCGCCAGCTGGCTGCGCCCCTCGATGTCCCCGCTGTCGACGCCGGCCGCGGTACCGCCGGTCAGCGTGCCGTTCGGGTTGAGGTCGACGTCCGGCTGGTCCTCGCCCGAGGGCTCGGGGTCCTTCCACTCCTGGGCGTGCGTGGAGCGGCCGGCGCGCATCGCGCCCTCCACCTCGCCGGCCAGGGCTTCGTCCGCGCGTGCCCCGTGCTTGTCACTGCCGCGCTCGATGGTCATGCTCCGCCGTCCTCCTCTGTCGGGTCGACCCTTCGGTCGTGCCGGAGCCGTACCCGGGAGGGGTGCTCGGTAACGTCCGGTTCCGGTCGGACAGCCCGGGGTACCCGATTCCTCATGAGCGCGCTCGAGTCCGACCTCATCGAGACGACGAAGGTCGTCGCGGTCACGCTGAAGAAGGCCCACATCCCCTTCGCCCTGGCCGGCGGGTACGCCGTCTACGCCCGGGGCGGGCCGCCGAGCATCCACGACACCGACTTCTTCCTGCGCGAGGCGGACGTCCCGCGGGCGATCGACGCCCTCACGGAGGCCGGCCTCAAGCACGAGAGCTGCCCCGAGGACTGGCTGGTCAAGGTCTTCCACGACGACCGCCTGGTCGACCTGATCCACGCCGCCAACGGGCGCCCGGTCACCGACGCCATGCTCGCCCGCGCCGAGGAGGTCGAGGTCGGGTCCGTGCGCATGCCGGTCCTGGACGCGAGCGACATCATGATCGGCAAGCTCCTCGCGCTGTCCGCGCACCACTGCAACATGTCCCCGCTGCTGGCGGTCGCCCGGTCCCTGCGCGAGCAGGTCGACTGGGGGCGGGTCCGCGAGGAGACGGCCGAGTCGCCGTACGCCCGGGCCTTCCTCACCCTGACCGACGGGCTCGGCATCACCGCCCCTCCGGAGGGGCAGGAGGGGGTCCAGCCCGTCCACGAAGGCGTCTACGCGCTGTCCGGGACCGGGAGCCAGCCCAACCGCAGCATTTCCGAGGAGGAGAGCGCATGACCCGCCTGTCCCACCTTCGCGACCTGTACTCCGCGAAGGGGCCGTTCGTGACCGCGTACCTCGACGCGACACGCTCAACCGAGACGGGCGCCCACGAGGTCGAGCTGCGCTGGCGCGCCCAGCGCGAGCAGCTCGCGGAGGCCGGCGCTCCCGACGCGCTGCTCGACGCGCTGGAGCCGGTCGCGACCGCTCCGACCGGCGTGCCGGGCGAGAACACCCTCGTCCTCGTCGGCGCCGGCACCGAGGTGCTGTTCTCCTCGGCCGTCCCCGGGCGCATCCAGGAGCGGGCCACGTACGCCCCGGTCCCCGACCTCGGCCCGCTGGCCCTGGCCCTCGGCCAGACGCTGCCGTACGTCCTGGTCCACATCGACCGCACCGGCGCCGACATCGACGTGGTCGGCCCGCTCGGCCAGTCCGAGGAGCACACCGAGGTCAAGGGCGGCGAGCACCACATCAGCAAGGTGCACGCCGGCGGCTGGTCGTACCGGCGCTACGAGCACCGGGCCGAGAACCTCTGGGAGTCGAACGCGAGCGACGTCGCCCAGCAGATCGACACGATCCTCGCCGAGAGCTCGATCCCGCTGCTCCTGGTGACCGGCGACACCCGCGCCAACGAGCTGTTCCAGCAGCACCTCGGCACGCGCGGCAAGGAGGCGGTCGTCACGCTCGACTCCGGCGGCCGGGCGGCCGGCTCCGACGAGCAGGCCGTGCAGGAGGACGTGCGCCAGGCGATCGCCGCCAAGGTGGTCCGCGACAGCCAGGACCAGGTCGAGCTGTTCCGCGAGCAGACGGGCGCCGGGCACGGCGGCGCGCTCACCGGGCGCGCGCAGATCGTGGGGGCGCTGCAGAAGGCGCAGGTGGACACGTTGCTCGTCACTGCGGACTTCGCCGACGACACCACGGTCTACGTGGGGCCGGACCCCTCCCAGATCGCGGTCGACGAGGCCGAGCTCAAGGCCATGGGCGTCGACGACGGGTTCGCGGCGCGCGCCGACTCGGCCCTGCTGCGGGCGACGATCGCCACCGACGCCGGCGTCGTGGTCGTGCCCAAGGGCCGGCTGCAGCTGGAGGACGGGGTCGGCGCCCTGCTCCGCTACTCCGACGAGTCGACCCCGTCGGCGTGACCGCTGTCGGCTCCGTCCTGCCGGGGACGCTGCAGGTCTGGAGCGACGTCGCCTGCCCCTGGGCGGCGCTCGCGGTCGTCCGGCTGCGGGCCGCGCGCGAGCGGCTGGGCCTCGAGCTCGACGTGCGCGTCGACCACCGGGCGTTCCCGCTCGAGCTGGCCAACGGCCGGCCCGTGCCGCCGCTCGCGGACGAGGCCGTCGAGGTCCTCGCCCGCGAGCCGGCCTTCGGGACACGCCCCTGGTCCGGGGAGCACGGGGACTGGCCGGGCAGCTTCCTCGACGCGCTCGCCGCGGTGCAGGCCGCCAAGGAGGAGCGGGCCGGAGGGCTGCCGGCGAGCGAGGCGCTCGACTGGGCGTTGCGCCGCGCCCTGTTCGCGCAGAGCCGTCCGATCGGCACCCCGGGCGAGGTCCTGGCCGTCGCCCGCGAGGTCCCCGAGCTCGACGTGGACGCGCTCGAGGGGCAGCTGGACGCGGGGCGGGACGCGGTGCGGCGCGACTGGGAGCTGACGGGCGAGCTCCGGATCGAGGGCAGCCCGCACGTACGCCTGAGCGACGGGTCGGCCGTGTTCAACCCCGGCATCGGGGACGACGGCAGCGACGACCCCGGGGTGTGGGACGAGCTGCTGCGCAGGGCGCTCGCGCCGGAGGGCTGAGGTCCGGGGCCTGCCTCCCGCCCCCCGCCTGCGCCGCAGGGGGCGGGAGGCCCGTATCGGACACAAGCAGATAGCCTGGCCTACCGGCAGCCCAGGCCAGTCGAGGTTCGAAAGTAGGCGAACACCGCCGTGTCGCAGTCTCCGTCCCCGCAGGATGACCCCACGGAGGGCTTCGGGCCCAACGAGTGGCTCGTCGCCGAGATGTACGAGAAGTACCTCCAGGACCCCGCCTCGCTGGACAAGGCGTGGATCGGCTTCTTCGAGGACTTCAAGCACACCCACGGGGACACGGGACCGAACGGCGCGAGCCGGCCCGCAGCGCCCGCGCCCTCGTCCAGCTCGTCGTCCAGCTCGGCGTCCAGCTCGGCGCCGGCCCAGCGCACCGCGCCGTCCCAGCGCCCGGCGCCGCAGGGCACGACCGCTCCCCCGCCCTCGGCCCCCGCCCCGACCCCGACGGCTGCGCACCCGGTCGCCCCCGGCGCCCGGGCCGACGCCCCGACGACGACGACCCCGGCGGCGGCCCCCGTCCCCTCGGCGACGCCGTCCGCGGCGCGCGAGGTGTCCACCACGCCGAACCAGCCGCCCCGCCCGGCGGCCACCCAGGCCAAGGCCGGCGGCTCGTCGGTGACCCCGCTGCGCGGCCCGGCCGCCCGGGTCGTGACGAACATGGAGGCCTCGCTCGAGGTCCCCACCGCCACCAGCGTGCGCGCGGTGCCGGCGAAGCTGCTCATCGACAACCGCATCGTCATCAACAACCACCTGGCCCGCGGCCGGGGCGGGAAGATCTCGTTCACCCACCTGATCGGCTACGCGGTCGTGCGCGCCGTCCAGGGCATGCCGGACATGAACGTCTCGTACGGCGAGGCGGACGGCAAGCCCGCGGTCATAGGCCCCGAGCACGTCGGGCTCGGCCTGGCCATCGACATCTCCAAGCCCGACGGCACCCGCCAGCTCCTCGTCCCGGCGATCAAGGCCGCGGACACGATGGACTTCGCCCAGTTCTGGGCGGCGTACGAGGACATCGTGCGGCGGGCGCGCGGCGGCAAGCTGACCGCCGACGACTTCGCCGGCACCACGATCAGCCTGACCAACCCGGGCACCATCGGCACCGTCCACTCGGTCCCGCGCCTGATGAAGGGGCAGGGCACGATCGTCGGCGTCGGGGCGATGGACTACCCGGCCGAGTACCAGGGCGCCTCTCCGGAGACGCTGGCCCGGCTCGCGGTCAGCAAGGTCCTCACCCTCACCTCCACCTACGACCACCGCGTCATCCAGGGCGCGCAGTCCGGGGAGTTCCTGCGTCGCGTCCACCTGCTGCTGCTGGGCGAGGACGGGTTCTACGACGACATCTTCCGCGCGCTGCGGATCCCCTACGAGCCGATCCGGTGGGCCGCCGACGTCGCGTGGTCGCACGAGAACGACGTCACCAAGCAGGCCCGCGTCCAGGAGCTCATCCACGCGTACCGGGTGCGCGGCCACCTCATGGCCGACACCGACCCGCTGGAGTTCCGCCAGCGCTCGCACCCCGACCTGGACATCACCAACCACGGCCTGACGCTGTGGGACCTCGACCGTGAGTTCGCGACGGGCGGGTTCGGCAAGAAGCCGATGGCGACCCTGCGCGACATCCTCGGGGTGCTGCGCGACTCGTACTGCCGCCGCGTCGGCATCGAGTACATGCACATCCAGGACCCGGAGGAGCGGCGCTGGATCCAGTCGAAGGTCGAGTCGCCCCACACCAAGACCGACACCCAGGAGCAGCTGCGCATCCTGCGCCGGCTGAACTCCGCCGAGGCGTTCGAGACCTTCCTGCAGACCAAGTTCGTCGGGCAGAAGCGGTTCTCCCTCGAGGGCGGGGAGTCGCTGATCCCGCTCGTCGACGCGCTGCTGTCCGAGGCTGCCGACGCCGGGCTCGACGAGGCAGCGATCGGCATGGCTCACCGCGGCCGGCTCAACGTGCTCGCGAACCTCGCCGGCAAGTCGTACGCGCAGATCTTCCGTGAGTTCGAGGGCAACCAGGACCCCAAGTCGGTCCAGGGCTCCGGCGACGTGAAGTACCACCTGGGCACGCAGGGCACGTTCACCGCCAACAGCGGCGCCAAGTGCAAGGTCTACCTCGCGGCCAACCCCTCGCACCTGGAGGCGGTCGACCCCGTCCTCGAGGGCATCGTGCGTGCCAAGCAGGACCGGCTGAACAAGGGCGGCGGCGAGTCCGGCTACACCGTGCTGCCCGTGCTCATCCACGGCGACGCGGCCTTCGCCGGCCAGGGCGTCGTGGCCGAGACGCTCAACCTCTCCCAGCTGCGCGGCTACCGCACCGGCGGCACCGTCCACGTGGTCGTCAACAACCAGGTCGGCTTCACGACCTCGCCCGCGTCCTCGCGCTCGTCGTTCTACTCGACCGATGTGGCGCGCATGATCCAGGCGCCGATCTTCCACGTGAACGGCGACGACCCCGAGGCCTGCGTCCGGGTCGCCCGCCTGGCGTTCGAGTTCCGGCAGAAGTTCCGCAAGGACGTCGTCATCGACATGGTGTGCTACCGCCGCCGTGGCCACAACGAGGGCGACGACCCGTCGATGACGCAGCCGCTGATGTACTCCCTGATCGAGCAGAAGCGCTCGGTGCGCAAGCTCTACACCGAGGCGCTCATCGGACGCGGCGACATCACCGTCGAGGAGGCGGAGCAGGCGCTGCGCGACTTCCAGGAGCAGCTCGAACGGGTCTTCAACGAGACCCGCGAGACCGGCGCGGCGGGCTCCGGTGCGCTCGAGGCCCCGGACGAGCAGCGCCAGACCGGGCACGCGCACGCGCTGCCCACCGCGGTGTCGCCGGAGGTCATCAAGCGGATCTCCGACGCCCACGTGGCGATGCCCGAGGGCTTCACCGTGCACCCGAAGCTGCGTTCGCTGCTCGAGCGGCGGGCGGCGATGTCGACCGAGGGCGGCATCGACTGGGCGATGGGCGAGCTGTACGCCTTCGGCTCGCTGCTGCTCGAGCGCGTCCCGGTGCGGCTGGCCGGCCAGGACAGCCGGCGCGGCACCTTCGTGCAGCGCCACGCCGTGCTGACCGACCGGCACACGGGCGACGAGTGGACGCCGCTGGCGAACCTCTCGACCAACCAGGGCCGCTTCTACGTCTACGACTCGCTGCTGTCGGAGTTCGCGGCGATGGGCTTCGAGTACGGCTACTCCGTCGTGCGCCCCGAGGTCCTCGTGCTGTGGGAGGCGCAGTTCGGCGATTTCGTCAACGGCGCCCAGACGATCGTCGACGAGTTCATCTCCTCCTCCGAGCAGAAGTGGGGGCAGCGCTCCTCCGTCGTGCTGCTGCTGCCGCACGGCTACGAGGGCCAGGGGCCGGACCACTCCTCCGCGCGCATCGAGCGTTTCCTCCAGCTGTGCGCCGAGGACAACATGACGGTCGCCGCCCCCACCACCCCGGCGAGCTACTTCCACCTGCTGCGCTGGCAGGCATACCACGAGCCGCGCCGCCCGCTGATCGTCGCGACGCCGAAGTCGATGCTGCGCCGCAAGGAGGCGGTGTCCGGGCCGGAGGAGTTCACGTCCGGCACGTTCCGCCCGGTCATCGGCGAGGAGGGGCCGGTCGACCCCGAGCGCGTGGACCGGGTGCTGCTCTGCGCCGGCAAGGTCTACTGGGACCTGGCAGCCGAGCGCACGCGCCGCTCGGACGACCGGACCGCCATCGTGCGCGTGGAGCAGATCGCGCCGCTGCCGGCCCGGGAGATCCTGGAGGCGGTCTCGCGGTTCCCCAACGCCGAGCTGGTCTGGGTGCAGGAGGAGCCGGGCAACCAGGGGGCCTGGCCGTTCGTGCTGCTCAACCTGCCGGACCAGCTGCAGGGTCGGCAGATCCGGCGCGTCTCGCGCCCGGCGTCTGCCTCGCCCGCGGTCGGCTCGCACAAGGCGCACGAGGCCGAGCAGCGCGAGCTGGTCGCGGCCGCGTTCGACCGCTGACGTGTACGCCAGCGACCGGGGGATCGAGGAGCTGGAGACCAGGAGGGGTGACGAGGAGGTCACCCTGGCCTGGCTCGCCGAGCGGCTGCGGCTCTTCGTGGACCTGAACCCCGAGCACGAGGTGCCGATCGAGCGGCTCGCCACCTGGCTGGCGCGCGCCGACGACGAGGACTGAGGCCTGCCGGCGCGCAGCGGCCGGGCGCCGTTCGACGAGCGGCCGGTGCGCCGGGTCGAGCGGTCTCCCGACGCGGTCTACGACCCCGCGGACTGGCCCTACACCCTGCCGCCCGTCGCGCAGCTGCTGCGCGACGGGCTGGACCTCGCCCCGGGGGTGACCTTCCTCGTCGGGGAGAACGGCTCGGGCAAGTCGACCCTGGTCGAGGCCGTCGCGGCGGCATACGGGCTCAACCCCGAGGGCGGGTCGCGCAACGCCCGGTTCTCGACCCGGGCCACCGAGTCCGGCCTCGGCTCGGTGCTGCGCCTGGTGCGTGGTGCCGGTGGTCGGCAGTGGGCGTTCTTCCTGCGGGCCGAGACCATGCACGGTCTCTACACGTACCTCGAGTCCGTCGGCATCGGCGGGCTGCACGAGCGCAGCCACGGCGAGGGTTTCCTCGAGGTGCTGCGCACGCGGTTCGACACGCCGGGGTTCTACGTGCTGGACGAGCCGGAGTCCGCTCTGTCGTTCTCCTCCTGCCTGGCGTTGATGGGCGTCCTCGACGACCTGACCCGCGCCGCTCGCAGGTGCTGTGCGCCACCCACTCCCCGCTGCTCACCGCGCTGCCCGGCGCGACGATCCTCGAGCTCGACGACGACGGGCTCCGGCAGGTCGAGTGGGGTGAGCTGGCGCTGGTCGACCACTGGCGGCGCTACCTCGGCGACCCGGGCGCGTACCTGCGGCACGTGCTGGGGGTGACGGGCTGAGCGAGCCGGTCGCCGGCCTCGCCGGAGCTTGGAGGCGGGACGCGGACCACTGGACGGACAGCGTTGTCGGACAGCCTTCGTCGCCTCGTAGCCTTTGCGTCACGATCCGTTGTCCTGCCGGTACCTCGGCCTGTTTGCGTGGGACGCGTTCCCTTCGCGCCCCTATGACGAGGTGTATGTGATCCCGCTCCGACAGGCCGCGCTGCGCGGCGTCGTCCCCCTCACGCTCGCCGGGCTGGCCGTCGGCGGGCTCACCGCTCCGGCGGCCCAGGCCGCGTACGACATCCCGGACCGCGCCGAGGACCTGGCGCAGTACGTCGACCCGCTCATCGGCTCGGCCAAGGACGGCAACACCTACCCCGGCGCCGTCCGCCCGTTCGGAATGATCTCCTGGAGCCCGACGAGCACGACCGGTGACCAGACGAGCACCGGCGCCGCCAACGGCTACCAGTACAACGTCACCCGCGTACGCGGCTTCAGCCTCACCCACGTCAACGGCGCCGGGTGCAACCCGGGCGCGGCCGGCGACGTCCCGATTATGCCCTTCGCCGGCGAGGTCAGCTCCTCCCCGACCGCGGACGTCCGCGACCAGGTCTACGCGTCGAACTTCTCCCACGCGGACGAGCTCGCCGAGCCGGGCCGCTACAAGGTGAAGCTCGCTTCCGGTGTCACCAGCGACCTCGCCGTGACGACCCGGGCGGGCATCGGCGAGTTCGACTTCCCGAAGGGCGCTGCGGCCAACCTGCTCTTCCGCGTGTCGAACTCGCTCAACGGCAGCGAGGACGCCGAGATCGACATCGACGTCGCGAACCAGCGGGTCACCGGCTCCGTCCTCACCGGCGCCTTCTGCGGCCGGCGCGCGAACGGCGGGGTCAACAACCGCAAGAGCTACTACCGGCTCTACTTCAGCGCCTCGTTCGACCGGGCGTTCTCCGGCACCGGCACCTGGGTCGACAGCACGCTCACCAAGGGCGGCACCACGGCCCGCGGCGGCGAGGGCTACGCCACCGGCGCCGCGCGGCAGGGCAGGGGCTCCGGCGGCTACGTCAGCTTCGACACCTCGACCGACACGGACGTGCAGATGCGCATCGGCATCTCGTACGTCAGCCTGGCCGGCGCGGAGCAGAACCTCGCGAAGGAGATCAAGCGCCGCGACACGGTGGCCAGCGTGGCCGCTGACGGCTGGGACGCGTGGAGCAAGGTGCTGCGCAGCGTGGAGGTGGCCGGCGGCTCGGACGCGGAGCTGACGAAGCTCTACACCGCGCTCTACCACGCCTACCTGCAGCCGAACGTCTCCAGCGACGTCGACGGCCGCTACCTCGGCAGCGACTTCCGCGTCCACTCGCTCGAGCCCGGCCAGGGCGCGCAGTACGGCAACTTCTCCGGGTGGGACCAGTACCGCGCCCACACCCAGCTGCTCGCGCTGCTGCAGCCGCGGATCGCCGGCGACTTCGCCCAGTCGCTCTTCAACCTCGCCAGGCAGAACGGTGGCGTCTGGGACCGCTGGGTGCACGTCAACGGCCCGACGCACGTCATGACCGGGGACCCGTCGGCCCCCACCCTCGCCGGCATGTACGCCCTCGGGGTGCGCAACTTCGACGTGCAGGGGGCGTTCGACTCGCTCGTGAAGCAGGCGACCGTGCCGCACCCGAGCGGCCTGTCGGACGCCGGCTGCCCCGGCCAGTGCGAGGGGCAGCGCCCGAACCTCGCCGAGTACCTCCGGCTGGGATACGCGCCGCAGGACACCTGCCACTGCTGGGGAGGCGCAGCGGAGACGCTCGAGGACGCGACGGCCGACTTCGGGCTGGCCGACTGGGCCAGGCGGCTCGGCCGCGCCTCCGAGTACTCCACCTTCATCGACCGGGCCGGCTGGTGGCGCAACACCTTCAACCCGTCGGCCGGCGCGGAGGGCGGCTATCAGCAGGCCCGCCGCTCCGACGGCAGCTGGCACTGGCCGTTCAGCCCCACGAGCGACGTCGGCTTCGCCCAGGGCACGAGCGCGACGTACACCTGGATGGTCCAGCACGACGTCTCGGGCCTGGCCGCGGCGATGGGCGGCAGGGACAGGGCAGCGGCTCGGCTGGACACGTTCTTCCACCGGCCCGACGGCTCCTGGGCGACCGGCGGCGACGCCTTCCGCTACGACCCGACCAACGAGCCGGGCATCCACACCCCGTGGCTCTACAACGCGCTCGGCCAGCCGTGGAAGACGCAGGAGACGGTCCGCGCCATGGCCCGCCTCGTCTACGGCACCGGCCCGACCGGCCTGCCCGGCAACGACGACCTCGGCACCATGTCGGCGTGGTACGTCTTCGCCGCGCTCGGCATCTACCCCCAGACGCCCAGCACCGCTGACATGCTCCTCTCGAGCCCCGTCTTCGAGCGCGCCTGGGTCCACCGCGCCGGCGGCCCGACCGTCACCATCACGGCGCCACAGGCGTCGGACGAGAACGTCTACGTCCAGCGGGTGTCGGTCAACGGCAAGCCGGGCTACACCCGCTCCTGGCTTCCGGAGTCGCTGTTCCTGAACGGCGGTACGGTGACCGTCGAGGTCGGCGCCACGGCCAACACCGCGTGGGGCTCGGGGGCGGCCGACCTCCCGGTCGACCGCGTGCCCAGCGCGCCCACGCCCGTGCCGAACCTCCCGGCCGCCTGCGTCGTGCAGGGCGACTACTGCCTGCAGTCCCTCGCCGGCCAGTACGACGTCGACGGCGTCACGACCGACGACGACATGAGCCAGGGCGTCTTCGGCACCAACGGCTGGAGCTGGCCCGCGGAGCTGCTGCCGGCCCCGGGCGTCGGCACGGCGGCGGGCCGGCCGTACCTCTTCCCCGATACCACGGGCACGGCCGGGAACTTCCTGTCCGCCCGCGGCCAGACCGTCTACCTCACACCGGGCCGCTACTCCGCGCTGCACGCGGTGACGGCCTCGCACAACGGCAGCTTCCGCGGCGACGTGACGGTGACGTACTCCGACGGCACGACCTCGAAGGCCTCGCTGCTGTCGACCGACTGGGCGGCGGCGAGCCCGGCGTACGGCGAGGAGACCGCCCTCGACGTCCCCACGCGTCACCGCAACACCGGCATCCACGACGGGCTCCGCGTCCGGATGTGGCACGTGCCGCTGGCGGTCGACAGCACCCGGACAGCGGTGTCGATCACGCTGCCGAGCCTGCCGAACCTCAAGGTCTACGCGCTGAGCGCCCGGACGGCCTGACGTCGCGACCCGACGGCCCGTCACGCCCTCGCGTGGCGGGCCGTCGTGGTCCCGGCGTCACGAGGGGGGAAGGGCAGCCCGGTCAGGAGCCGGAGCGGGCGCGCCACAGCGGCCGGTAACGCCAGAGGACGACCCCCTCGACGTCCTCCGGGGGCACCGGACGCCCGATCGACCAGGAGTCGGTCCCCTCCCCCGGGTTGTCGCTCTCCACCCACCAGCCGTCGGCGTCACGCAGACCCGCGCGCTTGACCGCGAGCGGCCGGCCCGGCAGCCGGACGACGACCAGGTCCCCCACCCGGGGAGTACGACCGCGCAGCACCAGCAGCCGGTCCCCCGGGTGCAGCGTCGGCAGCATCGAGCGGCCCGCCACCTCGACGCGCCACGGCCGGGGCAGGCGGCGGGAGGGGCGTACCGGCACGGCGTGATCCTCCAGGATCGATCGGCTGCGGGCAGGGGTAGTGTCGCGGAGTCAAGACTCTCCGAGCGGAAGGATGGGTGCCCGTGTTCGCGCGCCTGCTCGCCCCCCGCACCACCGTCTCCGCCCACTGCGACCTGCCGTGCGGCGTCTACGACCCGGCTCAGGCCCGCATCGAGGCCGAGTCCGTGAAGGCCATCTGCGAGAAGTACCAGCAGAACGAGGACCCGGTGTTCCGCACCCGCGCCCTCATCATCAAGGAGCAGCGCTCCGACCTGGTCAAGCACCACCTCTGGGTGCTGTGGACGGACTACTTCAAGCCGCCGCACTTCGAGAAGTACCCGCACCTGCACCAGCTGTTCAACGAGGCCACCAAGCTGGCCGGCGCCGCAGGCGGCAAGGGCACGGTCGACCCGGCCGAGGCGCAGAAGCTGCTCGACAAGATCGCGGAGATCGACACGATCTTCTGGGAGACCAAGAAGGCGGCCTGACCGCCCGGCAGCCCCGTCGTACGCCCTCCCGTCCCCGGACGGGAGGGCGTCGGCCTTCCCGGCGCCGGCCAGGACGGCCAGGACGGCCAGGACTTGGCCAAGCGCAGGACTTGGCCAAGCGCAAGCGAATGGCGCTTCCACCTACGCATTGACAAGCGTTCTCGAAACCGTTGTACTCCCCGGGTGAGCGAAGCCGGCAGCCCGCGACACGGAGACGACCGGCGCCCCCCGTCCGAGGACCGGCGCGGCGGGCTGCGGCGCGAGCGGATGCTCTCCATCATCCGCGACTGCGGCTTCGTGAGCGTGACCGACCTGTCGACGATGTTCGGCATCTCGACGGTGACGGTGCGCACCGACCTGGACCGGCTCGCGTCACGCGGCCGGGTGCGGCGCGTACGCGGCGGGGTGGTCGCCGAGGACCTCTCCCACTCCGAGCGTCCCTTCGAGGAGACGCAGTCGCGCGGCGCCCTGGAGAAGTCGGCCATCGCCGAGGCCGCGGCCGCCCTCGTCAGCAGCGGCGAGACCCTCGTCCTGGACGTCGGCTCCACCACCACGGCGCTGGCCCGAGCCCTGGTCGCGCGCGAGGAGCTGCACGACGTCGTGGTCGTCACCAACGGCCTCACCATCGCCACGACCCTCGAGCCGGCCATCCCGCGCTTCACCGTCGTCCTCAGCGGAGGCACGCTCCGC
This sequence comes from Motilibacter aurantiacus, assembly GCF_011250645.1. Lineage (NCBI taxonomy): Bacteria > Bacillati > Actinomycetota > Actinomycetes > Motilibacterales > Motilibacteraceae > Motilibacter > Motilibacter aurantiacus. The sequence goes on from NZ_JAANNO010000002.1 coordinate 449,220, forward strand.
CCGCTCCAGCACTCGCTGGTCGACCCGCTGGCCGACGCCGTCTTCGACCGTGTCCACGCCGACACGGCGTTCCTCGGCTGCAACGGCGTCCACGCCGACGCCGGCATCACCAACGTCAACCTCCCCGAGGTGGGCGTCAAGGCGCGCGCCCTCCAGTCCGCCCGCCGGCGCATCTGCGTCGCCGACGGCTCGAAGATCGGGCACGTCGCGCTGGCCCGCATCTGCCCCGTCACCGACGTCGACCTGCTCATCACCGGCCCCTCCGCTCCCGAGGACGTGGTCGAGGCGCTGCGGGCACGGGGCGTCGACGTCGACGTCGTCGACATGCCCTCCTCGCTGCTGGCCGGGCTGCCGGCTCCGGCCGCCGAGCCGGCCGGCGCGTCGGCGCACGCGGTCCTCAAGGCCCGGGACGCGCCCGACGGGTGACCGGGCGAGCCGGTCGGCCGTCGCCCCGCCGGGCTCCCGCACGGTGCGCGCGGGGGCCACGCCCCGTCCGGCCGTCACACCGTGTACGGCAGCTTGAACGGGTTCCCCCCACGCTCCTCGAGCGCGAGCGTGAGCGTGTAGCCGACCAGCAGCACCATGTGCAGGACCCACAGCCAGAGCCCGACGGCGACGACCGCGCCGATGACGGTGAGCCCGCCGAAGGGCGCGCCGAGATCGAGCGGCAGGGCCAGGAACAGCACGAACCCCTGCAGGAAGCCGCTGATGAACGACGCCGTCGTGAAGCCGGACCACAGCGCGGACGCCCAGGTGCGGGTCGACCGCCCCACCACCCGGTACGTGTAGCTCAGCGGCAGCGACAGCACGAGCCAGTCGGCGACGAGCGCGATGAAGACACCGAGCGCGGTGGGGCCCGGCCGCCCGCTGTCGAAGAGCCGGGCCAGCCAGGGGGTGGTGAGCAGCACGCCCATGACCGCCAGCGGGGCGAGGAGGAGCAGGGGCAGCGCGCGCAGCCGGCCGCGCCAGCCGGCGAGCGCCTCGGTCCGGCGCTCGAGCGCGAGGAAGCTGCGGCGCAGCCCCTCCCCGTAGAGCGAGGCCGGGAACGCGGCGATGACCGCCCCGAGCACGGACAGGTCGAGCGCCGCCTCGACGAGCGCGCGGGCGGCGTCCGGCGCGCCCAGCGCCTCGGGCAACGCCTCCCCCAGCGTCCGCGCCCACTCGTCGAGCTGGGCGTTGCCCACGGCCAGGCTGGCGGCCCAGACGGCGACCAGCAGGGACGGCACCACCGCGATGCCCGCGTAGAACGTCAGCCCCGCCGAGACGAGCGCCACGTCACGGCCCCGCAGTGCCCCGAAGGCGTCGCGCAGCAGCATGCGCAGGGCGAGCAGCGGCGACGACACCGCCAGAGCCTCCCCAGCCCGCCGCGTCGTACGCTCCCGCCGTGCCCGAGACGCTGCCCGTCCGCGACGCCCGCCCGGAGGACTTCGAGCGCGTGGGCCGCCTGACGGTCGAGGCCTACCGCACCGACGGCATGCTCGACGCGGTCGAGGACGGCTACGCGCTGCGCCTGGCGGACGCCGCGCTGCGGGCGGAGCAGGCCCAGCTGCTCGTCGCCGTCGACCCGGCGTCGGACGAGCCCCTCGGCACCGTCACCTTCTGCCTGCCCGGCGGGCCGTGGGCCGAGATCTCGCGTGCAGGGGAAGCGGAGTTCCGGATGCTCGCCGTGGCGCCCGAGGCGCGTGGGCGCGGGGCGGGCCGCGCGCTCGTCGAGGAGTGCCTGCGCCGTGCAGCCGCCGCCGGCGCCCACCGGCTCGTGCTCAGCACCCAGCCGGCCAGCGTCGTCGCCCACCGGCTCTACGACCGGCTCGGCTTCACCCGGATGCCCGAGCGCGACTGGTCACCGGCGCCCGGCGTCGACCTGCTCGCGTACGCCCGCCCGGCTCCCTGAGTGCCGCGGGGGCACCGCATGCTCAGCCGAGGTGCGCCAGCTGCGGCCAGAGCTCGGCCCACGGCCGAGCGGTTGCTCGGCACAGGTGGACCGGGGCGCCCTGCTCCTCGTTGTCCACGCCCACCCCGTTGTCCACGCGTGCGGCCATGACGCAACCTGCGAAGTGCCGTGCCACGAAGCTGGCATCCCTGAAGCCGACCAGCACCACGGGCCCGGCCGACGAGGGCGGCCCCCACGTCGCATAGCCGACGTGGGGGCTGAAGGCGCGCGGGAGCCCGTGAGCCCTGCCGTAGCGGTCCAGCGCACCCGCCTCCCCGTAGTTCGCCGTGAGGAGGACCGCGGCGGGCCTCCCCCCTGGCCGGGACGCGCGCCCACACCTCCGCCACGGTCCGCGCCAGTCGCGGCCACCCGACCTGCTCGCCCGTGTCGGCGGACACCGCGGCCTGCACCCCGGACCAGCGGACGGCACGACGGGCAGGAGCAGCAGCGCCCCCACGACCCCCGTCACGGCGACCGCGCCGCCGAGCAGGCGACCCCGCCGCCGCCGTTGGAGCCCCCGGGCGCGGGCCAGCCAGGCCTCGGCCGACACCCCGCCGGCCGCCAGCACCGCCGCAAACACCCCGGCGGTGTAGTACGGCTTGCCCCCGAGGGCCAGGTGCACGCCGACGAGCACGACGGCCGCGACCCCGATCGACCGGTACGCCCGCAGCCGCCGGGCGCGCAGCAGCGACGTCAGCCCTGCCGCGGCGAGCGGCGCGAGCGCAGGCCCGAGCATGACCAGCTGCATCGGGAGGAACGCCTCCCGCCCGCCCATGGCCGCGTCGTCGCGGATGGCGCCCGCCATCTGCAGCTGCGGCCATCCGTGATGCGCCTGCCAGAGGATGTTCGGCGCCCACAGCAGGAGTGCCAGGGCCGCGCCGGCCCACGGCTCCGGTCGCCGGAGCAGGGGCCGCGGGCCGGCCAGCAGGATCCCCAGCCCGAGCGCCACGGCCACGAAGCCGATGAGCTGCTTGTTCTGCAGGCCCACCCCGAGCACGAGGCCGGCGACGAGCAGCAGGCGCGGGCTGCCCCCGCCGAGCACGCGCGCCACCAGCAGCACGAGCAGGGCCGACAGGGCCAGGTCGGCGGTCGTGGTCGACAGCAGGTGCCCCACCACGAGCACCACCGAGCAGGCGGCTGTCGAGGCGGCCGCGACCGCCTGCGCCGCCCGGCCACCGCCCAGCTCACGCGCGGTCAGCGCCGCGAGGACGACCGTCAGCCCTGCCAGCAGGGCGCTCGGCGTGCGCAGGGCGAGCAGTGAGCCCGGGAGCAGCAGGTCGACCCCGTGCGCGAGCAGCGGGGTCAGCGGCGGCTGGTCCGGGTAGCCCCAGGCCGGATCCGCCCCGGCCCGCAGGAAGTACAGCTCGTCGCGGTGGTAGCCGTAGCGCGCAGCCACCGCGACCAGCAGCCCGACCACCAGCCCGGCGGCGCAGAGCACGGGCGGCCAGGCCACGGGCCGTCGTGCCGGAGCTGCGGAGGAGGGCGGGGCGGCACGTATCAGCACGCCGCCCAGCGAACTCCTGCGCAGGATCCGCACGACAGGGCCGCGAGAGCGAGAGCACTCTCCCCCGCGAGAGGGAGGCACCATGACCGGGCTGCACTACCGGGGCGACGGGACCGGCCGCCCCGCGGGCCTGCCCCTGCCGCCGCAGCGCCTGCCCTGGCTGGCGCGGTCCCGACGACTGCGCCTCGGCAAGTCCTGGCGCTACGTGTCCGTGTGGAGCCCGCAGGTGTCGCTGTGCGTGGCGAGCGTGCAGGTCGGGCCCGTCCCGCAGGAGTTCTGGGCCGTGTGGGACCGCTCGACCGGGCAGCTGACCGAGCGCACCCGCCGCTGGAAGGGCCGGGTCGACGTGACCCCGGGCCGGGTGGTCGTGCGTGACGGCGAGGCCCACGTCGAGCTCACCCTGGACGAGGGGCCGGAGACGGCGTTCGAGGTCGTGACCCCGGTGGACGGCGCCTGGACGTGGACCCGCAAGCAGGCCGTCCGGGCGTACGGCGTGGCCCGGGTCGGGGACAGCGTGACCGAGGTGGACGGCGTTGCCCTCGTGGACGAGAACGCGGGCTACCACCCGCGCCGCACGGCCTGGCAGTGGTGCGGAGGCTGCGGCACCACGAGCGATGGCCGGCGCGTCGCGTGGAGCGTGATCGTGGGGCTCAACGACCGCCCGCCGCACACGGAGAACACCGTCTGGGTCGACGGAGCCCCTCATCAGATCGGCGACGTGCGATTCGGGCAGGACTTGTCGGAGGTCGAGTTCGACGACGGGAGCCGGCGGGGCTTCAGCGAGGAGGCGGCCCGGGAGCGCTCGGACAACCTGCTGCTCGTCCGCTCGAGCTACCGGCAGCCGTTCGGCCGCTTCACGGGCACCCTGCCCGGGGGCCTGTCGATCACCGGCGGCCATGGCGTGATGGAGCGCCACGACGCGCTCTGGTGAGCGGTCAGGCCCCGATGCCCGCCGCCCGCAGGCCGACCGTGAGGTCGTGCGGGCTGCTCGCGGCCTCCAGGGCCGCCTCGACCGCGACCACGCCGTCGCGTACCAGCGCCAGGAGGTGCTGGTCGAACGCCTGCATGCCGTAGAACCCGCCCTCCGACACCAGCTGGGTCAGGGTGCTCGTCCGCGCCGGGTCCGCGACCGCGTCGGCCACCCTCCCGGTCGCGACGCAGATCTCGAGCGCGGCGACCCGGCCGTTGCCGTCGGCGCGCGGCACCAGCCGCTGGCAGACGATGCCGCGCAGCGAGCCGGCGAGCGACAGCCGGGCCTGCTGCTGCTCGTGCGGCGCGAAGAAGTCGACGATCCGCGCCACGGTCTCCACGGCGTCGGACGTGTGCAGCGTCGACAGCACCAGGTGGCCGGTCTCCGCCGCCGACAGCGCCGCGCGCACGGTCTCCTCGTCGCGCATCTCCCCCACGAGGATCACGTCCGGGTCCTGGCGCATCGCGGCGCGCATCGCGACCGCGAAGCTCTCGGTGTCCGTCCGGACCTCGCGCTGGTTGACCATGCCGAGCTTGTCCGGGTGGAGCACCTCGATCGGGTCCTCGATGGTGACGATGTGCGACTCGCACGAGGAGTTGATGGCGTCGACCATGGCGGCCAGGGTGGTGGTCTTGCCCGCTCCCGTAGGCCCGGTCACGAGCACCAGGCCGCGCTTCTCCATCGCCAGGCTGCGCACCGCGGGCGGCAGCCCGAGGTCGTCGAGCCCCAGGGCCGCCACCCCGACGCGCCGGAACACCAGGCCCACCGACCCCCGGGAGCGGAAGGCGTTGACGCGGAACCGGCCCACGCCGCTCATCGAGTAGGCAAAGTCCGCTTCGCTGGTGCGCTCGAACTCGGCCGCGAGCCCCGCGGGGAGCAGCTCGCCGGCCATCGCCGCGGTGTCGGCGGGCGACAGCACGGGCGCCGCCAGCCGGCGCAGCCGGCCGTCGATCCGGATGCGCGGCGGGGAGCCCACCTTGCAGTGCAGGTCCGACCCGCCGAGCTCGCACAGCGCGAGCAGGAACGGCAGGACCGACAGCGGGACCTCGGACGGCGCGGCGCTCACACCGCAGGATCGGCCGACGCGCCGGGCCGGTCGATGCGCCGATCGGGTCGCCGGGCCGGAAGACTGGGACCGTGGGGCTCGTACTGACCGTCGCAGCGCTCGCCGCGGCGCTCGGCGTCGCGACGGGCGGCGCCCTGCGCCGGCTCGGCCACGTCAGGGTGCTCGGCGTCCCACTGCTGGTGGCCGCGGTGGCCCTGCATGCGCTCGCCGCGGTCCTGGGGGCCACCGGCGTGCTGCGCGGCCTGCTCGTGGGGCTCGCCGCGCTCGCGGCCCTCGCGGTGGTCGTCGCGAACCGCTGGCGCCCCGGGGTGCCCCTCATCGGCCTCGGCCTGGTGCTGAACGCCGCGGTGGTCGTGGCCAACGGGGCGATGCCGGTCTCGCTGGTCGCGGCGGAGCGGGCCGGCGTGCCGTACGAGCGGCTCCACCTGGACGCGGACCCGGCCCACGAGCCGGAGACGCCGTCCACCCGGCTCCGGATGCTCGGCGACGTGGTCCCGGTGGCGTCCCCGCTGCGGCGCGAGGTGGTCAGCGCCGGCGACGTGATGGTGGCGGCCGGGGCAGGGTTGTTCCTCTTCTCCGGCACGCACTCGCGCCCGGGCCGGCGGCGGCGCCGGCCGTCACGAGACGTGGCAGCGGGGGCCAGGCGGCCGACCGGCCGGCAGGCGGCTACCGTGGACGCCTGATCGACCGGCCACCGAGGCCGTTCGGCGAGGGAGGCACATATGAGCAAGAGGGGCCGTCGGCGCAAGTCCCGCGCGAAGAGCAACGCGAACCACGGCAAGCGACCCAACGCCTGACGTCGCTCGCGCACGAGCGAACGGCCCGGCCCCTTCCGCGCGGAGGGGGCCGGGCCGTCGACGTTCGCCGGGCTGGTCAGCCCACGGTGGTGTCCGGCGCCAGCTCGATCTGGGCCTGGCGGATGCGCAGCAGCACCTTGGCCTTGAGCTCGTCGGGCGCCGGGTCGGAACAGGACCGCTTCACGACGATCTTGACCTCCTCCTCGATGCCGAACTCGCGCAGGCACGGCCCGCACTCGTCGAGGTGGTGCTTGACGGTCGCGCAGTCGGAGCTGTCGAGCTCGCCGTCGATGTACTCGTAGACCCGTGCCAGGACCTCGACGCACGGGGTCTCGTGGTGCCGACCGCAGCTCATGACGTCACCTCCGAGGACGAGCCGGAGCGGACGAGCCCGCGCTCGCGGGCGTAGTCCTGCAGCTGGGTGCGCAGCAGACGACGGCCGCGGTGCAGCCGCGACATCACGGTCCCGATCGGGGTGCCCATGATGTCGGCGATCTCCTTGTAGGCGAAGCCCTCGACGTCGGCGAGGTAGACCGCGATCCGGAAGTCCTCCGGGATGCTGGCCAACGCGTCCTTGACGTCGGAGTCGGGCAGGTGCTCGAGCGCCTCGGCCTCGGCGGACTTGAGCCCGCTCGACGTGTGCTCCCCCGCTGCCGCGATCTGCCAGTCCTCCACCGTCTCGGTGTCGGCCTGCAGCGGCTCGCGCTGCTTCTTGCGGTAGGTGTTGATGAACGTGTTGGTCAGGATGCGGTAGAGCCAGGCCTTGAGGTTGGTGCCGACCTGGAACTGGTGGAAGGACGCGTACGCCTTCGCGAACGTCTCCTGGACCAGGTCCTCGGCGTCGCTGGGGTTGCGCGTCATGCGCAGCGCCGCCGAGTAGAGCTGGTCGACGTACTGCAGCGCGTCGCGCTCGAACCGCGCGGTCCGCTCGGCCGGCGTCTCCGCCCGCTCGGCAGCTCCGTCGCTCGCGCCCGTGCTCGCATCCTGGGTCATCGAGCCCGAGCTTACTGTGCGGGCTCCGGCGCCACCCGTCGGCCACTCGGGCCACGAGAGGTACGGCGCCTCCCCCCGCTTGAGAGTGCTCGACGCGAGCATCCGGCCTCCGCTCCACCCGGGGCGACATGGAACCGCCGCCCGTAATGCACCGAACAACAGCGGCGCCCGCGCCGGCGATTCCCGCGCCCGGCAGGCGCATCACCGCCCGGCCCGGGGCGTGGTGGTCAGCCGCGGGCCCGGGGCGGGCAGGAGCCGTCGGCCAGGAAGCCGCTCCTCCCCGCCCAGTCGAGCACCGCGCTCACCAGCCCGTCGAGCACGGCCTGCTGGGCGCCGGGGCCGGCCGACCGCAGGACCGCCAGCGAGTGGTCCGCGCCGGGGACCGGCACGACGAGCGCCGTCCCGTCCTCGAGCTCGTCCGGGCGGCCGAAGCTGTCCCGCTCGCCCTGCAGCACGAGTGTGGGACCGGCCGCGCCGGCCAGCTCGTCCGCCCGCGAGCGCTCCGGCCGGCCCGGCGGGTGCAGCGGGAACGCCAGGCACACCGTCCCGGAGGCGCCGAGCCCCCGCCCGGTCCGGCAGGCGACGCGGGCGCCGGCGCTGCGCCCGCCGACGAGCAGCAGCCCCCCGACCGGCAGCTGCGGCAGGGCGGCCAGCCAGGCCTGGTCCAGCGCGACCGGCGTGGGGGCGACCTTCCGCCCGGCGACGACCCACGGCTGGTCCAGCCGGATCACGCCGATGCCGTGCGGCGGCAGCCCGGCCGCCAGCGCGAGCAGGTCCGGGGTGTCGCTGCCGCGGCCGGCGCCGTGCCCGAGCACCAGGGTGGCGCGGGCGTCCGCCGCCGGGCAGACGTACGCCCGGGCCGGCCCGGCCGGCGTCCCGACCTCCAGCGGGTAGGGCGCGGGCGGCGGCGCGGGCTCAGAAGAGCGTCGGCGCGGCACCGTCCACCTCCTCGGCGACGGGAGCCGGCTCGACCAGGTGCGGGCCGTTGTTGCGCACGTTCCCGACCGCAGGCGAGACCGGGTACGCCTCGAGCACGCCCGGCCCGGCCGGGCCCAGGAGCCCCCGCACCTGCTCGGCCGCGTCGAGGGCGGGGTCGAGCCACTCGTGCCACCGGTCGCGCTCGACCAGCATCGGCATCCGGTCGTGCAGCCGGCCGAGCTCGTCCACGGCCGACGTCGTGATGATCGTGGCCGTCCACAGCCACGGGGACCCCTCGCCGGGCGCCCGCCACATCTCGTACAGCCCGGCCATCGCCAGCGGCCGCCCGTCCCGCCGCCGGATGAAGAAGGGCTGCTTCGCGCCGTCGTCACGGGTGTGCCACTCGTAGTAGCCGTCGGCGGGCACCAGGCAGCGCCGCGCGCGGAACGCCGCCCGGAAGGCCGGCTTCTCGGCCACGGTCTCGAGCCGCGCGTTGATCATCCGCGCCGCGCCGGAGGGGTCGCGGGACCAGGAGGGGACCAGGCCCCAGCGCACCGTCCGGAGCTGACGCTCGCTGCCGCCCTGCGCCACCGCACGCTCGAGGACGACGCGCACGGGGTCGGTGGGCGCGACGTTCCACGACGGGGGCACGGCCGCGGCCTCGGCCCCGGCGTCCGCGTCGACGTCGGCCTCGAACTCCTCGACGAGGTCCTCGGGGCGCCTGCTGGCCGCGTACCGTCCGCACACGGCCCCCAGCTTGCCGCGTCGCCGAGGCACCCGCGGCACGGGACATGAGCACGCCCCGACCGGGGAAGGGCACCGCCATGATGATTGCGCGCCGCCTCGCCCGCCCCATGATCGCCGGGATCTTCATCTCCGGCGGCATCGACCAGCTGCGCAACCCCACGTCCAAGGTCGAGAAGGCCGAGGACGTCGCGCCGCCCATCGCCCGTTACCTGCCCTACCTGCCCGAGGACCCGGTACAGCTGGTCCGCATCAACGGCGCTATCCAGGTGACGGCCGGCACGCTGCTGGCCCTCGGCAAGTTCCCCCGGCTGTCGGCGCTCGCCCTGCTCGCGTCCCTCGCCCCCACGACCGCCGCCGGCCACCGCTTCTGGGAGGAGGAGACCCCCGGCGCCAAGGCCCAGCAGAAGGTCCACTTCTTCAAGAACCTGTCGATGATGGGCGGGCTGCTGCTCGCGGCCGTCGACACTGCTGGCGACCCGTCCCTCGCATGGCGGGCGCGTCACCTGGCGAAGGCGTCCAGGCACGCGGCGAGGGCGACCAAGCGCGAGGCGAAGATGGCCGCGCGCGAGGCCCGGTTGGCGGCCAAGGCGTCGGCGCACAAGGGCTCGACCAAGGCGATCAAGGCGGCCGGCAAGGCGCTGCCGGTCGGATGACCCGCTAGCCTCGGCCGGCGTGACCGACGTGCCCGCCGGAACCAGCCAGCCGCCCGCAGCCGCGACCCCGTGGCCGGCCCCGACAGGGACCGGTCCCGTGGACGCGACCGTCCGGCTGCCCGGCTCCAAGTCCGTGACGAACCGCGCGCTGATCCTGGCCGCGCTCGCCGACGGCCCTTCCGTCGTGGCGCGGCCGCTGGCCGCGCGCGACACCCGGCTGATGGCGGGGGCGCTCACGGCCCTCGGCTCCTCCGTCGACGCGACGGGCGAGGACTGGGCCGTGACGCCCGGCCCGCTGCGCGGCCCGGCCGCCGTCGATTGCGGGCTCGCGGGGACGGTCATGCGCTTCGTGCCGCCGCTCGCGGCGCTCGCCGACGGCACCGTGCGGTTCGACGGCGACGAGCGGGCGCGCGTACGCCCCATGGGCGGCGTCCTCGGGGCGCTCCGCGCGCTCGGCGTCGGGCTCGAGGACGCCGGGCGCGGGACGCTCCCCTTCACCCTGCACGGGCAGGGGCACGTCCGCGGCGGGGAGGTGACGATCGACGCGAGCGCCTCCAGCCAGTTCGTCAGCGGGCTGCTGCTGAGCGGCGCCCGCTACGACACCGGCCTCACCGTGCGGCACGCCGGTGACCCGGTGCCCTCGCTGCCCCACATCGAGATGACCGTCGACATGCTGCGCGCGGCCGGCGTCGCCGTCGACGACACCACGACGGACGTGTGGCGGGTCGAGCCCGGGCCGGTCCGCGCCCGCGACGTCGTCGTCGAGCCGGACCTGTCGGGCGCCGCGCCCTTCCTCGCAGCCGCGCTGGTCACCGGCGGCCGGGTCGTGGTGCCGGACTGGCCCGAGCGCACGACGCAGGCCGGGGACGCGCTGCGCGGCCTGCTGACCGACATGGGCGCGTCGGTGCAGCTGCTGCCCGAGGGGCTGGAGGTCCGCGGCACGGGCCGCATCTTCGGCCTCGACGCCGACCTGCACGACGTGGGCGAGCTGACCCCGGTGCTCGTCGCCCTCGCCGCGCTCGCCGACGGGCCCTCGACGCTGCGCAACATCGGGCACCTGCGCGGTCACGAGACCGACCGGCTGGCCGCGCTGGCCAAGGAGGTCAACGCGCTCGGCGGCGACGTCACCGAGACGCCGGACAGCCTGCACATCCGTCCACGCCCGCTGCACGGCGGGCTCTTCGGGACGTACGACGACCACCGCATCGCGCACGCGGCTTCCGTCCTCGGGCTGGCCGTCCCCGGGGTGCTCGTGGAGGACGTCACCACGACCACCAAGACGCTGCCGGACTTCGTGGGCCTCTGGGCCACGCTGCTCGGCTGAGGCGTCGCCCCGATGCCCGGACAGCGCCGCCGCCGCGAGCTCGACGAGGACGACATCCGCGTACGCCCGGGCCGGGGCAAGTCCCGGCCGCGCACGAAGGACCGGCCCGAGCACGCCGGCGCGACCGAGGGGCGGGTGGTGGCGGTCGACCGGGGCCGCTACACGTGCGTCGTCGACGAGGAGAGCGAGCCACGCGAGCTGACCGCGATGAAGGCGCGCGAGCTCGGCCGCAAGGGCGTCGTGGTCGGCGACCGGGTCGCGCTCGTGGGCGACCTGTCCGGCGGGGCCGACGCGCTCGCGCGCGTGGTGCGGGTCGAGCCGCGGTCCAACACGCTGCGCCGCACCGCCGACGACACGGACCCCGTCGAGCGGGTCCTCGTGGCCAACGCCGACCAGCTCGTCGTCGTCACCGCCACGGTCAACCCCGAGCCCCGCCCCCGGCTGCTCGACCGCTGCCTGGTTGCGGCGTACGACGCCGGGCTGGACCCGCTGCTGTGCATCACGAAGACCGACCTGAAGCCGCCGGCCGAGCTGATCGAGGCGTACTCCGCCCTGGACGTCCCCTGGATCGCGAGCCGTCCGGGCGACGGGCTGGCCGAGCTGCGGTCCCGCCTGCGCGGCCGGACGAGCGTGCTCGTCGGGCACTCCGGGGTCGGCAAGTCGACGCTGGTCAACGCCCTCGTGCCCGGCGCGAGGCGCGCAGTCGGACACGTGAATGCCGTTACCGGAAGGGGACGTCACACGTCGTCGTCCGCCATCGCGCTGCGGCTCCCGGACGGGTCCGGCTGGGTGATCGACACACCGGGTGTGCGCAGTTTCGGCCTCGCGCACGTCGACCCCTCGCGCGTCGTCGGCGCCTTCCCCGACCTCGCCGCCGGCATGGAGGAGTGCCCGCGCGGGTGCACCCACGACGAGCCCGAGTGCGCGCTCGACGAGTGGGTGGGGAGCGGCTCGGCGGGGCCGGCGGGGCCAGCCAGGCTGGAATCGCTGCGGCGGCTGCTGCGGGCACGGTCGGGGGCCGTCGACGACGTGCCGGAGACGGACGACCTGCCGCAGGCCGAGGACTGAGCCAGGCTCAGGCCCCCGGCATGGGCTCCGGCGGCAGGTCGACCTCGAACCAGATCCGCTTGCCGACGGGCAGCCGGTCCACGCCCCAGCGGCTGGCCAGCAGCTCGACGAGCCGGAGGCCGCGCCCGCCCTCGGACACCGCGTCGAGGGCGTCGGCGGAGTCCTGGGACTGCCCCCGCGGCGCGGGCAGCCGCGGGCTCTCGTCGGTCACCGCCACCCGCACGTGCTCCGTCGTCGCGCTCAGCTCCAGCAGGAGCGGGGAGTGGGCGTGCACGACCGCGTTGGTGACCAGCTCGTCGGTGAGCAGCACGACTGCGTCGACGGCCTCGAAGCCCCCGGGGCCGCCGGCGTCCTCGGATCCGCCGTGCCCCCACTCGGTGAGCGCGGTGAGCACGCGCCCGCGGGCAGTGCGCGCGGCGTGCAGGCTGGGTGAGAGCTCGACCTCGAGCGCGCGCCGCTGCCCCGGCGTGCCGGGCTGCTCGCCCGCCGCCCGCACGGCGAGCACCGCGACGTCGTCCTGCCCGGCCGGCGCGCTCAGCCGCTGAGCGGCCTCGAGGGCCAGGTCGAGCAGCTCGCGCGGGCCCCGGTCGGCCTGCCCGTCCAGGGCGTCGCGCAGGGCCGCCATCCCCTCGTCCGCGACGACGTCATGGCGCTCGACCAGCCCGTCGGTGTAGAGCAGCACCGTCGCGTCGGGCCGCAGCGCGACCACGTGCTCGCGGTACGGCTCGTCCTGTGCCGACAGGCCGGGCCCGACGCCCAGCGGCAGGCCCGGGTCCAGGTCGAGGAAGCGGGCCGGACGCCCCGGCTCGAGCACCAGCGGCGGCAGGTGCCCGGCGGACGCGACCGAGAGCCAGCGGGTGCGCGGGTCGTAGACCGCGTAGACGCAGGTGGTGAGGCGCAGCTCGTCGAAGGCCTGCACGACCAGGTCCAGGCGGCGCAGCACCTCGGCCGGGTTGTGGCCCTCCAGCGCGTAGCCGCGCAGCGCCGCGCGCACCTGGCCCATGACGGCGGCGGCGGCCACGCCGCGGCCCATCGTGTCGCCGACCGCGATGCCGACCCGGCCGCCGGGCAGCTCGAACGCGTCGAACCAGTCGCCGCCGACCTCGGTGCCGTCGGCCCCGGGCACGTAGTGCGCGACGAACTCCAGCCCCTCGACCGCGGGCAGCGTCTGCGGCAGCAGGGAGCGCTGCAGGGTCACCGCCGCCTCCCGCTGGGCGGAGTAGAGCGTGGCGTTGTCGACGGCGAGCGCCGCCCGGCGGGCCAGGTCCTCGGCGAACACCAGCTCCTCCGGGCCGTACGCCCGGCCGCCCCGGGCGAGGGTCAGCGCGCCGAACGCCCGGCCGCGTGCGGACAGCGGGACGACGAGCGTGCTCGGGCGCGCGCCGAGCGCGGGCGGCAGCGGGCCAGGCCCGCCCGCAGGCGTCACCGGCCCGCCCTCGAGCCGCTGCGACCGGCCGGTCGCGACGACCGCGCCGGCACCCTCGGGCTCGCCCACGGCCACGGGGAACTGGTCGAAGAAGAGGCGCAGGTCGGCGGCGACGACCGGGTCCTGCGCGGCCACGGCCGTGGCCCGCAGCGCCGGCCCCTGGCCCTCGACCAGGTGCACGACCGCCCAGTCGGCCAGCTGCGGCACGACCAGCGCGGCCAGCTCCTCGAGCACCTCCTCGCGCTCGAGGCTGCCGGACAGCCGGTCGGCCGCGTCGAGGAGCAGGGTCTGGCGGGCCGCGCGCTCGGCCAGCTCGTCGTAGAGCCGGGCGCGAGCCACGGCCGAGGCGCACTGGGCGGCGACAGCGTCGAGGAACGCCCGCTCCTCGTCCGAGCGCTCCCGGACGCCCGGCCACGTCAGGGCGATCGCCCCGACGGGCCCGGCGGGGCTGGGCAGCGGCAGCAGCGCCCAGGTCGAACCGCCGGCCCCCAGTGCCTCGGCGAGCGGGTCGCCGGGCGCGGCGAAGCGCGCAGTCCCGCCGCGCACGATGGCGGCCAGAGCGTCGGCCAGAGCGCCCGGCATCCGCGCCTCGGGCACCGCGCTGCGCTCCCCCGCCAGCACCAGCGCGCAGCGCTCGGCGGCCAGCAGGGAGCGCGCCGGCCCGATGACGACGGCCCGGACGTCCGCGGTGGTGAGGGCCTGGGCGAGCGCCGCGGTGACCTGCTGCAGGATCTCGACCCGCCGGGTAGCGGCGGCTGCGAGACCGGAGAGGTCCCGATGCGCCCGCTCGGCCAGCACCAGGTCGGTGATGTCGCTGCAGCCGCCCACCCAGCCGGCCACCGGGCGCTCCTCGCCCTCCTCCCCCACGACCGGCACGCCGCGCGCGCGCAGCCAGCGCTCGCGCCCGTCGCGGCCGGTGACGCGGTACGTCGCCTCGTAGCGCTCCCCGCCGGCGACCGCCCGCTCGACCGCCGCGACGACGGCCTCCCGGTCCTCCGGGTGCACGGCGTCGAGCCAGCCGAGGCCGAGGTCCTGCCCCGGCTCCTGGCCGGTGAGCGCGCGCCAGGACGGCTGATCGCCCACGATGCGGAACCCCGCGTCGACCGTCCACACCGCGTCGCTGGTGGCAGCGACCAGGGCGCGGTAGCGCTCCTCGCTCACGGCGAGCGCCTCGGCGTCCTCGCGCGACTCGATCGCGACCGCGAGCAGCTGGGCCAGCTGGGCGGCCACCGCCTCGTCGGCGGGGGTGAACGCGCCCGGCTTGTCCGACAGCTGCAGCACGCCGAGGTTGCGCCGGTCGCGCGCCACCAGCGGAACGGCGAGCAGCCCACGGACGGGCGGCTCCTCCCTCGATCCGCCGTCCCCGGCCGCGCCGCTCCAGGCCGGGTGCGCCCGCAGCTCCGCCTCGTCCAGGCGCAAGGGGGCGTTCGTGCGCACCACGACCTCGTGCAGGGCGCGCAGCGGCCCGGTCAGGCTCGCGGCAGCATCGTCCCCGCCCCCGGCCGCCGACGCGGCCAGCGGCTCCCCGCCCACCCCACCGGCCGGGACGAGCACGGCGTGCGCGGCACCGACGATCTCGCGGGCACGCTCGACGATGCGGCGCACCTGCTCGTCGGCCCCGGAGATCGAGCGCAGCTCGACCGCGGTCTTGGCCAGCACCCGCAGCTGCGCCGCCGGCGGCGGGCTCTGGTCAAGCACCCGGGCCACCTCCGCTGCGTACGCCGACCTCGTGCAGGTGCAGGAGCATCTCGGCCGGGTCCGCGTAGACGCGAAAGGCCCCGGACCGCTCCAGCTCCTCCCGACCGTAGCCGCCGGAGAGCACCCCCACGCCCAGCGCTCCCGCCCGCCGGGCGGCGAGCAGGTCCCAGACGCTGTCGCCGACGACGAAGGTCGTGGACGGAGCCACCCCGAGGGCGGCCGCCGCGGCGAGGAACAGGTCCGGGTCCGGCTTGGCCCGGCGGACGCGGTCGCGGGTGACGACCGGCACCTGCGGCGGCACGCCGAGGGCGTCGAGGCCGGGGCGGGCGGTGGCCTCGCGCCCGCTCGTCGCGATCGCCCACGCGACCCCGCGCTCGGTGAGCTCGGCCAGCAGCTCGCGGGCGCCGGGCAGCGGGCGGACCGTCCCGTGCAGCTGCGCGAAGGCCTGCGCGTGCGACTGCTGCAGCTGCTCGATCTCCTCGCCGGACAGCCGCACCCCGGTCTCGGCCAGCAGCGCGTGCACGAACAGCCCACCGCTCATGCCGATCCGGCGGTGCAGCCGCCACACCGCGACGTCGATCCCCACCGACGCGAGCGCCTGCCGCCAGGCGACGACGTGCTGGTAGACGCTGTCGATGAGCGTGCCGTCGAGGTCGAACAGGAACGCCGGCGGCGCCGGCTCGACATCGAACGTCCGCTGCGGCGCACCCGGCTCACTGCTCACGAACGGCCCTCCCGGTCCCGGCCCTCACCCGTTGGCCCGCTCGACGTCGAGCTGCCGCTCGCTCGACGCCAGCCGTCCCTCGACGCGCTCGTGCGTCCTCGTCAGCGAGCGCGTGGCGGCCGCGTGCTCGGCCGCCCGCGACGCCGGGTGGCGCAGCCAGGCCGAGGTGACCGCGTGCGCCTGGGCGAGCTCGCCCACGGACAGCAGTATCTCGGCGGCCCGCGAGTACGTCCACGGGGTGTCGACGCGCCCCGCGACGCTGTGCAGCAGGTGCGCGAGCTCGCGCTGGTCGCCGCGCGGGACGCTGCGGGCCAGCCCGGTGCCGTCGAGGACCCAGCCGTCCAGGGTCTGCCGGGGAACGACCAGCGGAGCGGGCTCGACCGGGCCCGCGGCACGACGGCGTCCGAAGATGCGCCCGAGTGCAGCCATGTCCCCTCCCCTGCCCCGCGAGCCCTGCTCGCCGCTGTCCGGCTCCGGCCGGCCCTGCTCGTCCCTGCTCGCCGGGCCCGGCTCGCGCCGAGCCGGCCCGAGCCAGTCGTGCGCCCATGGTTCCGGCCGAGCGAAGTATGCGCCAGCCCGCGCCCGGTGGGCGGCAGCACGGTCGATAGCGTCCCATCCGTGTCCTCCTCCGTGACGCCGCCCGGCGGCGCTCCCGCCCCCTCTGTGCCCGCGCCGTCGCCCTGGCTCGCCGGCGCGTACGCCGACGACCTCGCGCTCGCGCTGCGGCTGGCCGTCGCGGCCGACACGATGACGCTCGCCCGCTTCCGCGCGCTGGACCTGCAGGTCGAGGCCAAGCCGGACGCGACCCCGGTCACGGACGCCGACCGCGCCGTGGAGGAGCAGGTGCGCAGAACGCTGGCCGCCGAGCGCCCGCATGACGCGGTCCACGGCGAGGAGCTGCCCGACACCGGCCAGGGCCCGCGCCGGTGGGTGGTCGACCCGATCGACGGCACGAAGAACTTCGTCCGCGGCGTGCCGGCGTGGGCGACGCTCATCGCCCTGCTGGACGCCGACGCGGTCGTCGCATCGGTCGTCTCGGCCCCCGCCCTCGGCCGCCGCTGGTGGGCGGCCGCGGGCGCCGGGGCGTGGGCGCAGGACGGGCAGGGCGCGCCGCGCCGGCTCGCGGTGTCCGCGGTGGCCCGGCTGTCCGACGCGTCGGTGTCGTACTCCTCGCTCGACGCCTGGGGGCGGCGCCGCCAGGCGTTCCTCGGGCTGCTCGACACCGCCTGGCGCACCCGGGCGTTCGGCGACTTCTGGTCCTACTGCCTGGTCGCGGAGGGCGCGGTCGACGTCGCTGCCGAGCCCGAGGTGGCGCTGCACGACCTCGCCGCCCTCGACCTGCTCGTCCGGGAGGCGGGCGGCCGGTTCACCGACCTCACCGGGCAGCCCGGCCCCGCGGGGGGCAGCGCGCTGGCCACCAACGGCCTGCTCCACGACGACGCGCTGGCCGCCCTCCGCCCCTGAGCCGAGCCGCCCTCCGCAGAAGCGGGCATCGGGCGATGCGCCGGTCGGACGAGGCTCAGTGCAGCAGGCCGAGCCGGCCGAGCGGCCAGACCCGGACGAAGGCCCGCCCGACCACGTTGTCCACGGGGATCGGGCCGACGTAGCGCGAGTCCTGCGAGTCCCCGCGGTGGTCCCCCATGACCCAGAGCTGCCCCTCGGGCACCGTCAGCGGCCCGAACGCCAGGTGGTTGTCCTGGTAGACGTACGGCTCGTCCAGCGGCTCGCCGTTGACGACGACCCGCCCCTCCACGTCGCAGCAGCGGACCTCGTCGCCGCCGACCCCGATCACCCGCTTGATCACGTCGCGTTCGGACGAGACCTCGGCGTACCTCGTCCCCTCGGTGCCGAAGACGACGATGTCCCCGCGCTCCGGGTCGCCGAGCCGGGCGCCGAGCTTCCACACGAGCACGCGGTCGTTTCCGGAGCAGCCCTCGCAGCCGTGCAGGGTCCGCTCCATGCTGCCGGAGGGGATGTAGAACGCCTCGACCAGGAACCCCTTGATGAGCACCGCGCCGAGGACGGCCGCCAGCACGAGGAAGACGGTCTCGCGGACGGCCAGCGCCCGGCGCCGCCGGGCCACCCGTCGGGCGCGTGCCCGGCGGCCCCGGGGCCCCAGCGGCGAGCGGGCCGGGGCGGCCGGCCCAGGCGTGGTCGGCTCCGTGACGGGAGGCTCCGTGACGGGAGGCTCCTTGACGCGTGCCTCAGTGACGGGAGGCTCACCCACGGGCGGCTCGACCGGGGCCGGAGGAGCGACGGGCTCCGGCCGGGCACGCCGCGGGACGTACGTCGGCGCCGCGGCGGCCGCCTCGTCGGCGCGCGGCGCCCGGTCGCCACGCGGCCAGACAGCACGCGCAGCGGCAACAGGCCCGTCGACCGCGGGCGCGGCGACGTCGGGCTCGTCGACCACCGGCTCCGGGCGGCGGTGCCTGCCCCCACTCACGCGGCCTCCCCGTCCGTCCGTGCCCACGATCGAGGGGACGACGACGCGCGGCCCCCCCGGCGTTCCCGGCCGCGCGCCGCTCGTCGGGCCGGAGCCTCCCGCGACGATCTCCTAGCCGCGGCTCGCGGCGAGCAGCGCCGCCCCGGCGATGCCCGCGTTGTTGCGCAGCTCGGCCGGGATGACCGGCGTCTGCAGCGTGAGCAGCGGGAGGAACTTCTCGGACTTCTTGCTGACGCCGCCGCCGAGGACGAACAGCGACGGCGAGAACAGCATCTCGACGTGCGTGAGGTAGCGGTCGAGGCGTCCCGCCCACTCCTTCCAGGACAGGTCGTCGCGCTCGCGGGCGGCGTCCGAGGCGCGCTTCTCCGCGTCGTGCCCGTCGAGCTCGAGGTGGCCGAGCTCGGTGTTCGGCACGAGGACGCCGTCCACGACGAGGGCGCTCCCGATGCCGGTGCCCAGCGTCAGCATGATGACGACCCCGCCGCGGCCCTTCGCGGCGCCGTACGCGACCTCCGCGATACCCGCGGCGTCGGCGTCGTTGACGGCGGCCACCGAGCTCGAGCCGGTCGCCTCGCGCAGCAGTGCCTCGACGTCGGTCCCGATCCACGACTTGTCGATGTTGGCCGCGCTGCGGGCCACACCGGAGGTGACGACCGCCGGCACGGTGCAGCCGAGCGGGCCGGTCCAGTCGAAGTGTGCGCACACCTGCGCCACGGCCTCGGCCACCGCCTCCGGCGTGGCTGGCTGCGGGGTCGGGATCCGGTAGCGCTCGTCGAGCAGCTCCCCCGTGGCGAGGTCGACGGGGGCGCCCTTGACGCCGCTGCCGCCGATGTCGACGCCGAAGCCGCGGCCCGTCGCGGGGGCGGCGCCGCGCCCCGCGGTTCCCGCGGTGGCAACGGATGTGGGAGGAGCGATCTCGTCGGCCATGGCACATGCATACCCGACGACCCCGGGTCGCTCTCCTCCGGTCGGCTGCGCGTCGGCCGCAACCGGGGGCGGACGGCTACCGGCGCCGCAGGCGCCACCCCAGGGCGGCCGTGGCAAGCGTCCCTGGCAGCACCGAGCCAGCGCTCGTGATGCCCTCGAACGCCGCTTCCCGCAGGTCTCCGGCGCGCACCTCCCCCGCCACCGCAGGGCCCGCGACGGCCACCGCCGCCGTCAGCGCGGCGCCGACGGTCAGGACGGCCGGCAATGGCCACGAATACGGCCGCTCGAGCCCCTGCCGACGCCATCAGGCCGCCGCCCGGGCCAGCAGCACCAGCAGCCCGAGCGGGCCGCTGGCGTACTGCGCCCGGCGACAGCCCTCCAGCGGGCCCTACTCGCGCGCGAGCACGCCGAGGTGGGCCGTCCCCCAATGGCCGGCGTGGGTGAGCTCGTCCCACAGCACGTGCGTGGCGGCCCCTGCTGCGGGACAGCCGAGGACGCCCCCGGTTCGTCGCAGCGGGCGCAGCCGCCGGGCCAGGGGCAGCACCGCCGCGGCGTGGCTGAGCGTGAAGGGCACGCGGGCAGGCTCCCGGAGGTCCCCGAAGGACGGGCGGAACCAGGAGGGCTCGCGCTTTGGGCGGGAAGGAGGCGTCCCCGCGCCAGCAGGAGCTGGGGCCTCGGGCGAGCGCAGGACGAGCGGCCCGACGCCAGGTGCCGTCGGGCCGCTCGTCGAGTGGCTCAGCCCGTGGCGACCCGGCCGCCCTGCACGGCGCCGAGCTGCTCGGCGCGCTCCTGGGCCACTTCCTCGGTCATCCGGGCGCCGGCCTCGGCGTCACGGGTGAGGTTCTCGCCCGTCGCGGGGTCGAACACGTGTGCCTTGCGGGTGTCCACCCAGAACTCGGCCTCGCGGCCCTCGCGCAGCCGGCTCATCGCGTCGATCTCCACGATGGCCTGCGTGCGCAGCTGGTCGCTGTCGAGCTCGCGGCTGAGGTCGCGCAGCTGGCTGGTGATCTCCGCCGGCGCCTCGAAGGGGATGTAGGCGTACTGCTGGTCACCCAGCCACTCGGTGACGTCGACCATCGCGCGGAAGACCGAGCCGTGGCGCCGCTTGTCCTCCTCCACCAGGGCGGCGTCCTCGAAGTGGCCGGGGCGGAGCCCGACGATGACCAGGTCCTTGCCCGCGACCGCCTTGGCGCGCCGGTCGTCCAGGTGCAGGTCACCGAAGGGCGTGCGCAGCGCGTTGCCGGCCACCGTCGCCGGCAGGAAGTTCATGGGGGGCGAGCCGATGAACCCGGCGACGAAGAGGTTGACCGGCTGCTCGTACAGCTCGCGCGGCGACGCGACCTGCTGCAGGACACCCTTGCGCAGCACCGCGACCCGGTCGCCGAGGGTCATGGCCTCGGTCTGGTCGTGGGTGACGTAGACGGTGGTCACGCCGAGCCGGCGCTGCAGGCGCGCGATCTCGGTGCGCATCTGCCCGCGCAGCTTCGCGTCGAGGTTGGACAGCGGCTCGTCGAAGAGGAACGCGTCGGCCTGGCGGACGATCGCGCGCCCCATCGCAACGCGCTGGCGCTGGCCGCCGGACAGGTTGGCGGGCTTGCGCTTCAGGTGCTCCTGCAGCTCGAGGACGTCGGCGGCCTCCTCGACGCGCTTCGTGACCTCGCCGTCGGGGACCCCGGCCAGCCGGAGCGGGAAGGCGATGTTCTCGAAGACGGTCAGGTGCGGGTAGAGCGCGTAGTTCTGGAACACCATCGACAGGTTGCGCTCGCGCGGGGACTTCTCGTTGACGCGCTCACCCCCGATGAGCATGTCCCCGGACGTGATGTCCTCGAGGCCGACGATCATCCGCAGCAGGGTGGACTTCCCGCAGCCGGACGGCCCGACGAGGATCATGAACTCGCCGTCGGCGATGTCGAGGCTGACGTCGTTCACCGCAGGGAAGCCGTCGCCGTACCTCTTGACGATGTGGTTCATCGTGATGGCAGCCATGTTCTGCTCCTGTGTCTGCTCGGCTGGCTGGTCGACCGGGAAGGCGATCAGCCCTTGACGGCGCCGTTGGTGAGGCCGGCGACGATGCGCCGCTGGAAGAGGATGACGAGCAGGACGACCGGGATCGTGACCACGACGGCGGCCGCCGTGATCGCGCCGGTCGGCTCCTCGAACTG
This sequence comes from Motilibacter aurantiacus, assembly GCF_011250645.1. Taxonomy (NCBI): domain Bacteria; kingdom Bacillati; phylum Actinomycetota; class Actinomycetes; order Motilibacterales; family Motilibacteraceae; genus Motilibacter; species Motilibacter aurantiacus. The sequence continues at coordinate 470,570 of NZ_JAANNO010000002.1, forward strand.
CGATGCGCCGGTGAAGAACGCCAGCGCTGCGGGAACGGGGCGGGACGCCTCCGTCGAGGTCAGCGAGATGCCGTAGATGAAGTCGTTCCACGCGATGAAGAACGAGATGATCGCGGTCGTGAACACACCGGGCGCGGCCAGCGGGACGATCACCTTGCGGAACGCCTGCCACGACGTGGCGCCGTCGACCTGGGCCGCCTGCTCCATCTCCCACGGGATCTCCCGGAAGAAGGCCGCGAGCGTCCAGATCGAGATCGGCAGCGTGAGGGAGAGGTACGGGATGATGAGCCCGGGCCAGGTGTCGTAGAGGCCGATCCCCCGCCACAGGTTGAACAGCGGGGTCACGATCGAGATCGCCGGGAAGATCGCGACGACGAGCGCGGTCGACAGGATGAGCCGCTTGCCCGGGAAGTCGAGCCGGGCGATCGCGTACGCCGCGAACATCGCCAGCACCACCGATACGAACGTCGCGATGAGGCAGATGCCGAGGGAGTTGCGCAGCGCGGGGAGGAAGAGGTCCTTCGCATTGCCCGAGAAGATCTCCTGGTAGTTGTCCCAGGAGGGGTTGCGCGGCAGGAAGTTCCGGTCGGTGAGGTCGCCCTGGGACTTGAAGGAGAGCGACAGGATCCACGCGACCGGGAAGAGCGCGTAGATCACGATCACGATGGCGCCCAGGATCCAGAGGACCCGCTCGCGCCGGGACATCACGCCCATCACCGCTCACCCCTCGCCGAGGCCAGGTCCACCTTGAAGCCCTTGATGAAGATGACGGCTATGAGCACCACGCACAGGAACACCAGCACCGAGAGCGCCGACCCGAGCCCGATCTCCAGCCGGCTGATGGTCTGCCGGTAGGCCAGGAACGACACGGACTCGGTGTTGTTGTTGCCGCGCGTCATGATGAAGATGTTGTCGAAGATGCGGAAGGCGTCGAGCGCGCGGAAGAGCAGGGCGACCATGATGGCCGCCTTCATGTTCGGGATCGTGACCTTCCACAGCCGCTGGAGCCACGTCGCACCGTCGACCTTCGCGGCCTCCTGCAGCACCTCGGGCACCTGCGCGAGCCCCGCCAGCAGCAGCAGCGAGATGAACGGGGTCGTCTTCCAGATCTCCGACAGGCAGATGACGGCCAGCGCCGACCACTGGTGGCCGAACCAGTCGTAGTCCCCGAGCCCGGTCCAGGTGTTGACGAAGCCGGACGTCAGGTTGAAGGCGTACCACCACGAGAAGGCCGAGACCACGGTGATGATCGCGTACGGGATGAGGATCGCCGTGCGGACGAGCGGCCGCACCGCCTTGAGCGCCTTGTGCATGACCATCGCGAGGGCGAAGCCGAGCACGAGCTCGACGGCGACGGTCACCACCGTGATGAAGAGGGTGACCGCGAGCGCCTTCCACCAGATCGAGTCACCGAGGATGACGGCGTAATTGCTGAACCAGGTGAACTCCCGGTTGTCCGGGTCGGTCAGGCGGTAGTCGAAGAGGGACTCGTAGAACGCCTGCAGGATGGGGTACGCCGTGACGAGCAGCATGACTGCGAAGGCCGGCCCCGCGAGCATCCACCCGAGCCGGCGCTCGCCCTTCGCGCGGTCGCTCAGCGCGCCCTTCGGAGCGGACTTCGGCTCGGTCTTCGGCGCCTTGGTCGGAGGCATCGTCGTGGTGCTCATAGCAGCTTCTCCTTGCGCAGGACACCCTGGATGAGCGAAGTGGCCTCCTCCGGCGTGCTCTCGGGGGTGACCGCCTCGGGAGGCGACCAGGTGCGCTGGATGCCGACGGAGACCTCGTTGTAGTACGGCGTCTGCGGCCGGGGAGCCGCGTTCTGCAGCGACTCACGGATGACCGGCGCCTGCGGGAAGTTCTCGAGGACCTCTGGGTCGTCGTACGCCGCCTCCTTCGCCGCCGGATTGCCGTTGGTGATGAAGTAGTAGGCCTGGTTCTCGGTGCTCGTGATGCACTGCGTCGCCTCGAGCACGAAGTCCTTGTGCTCGCTGAAGGCTCCCACGCCGAGGTTGATCCCGCCATAGGGCGGTCGGCTCCGCTCGCCCTCCACGACCGCGGGGTAGAGCGTCCAGCCGTAGTCGTCGAGCTGCTCCTGCGTCATCGCGCCCTCGGCCACCTTGCCCTGCGCGCGGGGCCAGACGAAGGGCCAGTTGACCATGAAGTCGGCGCCGTCGCTCTCGAAGAGCGTCGCGGAGGCGTCCTCGTTGCGGTTGGACAGGCCGGGCCCGGCGACCCCCTCGTCCACGATGCTCTGGATGACCCGCGCCGCCTCCTGGCCGGCCTCGGTCTCGAGGCCGAGCGTGACGTCGTCCGGGTTGGCCTCCGGGTTCTCCAGGATCTGGCCGCCGGCGGAGGTGACGAGCGCGTTGACCCACACGGTCAGCGACTCGGCCCGGATGCCCTGCGCGGCGATCGACGAGCCGTTCTGCTTGGCCGCGGCGATGATCTGGTCCCAGGTCACCGGGCGGTCCATGTCGAGGCCGGCCTGCTCGGCCGCCGACTTCTTGTACCAGAGCAGCTGGGTGTTGGCCCAGAACGGGACGGTGACCAGCTTGCCGTTCCAGGTCGCCCCTTCGACGGCGCTGTCCACCACTCCCTCGGTCACCTGCGCGGCGACGTCCTCGGGGATGTCGGCGAGGAAGCCCGCCTCGGCGAACTCGGGGATGAAGGGGGGGTCCAGGCTGATCAGGTCGATCGAGGAGTCGTTCGCGGCCAGCCGGCGTACCAGCTGCTCGCGCTGCGAGCTCGCGTCCCGGGGCAGCAGCGTCGTCTCGATGCTGTAGCGCCCACCGGACGCCTCGGTGCACCGTCGGGCGAGCTCGGCCTGCCCACCGGAGTCCGGGTTGATGTACCACGTGAGGGTCGGGGGCCCGGTCTCTCCCCCGCAGGCGGTCAGGAGCCCGGCACTGATCGCTCCGACCGCGAGAATGGAAATCGGGGCTCGCCTGCGGCGCCGGCTGATTCCGGCCCCACGGTGCCCACGGCTCGTCCTTGCGCCAGGACCCATCGGATCGCCTCCTTGCGGCAACAGGAGGTCAATCCCCTAGAGGTGGCCCGCCGACACCATGATTCAGGATCAAGGTTTCGTCACAGCGACACCAGCCGTTCATGACGGCGTGACACGACGCGAACGACGCGCTCCCCGACGGGTGCGGCTACTTGGTGCGGCGCGAGGCCCCCGGAGGCGGCACCGGGTCCGTGCGCTTGCGGTCGCGCAGGTCCAGGCCGGTAGCACCCGGCTTGGTCGCCAGGTCGACGACCTTCTGCAGGGGCAGCCGCTCCGCGCCCTCCCACCAGGACCGGGTGTCGCAGTTGCTGCAGCTGATCATCGTGACCGGCGTGCCGTCGGTCAGCGTCATGGCCAGGTGGGTCACCTTGGCGCTGCGACAGTCCGGGCAGGCCTTGGGCACGTCGGGGGCGGGCACCGCGGGCGTCGGCGCCGCCTTGGCCGTGCTCCTGCGCCTGGGCGTGGTCATGCGTCCGCTCCAATGCCGGGATGGCAGCGACACCTTCTGTGCTCACTGCTTGTCATCGCAAGATACCTCTACGTGCAGAGGCTGGCTCCCTCATTCCCCGGGAGGGTGGGCACTCACGCCTTCGGGTTGCCCACGTCGCGGCAATTCACCGTATGGCAAGCTGACGACGTCCTCCTCGGGGCCATTCGTCGGCTCGGCCGCGTGTCGGCGGCCGGGGCGAGAGCGGACGTTGTGCGAGCGCGTCCGGCATCGGCTTTCGGACGAGGAGACGGCGTGGCGCAGCGGGACATCATCACAGTGGCCGCCTCGGCCGGAGGCCTCGAGCCGCTGCGCGCCCTGGTCGCCGGGCTGCCGCCGGACCTTCCCGCGAGCGTTCTCGTCGTCCTGCACGTCCCCGCGCACGGGGTGAGCGCGCTGCCGGCCATCCTCGACCCTGCCGGTCCGCTCCCGGCCGGCACGGCCGTCGACGGGGAGCCGCTCGGACGGGGCCGCGTCCACGTCGCCCCGCCCGACCACCACGTGCTCGTGCTCGACGGACACGTCACGCTCTCGCGCGGCCCTCGCGAGAACGGGCACCGCCCGGCGGCCGACCCGTTGTTCCGCTCGGCGGCACTGGCGCGCGGGCCGGGCGTGGTCGGCGTCGTCCTGAGCGGAGCGCTGGACGACGGGACCGCGGGGCTCGCGGCGATCCGGGCCCGCGGAGGCGTGGCCGTGGTGCAGGACCCGGAGGAGGCGGCCTACCCGGGCATGCCGCGCAGCGCGCTGGAGACCGCCGGCGCCGACCACGTCGTGGCCGCACGTGACCTGCCCGCGCTGCTCGACCGGCTCTGCCGTGAGGACGTCGCCGGCGCCGCGCGCGCCGAGCCTGCCGCTCTCATGGACGCCGAGGCCCGGGTTGCCCGGCCGGGCCCCGACGCCCTGCACGACCCCCAGCGGCCCGGCGTCCCTGCCGGCCTGGGCTGCCCGGACTGCAACGGCGCGCTCTTCGAGGTCCCGGGCGAGGGCGCCCTGCTGCGCTACCGCTGTCGGGTGGGGCACGCCTGGTCGCCCGACAGCCTGCTCGCCCAGCAGGGGCTCGAGCTCGAGGGCGCGCTGTGGGTCGCGCTGCGCACCCTGGAGGACAAGGTGGCGCTGAACGTACGTCTCGCACAGGACGCCGAGCTGCGCGGGCGCGCGCTCACGGCGGGGCGGTTCGAGCAGGCGGCCGAGGAGACCCTGCGCGCCGCCGACTCGATCCGCCGCCTCATCGCCGCCCTGGGCGCCTCGGGCAGCACCGCCGAGATCGTCGGTTGATCAGGAGACGTGGGGACGACGACATGGACCAGCCCGACCCCGACTTCGAGGCCCTCCTCGTCCACCTGCGGGAGACGCGCGGGTTCGACTTCACCGGCTACAAGCGGACCTCGCTCATGCGTCGGGTGGACCGGCGCATCAACGACCTCGAGGAGGTGGCCGGGTACGCCGACTACGTCGACTACCTCGAGGTCCACCCCGACGAGTTCACCCTCCTGTTCAACACGGTGCTCATCAACGTCACCGACTTCTTCCGCGACGCCGACGCGTGGGAGCAGCTCGGACAGGAGGTGGCGCCGCGGCTGCTCGCGCTGCGGTCGAGCGAGCCGATCCGGGTGTGGAGCGCGGGCTGCGCGACCGGGCAGGAGGCGTACTCCATCGCGATCATGCTCGCTGAGCTCATGGGCGTCGAGGAGTTCCGCGACCGGGTCAAGATCTACGCCACCGACGTGGACGAGGACGCCCTCGCCTACGCACGGCAGGGCGACTACTCCGAGCGTGAGGTCGCCGGCGTCTCACCCGGCCGGCTGCAGGAGTGGTTCGAGCCGCGGCCGGACGGCAGCTACGGGTTTCGCAAGGACCTTCGGCGCTCGTTGATCTTCGGCCGCAACGACCTGGTGCAGGACGCGCCGATCTCCCGTATCGACCTCCTGCTCTGTCGCAACACGCTGATGTACTTCAACGCGGAGACGCAGGGCCGGATACTGCAGCGGCTGCACTTCGCCCTCAAGCCCGGCAGCGTGCTCTTCCTCGGCAAGGCCGAGGTGCTGCTCAGCCATTCGGCGCTCTTCGCGCCCGTCGACGGCCGCCGACGGTTCTTCAGCCGGTCCACCCCGGGAACGGAGGGACAGCGCGCGCCCGCCGGCCTCGCCGCCGCCCGCGCCCACCCCACCGGCACCAGCGGTGAGCAGGACGACCGGCTGCGCGACACGGCCTGGCTGACCACCCCGTCGGCGCAGGTGGTCCTCGACGCGCGCGGGCGGCTCGCCCACAGCAACCACCGGGCCGAGACCGTCTTCGGGGTCAGCTCCCGCGACCACGGCCGGCCCTTCCAGGACCTGGAGCTCTCCTACCGCCCGGTGGAGCTGCGGGCGCACCTGGAGCAGGCAAGAGCCGACCGGCGGCCCGTGTGGGTCAAGGACGTCGAATGGGCCCGCCCGAGCGGCGAGCGCACGTACTTCGACGTCCAGGTCACCCCGCTCCTCGCCGACGACGGGCGCGCGCTCGGCACCGCGCTCGTCTTCAACGACGTCAGCCGCTACCACCAGCTGCACGCAGAGCTCGAGTTCGCCAACCGCCAGCTGGAGGCGGCCTACGAGGAGCTCCAGTCGACCAACGAGGAGCTCGAGACGACCAACGAGGAGCTCCAGTCCACGGTCGAGGAGCTCGAGACGACCAACGAGGAGCTCCAGTCCACCAACGAGGAGCTCGAGACGATGAACGAGGAGCTGCAGTCGATGAACGACGCGCTCCAGTCGACTAACGAGGAGCTCCGCGCGCGCACGGGTGAGGTGAGCAGCCTCAACGGCTTCCTCGAGTCGATCTTCCGCAGCCTGCGCTCCTGCGTCATCGTCGTCGACGCCGACTGGGTCGTCCGCGTCTGGAACCGGCGGGCGGAGGACCTCTGGGGCGTCCGCAGCGAGGAGGCGGTCGGCGAGCACCTGCTCAGCCTGGACATCGGGCTGCCGCTGGAGGCCGTCAAGCCGCTGGTCCGTGCAGTCCTGCATGACGGCCCGGCCACGCAGGGAGGCGACGCCCACCCGCACGACGTCGAGCTCGCCGCCGTGAACCGGCGCGGGCGGTCGATCCGCGTACGCGTGACCTGCTCCTCGTTGAGCGAGGCCGACGGCGGGTCCAGCGGGACGATCCTGCTCGTCGACCAGATCGAGCCCTGACAGCCCTGCGGCGGTCCCTCAGCGACGGCTGCGGGCGGTCGCCGAGTCCACCAGCTGCTGCGCGACGACCCGCACCCGCACGTTGCGCCGCTGGCTCACCTCGACCAGCGCGGCGAACGCCTCGTCGGCGGAGCAGCCGCGCTGGATCATGATGATGCCCTTGGCCTGGTCGATGACCGCACGGCTCTCCAGCGCCTCCTGCAACTGGCGGGCGTGCGTGCGTGACTGCTCGGTCCGGCGCCTCGTCGTCAGCAGGGAGCCGACCGCCGTCGCGTACGCCCCGAGCAGCGGCGCGAGGCCCGCCAGGTGGGCCACGGGGCCCTCCGCGCACTCCTCGTCGGCGTAGACGGCGAGGCTGCCGACGACCGACGTCCCGTCATCGAAGGGCAGCGCGAGGACCGCCGCCGGCCGCGGGTCGGCCGAGAGGTGCCACCGTGGCCACCGACGGGCGGCGTCCGCGGCGACGGCGGACCGCGCGGCCGCCTGCCGCAAGGCGTCCACTGCCGGCCCTTCGGCGAGCCGGGCCTGCTCGCGGTTGAGCCGTCGCGCCCACCCGGAGGAGGCGCCGAGCGCCGCGAGATCGCCCCTGCCGTCGAGGCCGGTGATCGTGACGTGGGCGGCCCCCGGGACGGCAGCGACCGCGATCTCGGCGATCCGCTGCCACGGGAGCCGCGCGGGGCCGGTGCTCTCGACGACCGGGACCGCTGCCAGGTCGGCGTACGCCGCGGCCACGGCGAGCACGTCCGGGGACTGCGGGGCCGGGGCCGGCTGACCGGGGGCCGCCGGCAGGAGGACCCACTGCAGGGCAAGGCCCGTGGGCAGCTGGGTGACGCCGATCGCCGCCAGCACCTCGTGCGGCAGGCCCGCGCGGGGCGCGAGCTCGAGCCGTACCCGCCGGGACCCGCGGCCGGCCTCCGCCAGCTCGTGGAGCGCCGTCCGCAGCAGCGGCCGGTGACGCAGCGCGACGTACGCCGGCAACGGCTTGCTGGTGGCGTGCTCAGCGCGCAGCCCGAGCAGCTCGAGCGCTTCGGCGTTCACCTGCAGGATGCCGCCCACGCGGTCGGTCAGGACGGCCGCCACCGGCAGCCCGTCCATTGGCCAGCCCGGCTGCGGCGACGGCTCGGCGACCGGGCCCGCCGACTGCTCGAGCAGGGCGCGGAGCTCCTCCTCGCACGTCCCGAGCTCGGCGGCGAGGGCCTCGTCCGCCGGCAGCCTGCCCCGGCGGAGCGAGCCGAGCCGGCGCTCGAGCTCCACGAGCCCGTCGCCGCGGTGCGGCGCCGTGGTCATGAGCCCCGCTGGCTGCGGCTGCGGGCCGCCGGCTGCGTCGGCGGGGCGGCCGGCCCGGGCGGCTGCTCCTCGACCACGAGCCGGACGCAGGCGTGGCCGGCGAGGTCGTGACGGGCCAGGAACCCGGTCACGGCCTCGTGCCGGGCCTCCCAGGTGTTGCCGGCGAGGACGACCGGCTCCACGTCCGTGACGGCCGAGCCGTCGGGCAGCTGGCCCCACACGTAGCGGCGGACCGGCTCGGGCGCCGGCCGCGACCGGAGGGCGAAGCTCATGTCAGGGCTCCCGTCCGCAGGTCGGCGATGAGCTCGTCCAGCTCGAGCGAGGCGCAGGCGGTGACGCCGGGCGGGCCGTACGCGGACAGGAGCCGCGCGAGGTCGGCGCGCGCCCGGAGCACCTCGTCACAGGCGTCCAGCACCAACGCGTGAGGCGTGCGTCCAGCGGCGGCACGTAGCTCTGCCTCGGCCTGGGCGAGGGCCACCCGGGCCCGCTCCAGCCGGAGCGCGGCCGCCGACACCACGTCGCCCGCCGGGCGTGCGATCCCCAGGCGCTCGCTCTGGGCGGGCGCGGTGTCACGATCCGGGAACGTGTGGGCGATGCTCGACTGGGTTGTCATCCGCGGCTCCTCGAAATCCCACGGCCTCAAGCGAGTGCGCGTCCTTGGACAGCTCGCCGATCAGCGCCGCAGAACCCCTCTTCTGGAGCCCTTCGACCACCCGCCCGCACACGTTCTGAACGGACAGGCGCGGCCACCCTACCCGGCACCGGGACCCTGTACCAGGGGTGTGGCCGCACCCGGCCTGCCTGCTTTGTCGAGGCCCGTGGGCGGCCCGGCGCATCAGGGCTGCAGCACGACCTTGACGCAGTTGTCCTCCTTCTTCTGGAACATCTCGTAGCCGCGCGGAGCGTCCGCGAGCGGCAGCAGGTGCGTCGCGAAGTCCTCCGTGCCGAGCGGGTCGGCGTCGTCGACCACCAGCGGGAGGATGTCCGGCACCCAGCGCTTGACGTGGGCCTGGCCCATGCGCAGCTGCACCCCCCGGTCGAACATCTCCATCATGGGCAGCGGCTCGACCTCACCGCCGTAGACGCCGGAGACGGAGACGGTCCCGCCGCGGCGTACCCCCTTGAGGGCGGTCAGCAGGGCGTCGATCCGGTCGACCCCCGCCTTGTCGATGAGCGGCTTCGCGACGGCGTCGGGCAGCAGGCCGGCCGCGGTCTGGGCCGCCTTGGCCGCCGTCGAGCTCGCGCCCCCGTGCGCCTCCATCCCGACCGCCTCCACGACGGAGTCCGGCCCGCGCCCGTCGACCAGCTCGATCAGGGTGGACGCCACGTCGTCGACGCTCGAGATGTCCAGCGGCTCCGCGCCGTACTTCGCCGCCATCGCGAGCCGCTCGGGGACGAGGTCGACGCCGATCACGCGCTCGACCCCGAGGTGCTTGGCGACGCGGACGGCCATCTGCCCGATGGGCCCGAGGCCGAGGACGGCGAGCGAGCCGCCGGCGGGAACGTCGGCGTACTGCACCGCCTGCCAGGCGGTGGGCAGGACGTCGGACAGGTAGAGGAAGCGCTGGTCGGTCGGGCCCTCGGGCACCTTGATCGGCCCGAACTGCGCCTGCGGCACGCGGAGGTACTCCGCCTGGCCGCCCGGGACCTGTCCGTAGAGCTCGGTGTAGCCGAAGAGCGAGGCGCCCTTGCCGAACTGGCGCACCTGGGTCGTCTCGCACTGGGCGAAGAGGCCGCGCGAGCACATCCAGCAGTGGCCGCAGGAGATGTTGAACGGCACGACCACGCGGTCGCCGGGCTTGATGTGGGTGACCTCCGGGCCGACCGCCTCCACGATCCCCATGGGCTCGTGGCCCAGGACGTCGCCGTCGTGCATGTACGGCCCGAGCACCTCGTAGAGGTGCAGGTCCGACCCGCAGATGGCGGTCGAGGTGATGCGGACGATCGCGTCCGTCGGATCGACGATCGTCGGGTCCGGCACCTCGTCCACCCGCACGTCCCGCTTGCCGTGCCACACGAGCGCCTTCATCTGGCTCCTCCAGTCCTCAGCCGTGACCTGCCCCTCTCGCCCTACCCGCGGCGCGTTGGCCGGAACGTCCGCAGGTCGTTGCCGGGACAGGCCGCCTCGCCTACGCTTCCTCGCGCTGACACCGTTGTCAGGAGCAAGCGGGCGGACGCTCGCCGCCGACCGCGCTCCGGGAGCGACTGACAGAGTGGCAGTCGGCTGCAGAGAGGAATCCCGATGACCTGGACCGCGCTGCCGTCCCACCTCGCCTGGCTCGACGAGGAGGGGCGCCGCCTCCTCGCCTTCGCGGAGGCGTCCCGGCACCCGGCCGGTGGGTTCGCGTGGCTCGACAACGCCGGCAAGCCGGAGCTCCACCGCCCGGTCGAGACGTGGATCACCGCGCGCATGACCCACGTCTTCGCCCTGGCACACCTGCGCGGCCTGCCCGGGGCCGGCGACTGCGCAGACGCCGGCGTTGCCGCCCTCTGCGGCCTGCTGCGCGACGCCGAGCACGGCGGGTGGCACTCCGCCGTCTGGCCGGACGGGCGTCCCGCCGGCACGGCCAAGGAGGCGTACGTCCATTCCTTCGTGGTGCTGGCGGCCGCCAGCGCAGCAGCCGCAGGCCGGGCAGGAGCGCAGCAGCTCCTGTCCGAAGCGCTCGAGGTGATGGGGCGCAGCTTCTGGGACGAGCAGGCGGGCCGGTGCGTGGAGGCGTGGGACGCGTCGTGGGAGCAGTTGGACGCGTACCGCGGCGCCAACAGCAACATGCACGCGGTCGAGTGCTTCCTCGCGGCCGCCGACGTGACCGGCGAGGGGGTGTGGCGCCGGCGCGCGCTGTCGATCGCCGGGCACCTCGTCCACGGCGCCGCCCGGGCGCACCGGTGGCGGCTGCCCGAGCACTTCGACGCCGACTGGCAGCCGGTGCTGGACTACAACGTCGACTCGCCCGCGGACCAGTTCCGGCCGTACGGCTCGACCGTGGGCCACTGGCTCGAGTGGTCACGCCTGCTGCTCAACCTCGAGGCCGCGCTGCAGCGGGCGGGCGAGCCCGTCCCCGGGTGGCTGCTGGAGGACGCCGTCGCGCTGTTCGACGCCGCGGTCGAGGTCGGATGGCAGCCCGGTGGGGCGCCCGGCTTCGTCTACACCGTGGACTGGGACGACCGGCCCGTCGTCCGGGCGCGCATGCACTGGGTCCTGGCGGAGGCCATCGGCGCGGCGGCGACCCTGCTGGCCCGCACGGGCCAGGCCCGCTACGAGCAGTGGTACCGCACCTGGTGGGACACCGCGGCGTGCTCGTTCCTCGACCGGGAGCACGGCAGCTGGCACCACGAGCTCGACAGCGACAACCTGCCGGCCGCGACGGTGTGGGACGGCAAGCCCGACGTCTACCACGCCTACCAGGCGACGCTGCTCCCCCAGCTGCCGGCGGCGCCGACCCTGGCCGTGGCGCTGCGGGACCTGGCGGGCACGACGGGCTGACCGCGCGACGGGCGGGCCGGCACGACACACTGGCCTGCATGACACGAGCCCGCCCGGCGGCCGGTGGCGGCCGGTGGGTCACCGTCGAGGTGGGCCGGCTCGCCCGGTGGCTCGACGGGTTCGAGGAGCGGCACGGCCCCGTGCTCGTGAGCGGGGACGGGCAGCAGGTGCGGGTGGCCGGAGCGGACGGCGCCACGGCGACCTGCGAAGTCCCCTTCCCTCCTCTCGCGGTGGACGGGGAGGACGCCCGCGCCGCCCTGGTCGAGCACGCCCTGCGCCCGCGCCGGGTGGGGGTGCTGCTGGCCCGGCTCGGGGGGTACGCCGTGGGCGTGGCCGACGGCCCGCAGGTCCTCGCCGTCAAGGCGGGCCAGCGTCACGTCCAGGGCCGTACGGCCGCCGGCGGCTGGTCGCAGCAGCGGTTCGCCCGGCGCCGGGAGGGGCAGGCGCGGGTGGCCTACACGGCCGCTGCCGACGCCGCCGTGCAGGTCCTGCTGCCGGAGGCGGGACGTCTCGAGGGCGTGGTGTGCGGAGGCGACCGCCGTGCTGTCGACGCGGTGCTCGCCGACGTGCGGCTCGCTCCCCTCCGCTCCCTGGTGACCGGCCCGTTCCTCGACGTCCCGGACCCGAAGCGGCGCGTGCTCGAGGAGTCGGTCGGCACGGTCCGCTCGGTTCGGGTCCGGGTCGAGGACCCGCCCGCCCTCGTGGGCTAGCAGCAGATCTTCGTGCTGCTCGGCGTCGCGCCGGCGCCGTTGTGGGCCACGACGCGGAAGTACTGCCCGAGCTTGGCGCTGCTCGAGCGGAGCGTTGCCTGGCTTCCCGTGCCTGCCATCGCCGAGCGCCAGGCACCCTCCACCGGAGCCCACGACGCGCCGTGGCTCAGGCTGGTCTCGAGCCGGAACCCGTCCTCGTTGTCCGAGTTGTCGGTGAACCAGAGCGTGAACGAGGAAGAGACGGTCTGGTTGTGCACGAGAGGAGCGGCCGGAGCGACGCCGTAGTCCGGGTCGGCGAGGGCCGAGGACACGGACAACGGCGAGAGCAACAGGCCACCGGCGGCGAGCGTGACAGAACCCGCTCGGCGAAGGGCAGACGTCATCGAAAACCCCCTGAGGACCGGAACTCGCGACGGCGGAGGGCCACTTCCTCCCGGCCGAGCCGGCGTTCCGGACGGCGGGGCCTGTGGCACCCGGACGGGTGGGGACTTCCCCTGCTGCCCGAGTTCCAATCCCGCACGTTCGCGGTCACCCCGGTAGTTGGCAGCGAGGGGCAGGGGAAGCAGAATTCCGCCCAGCAGCAGCCCTGAGCTAGGAGGCTCTCCCGATGGTCCACGAGCGCGCCGGCAAGCCCGCCCAACCGTCCGATCTCGTCGACGTGGCGCGACTCGTGACCGCGTACTACACCGAGGCCCCCGACCCCTCCGTGACCGAGCAGCGCGTCTCGTTCGGCACGTCCGGGCACCGTGGGTCCTCGCTCGCGACCGCTTTCAACGACGCCCACATCGCCGCCACGAGCCAGGCCATCTGCGAGTACCGCGCGAGCCAGGGCATCGACGGCCCGCTCTTCCTCGGCAAGGACACCCACGCGCTGTCCGAGCCCGCCTGGGCGACCGCGCTGGAGGTGTTCGCTGCCAACGACGTGACCGTCCTCGTCGACTCGGCCGACCGCTACACGCCGACTCCGGCGGTCTCGCACGCCATCCTGCGGCACAACGCGACCGGCCCGGCCCACCGGGCGGACGGCGTCGTCGTGACCCCCTCGCACAACCCCCCGCGCGACGGCGGCTTCAAGTACAACCCGCCGGACGGCGGCCCCGCGGGCAGCGACGTGACGGGCTGGATCCAGGACCGTGCCAACGAGCACCTGACGCACGGGCTCGCCGACGTCCGCCGCATCCCGCTGACGAAGGCCCGTTCGGCCGATACGACCAGCGCGTACGACTTCCTGGGGTCGTACGTGGACGACCTGCCCTCGGTGCTCGACATCGACGCCATCCGGTCCGCCGGCGTGCGCATCGGCGCAGACCCGCTCGGTGGTGCGAGTGTCGACTACTGGGGGGCCATAGCCGAGCGCCACGGGCTCGACCTCACGGTCGTCAACCCGCTCGTCGACCCGACGTGGCGCTTCATGACGCTCGACTGGGACGGCAAGATCCGCATGGACTGCTCCTCGCCGTACGCCATGGCGTCGCTGATCGACCGGCGCTCGGAGTTCCAGATCGCCACGGGCAACGACGCGGACGCCGACCGCCACGGCATCGTGACTCCTGACTCCGGGTTGATGAATCCGAATGCGTATCTTGCGGTCGCGATCGAATACCTCTTCGCGCACCGGGAGTCCTGGCCGGCGGATGCGGCGATCGGCAAGACGCTGGTGAGCTCCGGGATGATCGACCATGTCGCCCGGAGCCTCGGCCGGCGGCTGGTCGAGGTCCCCGTGGGCTTCAAGTGGTTCGTCCCCGGGCTGCTCGACGGCTCCGTCGCCTTCGGCGGCGAGGAGAGCGCGGGCGGCTCGTTCCTGCGCCGTGACGGCAGCCCCTGGAGCACCGACAAGGACGGCCTCCTGCTCTGCCTGCTGGCCTCCGAGATCCAGGCGGTCACCGGCTCCTCCCCCGGCGAGCACTACGCCCAGCTCGTCGAGCGCTTCGGGGAGCCGGCGTACGCGCGGATCGACGCGGCCGCGACCCGGGAGGAGAAGGCGGTGCTGTCGAAGCTCTCGCCCGAGCAGGTGGCGGCCACCGAGCTCGCCGGCGAGCCCATCGTCGACAAGCTGACGACCGCGCCCGGCAACGGTGCCGCCATCGGCGGGCTGAAGGTCACGACGGAGTCCGGATGGTTCGCGGCGCGGCCCTCCGGCACCGAGGACGTCTACAAGATCTACGCCGAGAGCTTCCGCGGCAAGGAGCACCTCGCCCGGATCCAGGAGGAGGCCCGCGAGGTCGTCTCCGCGGCGCTGGCGGGCTGACGGCGCGTGGCCGACGACCTGCTCGCCCGGCACAGGTCAGTCCTGCCGGCGTGGCTCTCGCTCTACTACGAGGACCCGCTCGAGATCGTGTCGGGCTCGGGCAACCGGGTCACCGACGCCGGTGGGCGGACGTACCTCGACTTCTTCGCCGGCATCCTCACGAACTCGCTCGGCTACGGCCTGCCCGAGCTGCGCGAGGCCGTCCTCGAGCAGGTCGGGCGGGGCGTCGTCCACACCTCGACGCTCTACCTGCTGCGCTCGCAGGTCGAGCTGGCCGAGAAGATCGCCCGGCTCTCCGGCATCCCGGACGCCAAGGTCTTCTTCACCAACTCGGGGACCGAGGCCAACGAGGCCGCGTTGCTGCTGGCCACGACGTACCGGCGCAGCAACCAGATCCTCGCGCTGCGCAGCGGCTACCACGGGCGCGCGTTCGCCACGACGGGCGTCACCGGCAACCGGTCCTGGTCCGCGACGAGCTTCTCCCCGTTCCAGGTGACCTACCTGCACGGGGGGTACCGCTTCCGCAGCCCCTTCCGGCACCTGGACGACGAGGCGTACGTCGCGGCGTGCGTCGCCGACCTGCGCGAGCTGCTCGCGGTCGCGACCGCGGGCGACGTGGCCTGCCTCATCGCCGAGCCGATCCAGGGCGTCGGCGGCTTCGCGGTGCCGCCGGACCGGCTGCTGGCGGCGTACAAGGAGGTGCTGGACGAGACCGGCACGCTCTTCGTGTCCGACGAGGTGCAGACCGCGTGGGGCCGCACCGGCGAGCACTTCTGGGGGATCTCCGCTTCCGGGGTCGTCCCCGACGCGATGACGTTCGCCAAGGGGCTGGCCGGAGGCTGGGCCATCGGCGGCGTCGTGGCGCGGGCCGACGTCATGGACTGCATCGAGAGCAACTCCATCTCGACCTTCGGCGGCAACCCCGTCGCCACCACAGCCGCCAACGCCGTGCTCGACTATGTCCTCTCCCACGACCTGCAGGCCAACGCCGCGAAGCTCGGCGCCCGGCTGCACGAGGGGCTCGGGGACGTCGCGGCGCGCTGCGCGAGCATCGCAGAGGTACGCGGGCGGGGGCTCATGGTCGGGGTGGAGCTGGTCGGCCCCGACGGCTACACCCCCGACCCGGCCGCGGCCGCCCTGGCGCTCGAACGGGCGCGCGCGGCGGGGCTGCTCATCGGCAAGGGCGGGCTGTACGGCAACGTGCTGCGCGTCGCCCCGCCGCTGACGCTGACGGAGGCCGAGGCCGAGGAGGGGCTGGGCATCCTGGCCGACGTGCTGGAGACGGTGGACCGGGACACGCGCTGACCCAGCGCCCCCCGCCCCTCCCCGCGCTGATCATGCACGTATGGCGAGTTGCCCACGGCGTCCGAGGCTGTGGACAACTCGCCACCTGCGCATGATCAGCGCGGGAGGGCCGGGGTGGCGGGCGCTCCCGCTCGGCGCGCGGCCGGGACCCGCTCGGCGCGGACCTCCACCCGCTCGCGCAGCGCCCGCAGGATCAGCTCCGCGTGCGTCCAGAGCAGCGCGCCACCGGCGTCGGGGACCACCGTTCGGCGGGCCCCGGGGATACGGCGGGCGAGGCTCGCCCCGTGGTCCGGGGAGTGCGAGCGGTCGTGCGCGCCGTACCAGAGGTCGACCGGCACGGCGATGCTGCCGAGGTCGATGCCCCACCGCCCCATCGCCAGCACCGTGTCACGAGCGTAACCGTCGGTGCCCTGGGCGAACCCCTCGCGCAGTGCCAGGCAGTACGCATCACGGAACCGGGGTTCGGTGTAGACGGCCAGGTCGCACTCCGGGCTGCCGGAGAGGACCATCTCGAGCATCGCCTCGGGCGTGAAACCGGCGAACTGCAGTTCGGCCGCGATCGGGTCGTCGAGCACCAGCCGCACCAGCCTCTGCAGGTCGTCCGGCAGCGACTGCAGGTGAGTCGGCGAGGCGACCTCGTCGGCCCCCGACACGACGGCGACCGCGCAGACGGCCCCAGCCGAAGCCGCCGCGAGCGCGAACGGCGCGCCCTGCGAGCTCGCGACCATCGCCGGACGCGCCAGGCCGAGCGCCTCGGCCAGATGGCGCACGTCGGCCGCGAACTCGGGGAACCCACGCGGCGGGTGCGGCGACGACGCCCCGAGCCCCGGCCGGTCCATCGAGACCAGTCGGATCCCCAGCGCAGCAAGGCAGTCCGCCCCGAACCCCAGCCGCCGACTGGTCGCCGCGCCGGGAGAGAGCAGGACCGGCGTCCCGTCCGACGGGCCCCACTCGGCCCAGCCGAGCAGACGGCCGTCCGGCAGCAGGGCCTCCCCGAGCCGTGCCGGGGCCGTGATTGCCACTCTCATCTCCTCTTCCTCTCCTCCATCCGCGATGGCCGCGGGAGCGCACGCCGGGCGTGCGCTTCCGCGGCCCCTGTGCCGACGGCTCAGTCGTCGTTCTTGATCGTGCCGATCGCGGACTTCACCTTCAGCGTCGCGCCGGTCGGCTTCGAGAGCGTGACCTTGAGCGTCTCGTTCTTCTCCTTGGCCTTGTCACCGAGGACCGTGACGGTCACCGTCTTGGACTTCTGGCCCTTCGCGAAGGTGACCGTCCCGGCGGCCTTGGCGAAGTCGCTGCCAACCTTCGCCGAGACGCCGGCCGCCGCCCACGCCACCGTGACCTTGCCCTTGGCCGGACTGGAGAGCGTGATCGTGAAGGTCAGCTTCTTGCGCTGGCCCTTCTTGCCCTCCGTGACCGTGCCGCCCTTCACCGAGACCGTCGGCTTGGCCGCCGCCGGCGGTGCCGGCGTGGTCGGCTGCGGCACCTGCGTCTCCACCGGCGCGGGCTGCGTCGGCTGCGGGGCCGGCTGGGTCGGCTGCGGGGCCGGGGGGGCCGGCTGCGTCGGCTGCGGCTCGACCGGGAGCGGATTCGGGTTGCCACCGCCACCGCCACCGCCACCGCCACCGCCACCGCCACNAGGCTGCGGCTCCACCTCGCCGAGCCGCGAGCCCTCCACGTCGGCCCGGACGTTGTCCGACTCACCCGCCGCGCCGTCGTTGGCGACGTCGTCGAGGCTGACCGCCACCGATCCGCGCAGGCGCAGGGCGTAGCTCACCGAGTCAGCGCCCTCGCCGCCGGACAGGTCGTCCCCACCGTTCGGGGCAGCCCCCTGCAGGAAGGTGTCCGCAGCGCCCCACCCCTGCTCGACGTCGTTGCCCTCGCCGCCGTCCAGCACGTCCGGCCCCGCGCCTCCGGCGAGCGTGTCGTCGCCGCGGCGCCCCTCGAGGACGTAGCCCTTCGTCTCCCGCACCCCGACCGTGATGCGGTCGCCACCGGCGCCGCCGATGACCTTCTCGACGTCGGTGCTGACGCCGTCCCTGTCGGTACGGCTCGGGTCGGCGTGCGCGTCGCTCGCCCCCCCGTCGTCGTGCTGCCCGTCGATGTCGATGACGAGCGGCTCGGTGCGGTCGGCGTAGCTGACCGTGTCGTAGCCCTCGCCGCCGAACATGTGATCGGCTCCGGGCCCGCCATCGATGACGTCGTCGCCGGCGCCGCCGTTGAGCTGGGTCTCGTCGCCCGGCCCGGCGGACAGCGTGTCGTTGCCCTCGTTGCCGTCCAGAGTGTCGACACCACCGTTGCCGATGAGCACGTCGTGCCCGTCGTTGCCGTGGAACGTGTCGTTGCCCTCGCCGCCGGTGATCGTGTCGTTGCCGTCCTGCCCGCGCACCGTGGCGCCCTCGTTGCCGAGGGTGTCGATGACGTCGTCGCCGGCACCGCCGAAGATCGAGTCGTCGCCGCCGCCGCCGGTGATGACGTCCTTGCCCTCACCGCCGGTGAGATGGTCGCGGAGCGAGTCGGACCCGGAGCCACCGATGATGCGGTTCTCGCTGAGGTCCGGCCGGTGGAGCGTGTCCCCGCCGCCGTAGACGGAGCCGCCCCCCTCGCCGGTCTCGATGTAATCGGCACCGAGCTCGCCGGAGATCGACTCCCCGCCGGAGCCACCGTAGATCCGGTCGTTGCCGTCCCCGCCGAGGATGCTGCCGCCGCCCTCGCCGCTGCGGATCACGTCGTCGCCGCCGCGCCCGTTGAACGTGTCGTAGTCGGTGTCCTCCCCACCGGTCAGCAGGTCGTCGCCGTGACCGCCGTAGAGCGTGTCCCTCCCGGGCCCGCCGTCGACCGTGTCCTTGCCGCCCTGGGCGTACACCCAGTCGACGCCGGGGCCGCCGAGCAGCACGTCGTCGGTGTCGTTGTCGCGCGTGTCGAGGGTCTGCACGTTGTCGTAGATGACGTCGCCGCCCTCGCCACCGTCGATGCGGTCGGAGCCGAGGCCGCCGTTGAGCCAGTCGTCGCCGGGGCCGCCCTCGACGACCTCGTTGCCCTGCCAGCCCCAGAACTCGTCCCTGGCCGAGCTGCCGATGTACTTCTCGACGTCCTGCAGGACGTTGTCCGTGGCGCCGCCGTCGTAGGACGAGTTGCCGTCGTTCGGCTGGTTGTCCTTGTAGACCTGGAGCACGTCGGTGCGGTCGGAGTAGTCGACGGTGTCGAAGCCGGCACCGCCGTTGAACTCGTCGCCGCCCCTGCCGCCGCCGAGGAGGTCGTCACCCGCCTCGCCGTGCAGGGTGTCCTTGCCCGCGTCGCCGCGCAGCTCGTCGTCGCCCTCGCCGGCGAGAAGGGTGTCGTCACCGGGCCCGCCCTCGAGCAGGTCCTTGCCCTTGCCGCCCTCGATCCGCTCTCCGGCGCTGCCGCCGGACAGCACGTCGTCGTGCACGCCGCCGAGGATGATGTCGACGTCGACCACGTTGTCCGGCAGCGCGCCGACGACGCCGTCGTTCGGCAGGCCGTCGATGTGCACCCGCACCGGGCCGCTCGCAGCGGTGTAGTCCGCCGTGTCCGTGCCGGACTGGCCGATGAACGAGTCCGAGCCCGGCCCGTCGATCAGCCTGTCGTCGTCGGGGCCTCCGACGAGCTGGTTGCCCCCCTCGCCGCCGGTGAGCGTGTCGTCGCCGGCACCGCCGAGCAGCAGGTCCACGACCTTGCCGCCGGTGAGCGTGTCGTCGCCGGCACCGCCGTCCAGCTGGACGTTCTCGGTCTGCGGGCCGTTGAGCGTGTCGTTCCCGGTGCCGCCGATGACCTTCTCGATCCCCTGGATCGTGTCCTTCTCCTCGCCCGAGCCACTGGTGCCGGCCATGTTCACCGTCACCGCGGCCTCGTGGTCGCTGTAGTCGGTCGTGTCGTCGCCCTGGCCACCGTCGATGGCGTCCGTCCCGAGCCCACCGCGCAGCGTGTCGGCCCCGGAGCCCGCCTTCAGCGTGTCCTTGCCGTCGCCGGCCTTGAGCACGTCGTTACCGGCCCCGGAGTCCAGGGTGTCGTCGTACGCCCCCGCCTCCAGGTCGTCGTCGCCGCCGTCGCCGGGTCCCGCACAGGGGTAGCTCTGCTCTCCCACCTTGATGCCCGGCCCGCCGTCGCCGTAGAGGCCGGCCTGCCCGCTGGTCGCGCTCAGCACGTCGTTGCCCGGGCCGCCGCAGAGCACGACGTCCATGCGAGCGGTCACGCCCTCGGCGTTGCTGACCGCGGCGCGGTCGTTGCCGGCCTGCAGGTCACCGAAGACCCGGGTGACGCCCGTGAACTCCTCCTGCAGCCCCTGGCCGGAGACACGGACCGTGCCGGCGCTCAGCTGGACCACGGTGAGCTCGTCGTCGATGCCGGAGGCCTTCAGCGCCAGGGTCCCGTCGGCCAGCTTGGTCGCCAGCTTCGGGACGTACTGGTCGCCCGCGGGGTTCGTCGCGCAGAACTTGAGCAGGTCCTTCTCCTCGTAGATCGTCTTGTTCACGATCGGGTAGACCGAGTTGCCCAACGGCGTCTCGAGCTTGGCCCGGATGAACGCGTCGATCTTGGCGGAGGCGTCGAACAGGCAGATCGGGTTCGGGTTCTTCTTCAGCTGTGCCCCGATGTCCTCGAAGCGCACCTTGCCGTCGTCGTCCTTGAGGTTGATGTCGACCTGGCCGCCGACGCCGCCCTCGGCGGAGACGGACAGCAGCGGGATGCCGACCGAGGCGCCCGCGGTGAGCTCGGCCCGGAAGGTGATCTCCGGGACGTCGTTGCCCTTGCTGTCCAGGTCGTTGATGTAGAAGCCCTGCAGCATTCCCTCGGCGACGTTCCAGACGCCGTCGTTCTCCGAGATGCCGTCGTTCAGCAGCTCGAAGGACTTGCGGATGCCGTAGGTGTCGTATCCGGCGACGAACCGCCCCTCGAGGCTGGCGCCACCGCCGATGTAGAGGCTGATCGGCCCCACCGGGAACGCGAACTGGAAGTTGCGGGAGATCGCGAGCCGGCCCGCGTCGAACTCGACGAGCGAGACGTCCTGGCCCACGAGCAGCCCGAACAGCTTCGCCGGGTCGTCGAATGCCGGGAAGGTCAGCCCGCCCGCCGTCTTGGCCTTCGCCAGCTCGTCCGACTGCGGGATCGCGATGCGGTCGAACACGCTCTTGGAGTTGCCGGGGCCGGTCACGACGGACGCCCCGCTCACGAGCTCCCCGAGCTTCTCCGCGGGGACCGGCCGCGTCACCTTCGTCGGCTCGACCGAGAACCTGCCCAGCGACAGCTCGCCGCTGACGCCGGCCGGCTGGTCGAACGCCTTGACGACCCCCACCAGCGCGGAGACGTGCTTGATCATCTGCAGGCCGCTGGCCTTGCCCTGGTCGGTGTTGAGCTTGTCGACGGCCTCGAAGAGCTCGAGCCAGGTGGGCGGGTCCATACCGGCCCACTCGGCCGCTTCGGCGACCCCGGGAATGGGCTTCTGGATGGCCTCGATGGTCGGCTCCAGCGGCTTGGTGTACTTGCGCAGCTCCGCTGCCACGGGGCGCACGAAGTCGCTGATGAAGCTGCCGGCGTCCAGCCTGACGTTCTGGAACGCGATCGTGGCGTTGTTGGCCACGTTGCCGCCCGCGGACCAGCCGATCGACCCGCCGATCATCAGATCTGCCTTGAGCTTGGGCAGCGACGACTTCGCCGACTGGATCTGGGTCTCGAGCCCGAGCTCGATCGCGGCCTTGGCGCTGACCGAGGCGGCCAGTGTCGCGCTGTTCAACGACTGCATGCTGAGCACGCCACCGGCGTCGCCACCTCGCAGGTCCACCTCCAGGCCCACGGTGAGGTCGTCGCCCGCGTGCAGGTCACGGATGCCGATGGGGAGGAACGCGATGTCGGCGTTCATCTCCTCGGGCAGCGCCGCGCCGGCGGTGACCCGCAGCTCGGCCGCCGGCCCGTTGGTCAGCACGTAGAACCCGTGCGCCTGGTCCAGGCCGAACCCGAGGTCGAGCTCGTAGCCCGCATTGCCGGTGACCTGGCCGGAGCTCTTGAGGCGCAGGCCGGGGAAGCCGATGTCGAACGCCGACGTGCCGCCCGTGATGCTCTGGCCCAGCGGAAGCTTGCGGACCTCGAAGCGCACGATGTCGGTGAACGTGCTCTGGTCCTCACAGGCGCCGACGCCGCTGCCGCGCTTGCACTGCAGGTCGAGGACGATGTCGTCCGCCGTCGTGCCGTTGCGGTTGACGTCGCGCAGGATCGAGATCTGGGACAGCAGCCGATGTGCCTGGGCCCCGAACTCCTTCGCGCTGAGCGGGTTCTCCGTCTGCTTCAGGATGTCCTGCGCCCGGGCGAGGACCTCGGTGTCGAACGTGTTGAGCACGTTGACGCCCGCGGTGAGGTTCGTTCCGAGCAGCGGGACCTTGGTGCCCGCCGGCAGGGACTGCAGGGCACCGGCCAGCTTCTGCGACAGCGAGCGCAGCCCGTCGAGCAGGAGCGAGAACTGGATCGACTGGCTGGACAGCTTGCTCTCGATCTCACTGGTGTCGAACGTCCACCCGTTCGCACCGGTCGGCTTGAGCAGGTCGGGCGCGGCGAACTTCGCCGTGCCCAGGAAGGTGCCCCCGGCGTACACCGGAAGCACAGCGCAGGCGTCCGGGTTCCCGGGGACACCCGGGCAGGAGGCCTTCAGCTGGTCGACGGTCTCGTGCACCGTGATACCGCCGTTGGCCCGGGGCAGCAGGGACTCAGCCCAGGTGGTGAACTCCCCGCTGTCCAGCCAGAGCCGGGTGTTCTTCTGCACCGGCGCCGCCGCCCTGAAGCGCGCGGACAGCGCGGCCTTCGCCTTGTTGTCCGCACGGCCAACGCTGACCTGCACCGGGCCGAGCGTCGCGTCGAGGGTGGCGTCCACCTTCGTGCCGAGGCCGAGGTCGAAGGTCGTGCTGTCGAGCACGAAGGGCCGCACGATCCCGGTGACCTGCACGGGCTCCCCCGCCTTGGCCGCGATGGTGACCGACGGGAGCTGGACCCCGAAGTCGAGGACTGCGCGGGCGTCGAAGCCGACCGTGACCTTCCCGCTCGTGCCGACGCCGGCGAGGCCCCTGGCCGCCTCAGTGCTGCCGAGCCGCAGGTTCAGCGGGAGGCTGAGCGGGGCGGCGTCGATCGTGCAGCCGCTGAGGGCGGCCTTGCGGTCGGACGTGCACACGCCGACGGCCAGCTTGACGAGCAGGGCCGGCTTGTCGGACTCGGTCGCGGGCGGCTGGTAGCTCAGCGTCAGCAGGTCCGGGACCGTGCTCCCGGTGACCCCGAGTGCCTGGGCGAGCGCCTTCTCCGCCGCCTTCTCCGCCTCGGCGAGGGTCAGCGAGCTGTTCGCGGCGATGAGCTTGTCGAGCGTCGACGTGAGCTTGGCCAGCATCGGGTCCAGCTCGGCGGCGCTCCGGCCGACGAGCGGGAGGCTCTGGGCCATGGCCGGGTTCTTCTCGATGGCCGTGCGGAGCTTCACGACGGTGTCGCGCGCGGCGGAGAGGAACTGCCCCACGATCGCGGTGGGGTGCTCCGGGTCGTACGCGAACGGCAGGAGGTTCTGCTGGAACGTGGCGTCCCCGGAGATGAGAAGCCGGTCGTCGCCGTCGGTGGCCCTGAGGTCTGCCCAGCCGAAGGTCACCGATCCACCGGCGAGCCGGGTGCCGCCGAAGGACGCGTCCACCGAGAGCTTGTTGGTCGGCACCTTGGCGTTGACCGTGACCTTGATGGGGGACTGGCTCTGCGCGACCGCCCGCGCGAGCTCACCGAGGGTCAGCTCGCTGCGGTCGTTCGACCCGTCCGTGGTGGTCCTGTTGTCGACGAGGTCGACGCGGAGCATGGGCTCGGCCGGGACGCGCCGTTGCAGCAGCGTCACCGGGCCGCTGGGGTTGGAGTCGGCCAGCTTGACGTCGAGGACGGCGACCTGACCGGTGAGGTCCACGTTCGCGGTCACGACCCCGTCGAGGCTCAGCTCCGGCTGGTTCTCGTCGAGCTTGAAGAAGAAGCGGTCGGCGAACTCCACGTCGGGGCGCAGGTCGACGCCGACGGTGAGGTTGAGCGAGTACGCCGGGTCGATCGTGGCCTTGGCCGAGCCCGACAGCGAGATCAGGCCGGTGTTCTTGAACGAGTCGTTGAAGTCCAGCTCGCCGGCCTCCGGCTTCGCGGCCGGGTCCGAGGCGAGCTTGATGTCGAACAGCAGCTTGCGGCCGGCCATCCGCGGCTTCAGCGTGGACGGGTCGATCCCGAGGGCGGACGCGAGCTTCGGCACGATCTCCTGCAGCGTGTCCAGGTCGGGTCGCTTGGCCGGATCGATCGTGATGCTGCCCATGGGGTTGTTCGGGTCGGTGAGCCCGTTGTCCACGAAGAACCTCACCAGCCGCTCGTTGACCTCGATGACCGACGACAGGCCCTCCTTGACGAAGGGGATGTCCAGGTCGCCGGCCTGCTGCGCGGTCTTGAGCGCGGTGGTCACCTGTGCGAGGCCGTTGACGAAGTCGGCGACGGTGACGTTGCGGAAGTCGCCGAGCTGCGCCAGCTCGAGCTCCGGCGCCTTGAGCCCGTCGCAGAGGTTGCGGTCGTCCAGCGTGACCTTGCCGATCCCGGCGTCCAGGCCGGCCAGGCTCCCCGTGACCGCGAGGTCGAGCTTCGCGCCTCCGGAGGAGCAGGCGACCTTGAAGAGCCGGCCGGGGCTGTTGAGCTCGGTCGCGTCGATGACCCCGTCGTTGTTCGGGTCGACGAGCTTCGCGGCGACCGCGATGTCGGCCTTCGCGGTGCCGGTCGCGGACGCACCGAGCAGGCCGACGTTGACCGCGAGCGGGTTGTTGGCGCCGGCGAACGTGCCGTTCAGGTTGAGCCCGAGCTTGCCGAGCTCGACGCCGGCCGCCGGGATCGTGAAGCGGTCCTTCTCCGGCAGCGCGGGCCGCAGCTTGAACGTCACCTCGGACTTCCATCCGAGGTCGCCGCCGAGCGGCTGGCCGTTGAGGTTGAGGCCGTCGGCGAGGTAGGCGATCGGGCTGTTGCCCGCGACCCCGGCCTTGAGCTTGACCGTGACGTCGTACTCCGTCGCGGGCAGGTGCGGCGTGATGTCGACGTCCAGGTCCACCTTGAGCCCGTCGACGACCGGGACGTCGCTCGTGCTGTCCCCGTTGCCGTCGATGTCGTCCAGCGCGGCGTCGAGTGTGGTGATGCCCTGGCCGGCCCGGGCGGAGACCTCCTGGATCTTCTGCTGAACGAGCCCGATCCACTCGAAGGGCTTCTGCCACCACGAGTTGATGTTGCGCTGGTCCACGAGCGGGATCAGGTCCTTCAGCTGCGCGAAGGCGTTGATCTCGTCGAGCAGGCCGATGAAGTTCGAGATGCCTTGGCCGGCGGCGAGCGACGCCGACGGCAGCTCGGCCGGGACCGGCGTGCCGCCGATACCGAGCGCGGGCGCCGCGACCTCTTCGATGCGCAGCCCGTAGCCGTACAGGTGGCCCTCGGCGTTCGGGTGGAAGGCGCCGTTCTTGTCGTGCTGGTAGGCGAAGGACTCCATCAGCTGGCGGACCCAGCGGTCCTTCGCGCAGTAGCCGTGCTTGGCGTACCGCTCGGCGATGCCGTCGACGAGGGCCCACTGGGCGCCGCCGTTCGCGTTGCCCGCGGTGACCGCCGCCTTGACCGCCGCGTTGATGCCGGGCGACACGACGTCGTGTGCCCACTGGTGCTCGCTCTGGGAGAACCCGTCGTAGACCGTGCCCTCGGGGTCGGTGTTCGCGGCCTTCTCCAGCGCGGTCTGGCCGGTGCAGGTGGTGCCGTCGTCGAACTGGGAGACGTCGAAGTACTGGGTGGCGAACACCTTGCCCAGCAGGCCCTTGGCGGCCATGTCGTCGAGCTTCGCGTCGACCTTCGCGTAGAGCCCGGGCAGCTTCGGCATGCCCGTGTCGTAGATCTTCCTGGCGTTGTCGACGCCGGGGATGGACGAGGTGTTGCAGTTCTGCTGGGTGATGCACGCGAGCACGATCTTCGCGAAGCCCATGTCGTTCGCGCCGATGGACATGAAGAGGCCGTCGATCTTGCGGCCACCGGCCAGCCGGACCGCCTCGTCGAGCTGCGCGGGCTTCTTCGGCTTGTCCTTCGGCTCGATGCCCTCGTAGTCGCCGAGCAGGCCCTGCTCGACGGTGGCACCCGAGCACGCGAGGTGCAGGAAGGTCACCGACGTGTGCGGGTCACGCTTCTCCAGCCGGATCGCGGCCTGGGCGGGGCCGGCGAGCGCGGTGCGGTGGCACTGCTGGTCCTGCCAGACCGGCGCGTAGAACGGGAAGGGGCCGGCCTTCGCCGGGCCGAGCGTGTCCGGGTTGCCCTCGCCCGATGCGACGGAGTCGCCGACCGACACGAGGAGCACGTCCTTCAGCGTGACGGTCTGCGTGACGGTGACGTCGGCGTCGGACGCCAGGGCGGCGGTCGCGGAGTAGGCCCCGAGCGCAGGGAAGGACTGCTCGATCCGGCACGTGCCGGTCGCCGTCGCGGTGAACGCGCCGCCCGCGAAGGACCACTTCACGGGAGTGGAGGCGCCGCGCGCGGTGATCGCCGGCGCAGCACAGGCGTCGAACGTCACCTTCCATGAACCGGGCTTCACATAACTCGGGCTCGTGTCGTAGTCGACTCTCCCGTCCTTGTCCGCGTCCTGGCCTATCCGGTCGGCCATCGCCCACTGGAACGTCATGTCCGCGGAGCCGGGCGCGGCGCCGGCACGCATCGCGCCGGCTACGCCCACGGCGGCGAGCACCGCGAGGAGCAGGAGGAGCAGACGGCGCGGTGCGGACGGCCGTGCCGCCCGGTGGGCAGCCGGGGACCGGAACGGTCGAGGCAGGCGGACAGGCGTGACGGACACGGCGAGGTCTCCATTCGAAGCGGGCATTCCGGAGCCGACGGCGCGGTGCGGGCGGTCGCGACGACAAAGATCGCGTCCGTCGATGGCGGCCGGCGACCGTGCCTCCCGGCGCTTCGGGGTGGGGCCAGCACCACCGAGGCCCGGGCGGCGAGGCCCACCGCCTTCGTTCCACTCCCACGGTCGTGGGCGTCCGAGCAGACCTTCCTGCGCCTCGCTTGCCGCCGTGTTGTCACCCGCTTGTCATGCACGCCGTGGCGGGGCATACCGGGCAGAGGACCACGTACATCGGGTGGGGATTGTCCGTATCAGGCCTTTCGTCCCGTCCGGCCGGCCGACCGGGCACTGGGCGTGCACGGGGTCTATTGCGAGCAGGGCAAGGGCCCCTCGGCCTACCCTGGGGGGATGCCGACCGAGGACTCCGTGCACTTCGCCGTCCTCGGGCCGTTGACCGTCTCGACCGCCGGCCGGCCCGTGGAGCCCGCGGCACCCGCCCAGCGGGCCCTGCTCGCGGCCCTCCTCGTCGACGCGCCCCGGGTGGTGTCGCTGGAGACGCTGGCAAACCGGCTGTGGGAGGACCGGCCCCCGGCCGCGGGCGTGCGCAACCTGCACGCCCACGTGTCCCGGCTGCGGCGCGCGCTGGAGCCGCACCGCCCCGACGACTGGACCGTGCTGGTGACCCGGGCACCGGGGTACCAGCTCGACGTCGACCCCGACTCCGTCGACGCCGTCGTGTTCGAGAGCGAGGCGCGCAGGGCGCGGCAGCTGGCCGACGCCGGCGACACGGTGGCCGCACGCGAGCGGCTGGCCGCTGCCCTCGCCCTGTGGCGCGGGACGGCGTACGCCGACGTGCCGCAGCTGTTCGCCCGTGCGGAGGCGGCCCGGCTGGAGGAGCTGCGCCAGGGCGCGTTCGAGCTCGCCTGCGACCTCGACCTCGCGCTCGGCCGGCACGCCGAGCTGGCCGAGCAGCTGCCGTCCCTCGTGCGCGCCCAGCCGCTGCGCGAGCCGCTGCGGGCCGCGCTCATGCTCGCGCTCTACCGCTCGGGCCGGCAGGCCGACGCGCTCGCGGTCTTCACCGAGGGGCGCGAGGCGCTGGCCGACGAGCTCGGCGTCGACCCGGGCCGCGAGCTCAGCGAGCTGCACACCCGGATCCTGCGCCAGGACCCGGCCCTGGACCTTGCGAGCACGGTGAGCACGGTGAGCACGGCGAGCACGGCGAGCGCGGCGCCACCGCCCGCTCCGGCCGTCGCCGCCGCGCCTGCCGCGGCGCCGAGCAGCGCGCCGGCCCCCGCGGCCGAGCCGGCCCCCGGGCCGGCTCCGGCCTCTCCCCACGCCCCCGGCGTCCTCGTCGGCCGGGCGGACGAGCTCGTGGCGCTCACCGGCGCCCTCTCGGCGGCAGCGGGGGGATCGCCGCGCACGGTCGTGCTCGTCGGGGAGGCCGGCATCGGCAAGACCCGGCTCGCGGAGGAGGCAGCGGCGGTGGGGGCGGCGGACGGCGCTGTCGTGGCGTGGGGCCGTTGCTGGGAGCACGAGGGCGCCCCCGCGCTGTGGCCGTGGGCGCAGGCCCTGCAGAGCCTCGCGGAGTCGGTGGGCCCGGAGGTGACGCGCGCAGCCCTGGCCGGCCGGGCCGCGGACGTCGCCCAGGTCGTGCCGGGGCTCCGGCCGCTCGTCGACGAGCCGGCGACCGACGCGCCGTCGCCGGACGTGGCGCGGGTGCGGCTCTACGACGCCGTCGCCGCCTTCCTGACCGTGCTGGGGCGCGACCGGCCGCTGCTGCTCGTCCTCGAGGACCTGCACTGGGGCGACGCCGCCTCCCGGCAGTTGGCCGAGTACGTCGCCGCCACGTTGCGGGACACCAGGGTCGCGGTCGTGGTCACCGTGCGGCTGCCCAACGACTCCCGGGACCCCCAGAGCGCACGGATGCTGGCGGAGCTGGCACGCGGGGCCGGGACCCTCCGGCTGGACCTCGCGGGCCTCGCCGCGAGCGACGTCGAGGCGTACGTCGCCGCCGCGTCCGGCAGCGAGGTCCCGCCCGGCGTGGCGGACGCGATCCGCGGGCGCACGGACGGCAACCCCTTTTACATCGCCGAGCTCGTCCGCGCCCTCACCACGGAGGGCACGCTGGCCTCGCCGGCGGAGGCAGCCGTGCCCGGCACGGTCCGCGACGTCATCACGTCCCGGCTGCGCGCTCTGGGGCCGGAGGAGGGCGAGCTGCTGCGGGCGGTGGCCGTCACCGGACGGGCGTTCGACCTGGCGCTGCTGCAGGAGGTCACCGGCCTCGCCGACGCCGACCTCGACGACCGGCTCGACCGGGCGACCGCGGCCGGCATCTTCGTGTCGGAGCCGGACCACCCCGGGCGCTACCGCTTCGCCCACGCCCTCGTCCAGGAGACGCTGCTCGAGCAGACCGGGCCGGCCCGGCGCGCCCGGCTGCACGCGCGCGCCGGCGCCGCGCTGGAGCGCCGCCACGCCGACGACCTGGCCGGGCACGCGGAGGAGCTGGCCCACCACTTCCGGGCGGCCGGCAGCGCCGCGACCGCGCCGCAGGCCGTGCGCTACAGCCTGCTCGCCGCCGAGTCCGCCCGCTCGCGCTGGGCCTACGAGGACGCCGAGCAGCACCTGCGGGCAGCCATCGTCGCCGCGCAGCTGTTGCCGCCCGGCGACCGCGCCGAGCAGGAGCTCGCCGCCCGCGTCGCGCTCGGCTCGCTGCTCACCCACACTCTCGGCTACAACGCCCCGGAGGTGGGCGCCCAGCGCCGGCGCGCGCTCGAGCTCGCCCGCGAGGCCGGGTCTCACGGCGAGCTGCTCTCCGCGCTGTGGGGGACGTGGGGCCACGCCCTCGTCGGCGCGGACCTCGACACCGCCGACCAGCTGACCGACGAGATGAGCCAGGCCGCGCAGAGCACCGGCGACGACATGCTGCTGCTGGCGGCGCACCATGCGCGCGGCCAGGTCCGCTGGCACCAGGCGCGGCTGGCCGAGGCCGACGCCGAGCTGCTCGTCGCCCTCCCCCTCGCCGATGCCGCGGGCCCGAGGATCCCGCTCGAGCTCTTCCTGCAGCACCCCGTCGCGGTGCTGCGCGGCTGGCGGTCCATCGTGCTGGCGATGATGGGCCGGCTGGAGGAGTCCGCAGCGGCGGCCGCGGAGGCGTGGGACCGCGTCGACGAGCAGGCCGACCCCTACACCGCCTCCTACATCAAGGTCCTCGAGTCCTGGCGGCACGTGTGGCTCGACGACCCCGAGCAGGCGACGGCGCACAGCGAGTACGGCCTTGCGATCGCGACCAGGCACGGCTTCGCCCAGATGCAGGCGTTCTCACTGCCCCCACACGGCTGGGGCGTCGCCCGGTCCCAGGGACGCGTCGAGGAGGGCATCGGCGAGGTGAGGGCCGCGCTCACCGCGTTCGGGCAGCTCGGCCGGCACATGTTCGCCCACCTCATGCTCGGCGTGCTCGCCGAGCTGCAGCTGCTCTCCGGCGCACCGGAGGACGCGGCCGCGACCCTCGAGCGGGCGTTCGCCGAGTCGGCGTCCACCGGCGAGCGGTTCTTCCTGGCCGAGCTGCACCGGCTGCGCGCCGCCAGCCGGCAGGCGCTGGGCGCGCCGAGCCGCGACGTGTCCACGGAGCTGCGGACGGCGGTCGCGGTCGCCCGCGAGCAGGGGGCCGGCCTCTTCGAGGCCAGAGCTCGCGCCCTCCTGCCCATGTCGGTGGTCAGCTCGGCGTGAGCCGGGCCGCGGAGGAGTCCAACCGGCGCATGCTGCGCGCCCGCGACGCGATGGACAGGGCGTACGCGCAGCCGCTCGACATCGCGGCGCTCGCCCGGATCGCACTGACCTCCGAGGCGCACTTCATCCGTACGTTCCGGGCCACCTTTGGCGAGACGCCGCACCGCTACCTGCAGCGGCGCCGGGTGGAGCGGGCGATGGTCCTGCTGCGCGAGACCGACCGCCCGGTGACGGACATCTGCCTGGAGGTCGGGTTCACCAGCCTGGGGACGTTCAGCCGCACGTTCCGCGACATCGTCGGCGAGCCGCCGAGCGCGTACCGGCGGCGCGGGCCGGTCCCCCCGGTCCCGACGTGCTTCACCCGGGCCTGGATGCGGCCGAGCAGTTTCGGAGAAGCCGCGCCGCCGGACGGCCGCTAGCGTCGTCGGCATGTTGAACACCCTCGCGATCTCGTCCATCTACGTCCTCGACCAGGACGAGGCCCTCGACTTCTACGTCGGGAAGCTCGGCCTCGAGGTCAACACCGATGCCGATCTCGGCTTCATGCGTTGGCTCACCGTCAACGCTCCCGGCGAGCCGGGCCGGCAGATCCTGCTGGAGAAGCCCGGCCCCCCGTCGATGGACCCCGCCACCGCGGAGACCGTCCGCGAGCTGGTGGCCAAGGGCGCGACGGGCGGGCACCTGTTCTTCCAGACCGACGACGCGCAGAAGACGTACGACACGCTCAAGGAGCGCGGGGTGGAGATGACCGACGAGCCGACCCAGCGGCCGTACGGCATCGACTTCGGGCTGCGCGACCCGTTCGGCAACAGCGTGCGGATCAGCCAGCCGACCCCGCCGCCGGCCGGCTGAGCAGGCGGGCGGCGGCGGGCAGGCCGCGACAGGAGGGTTACACCGGGGGCGCACCGGGGAGGAGCGGGCCACGGTCCAGCCCGCGGCCGTCGGCCCCAGCCGACACCCGTCCCACCCGCCCGCGCAGGACGCGCGGGCGCACGGCCTTGATCGGACCCCCCACGTGCACGACACCGCTGCCGCGCCTGGTTGCCGCCCGTCCGTCACCGCGTACCTCGAGGACACCACCGGGGAGCTGCTGGAGCAGCTGACCGGGTGGCTCCGGCTGCGCTCGGTCTCCGCCGAGGAGGAGCACTTCCCGGACCTGCTGCGGTCGGCCAACTGGCTGGCCGGCACCTTGCGCGACACCGGGTTCCCGGTCGCCGAGGTGTGGACGACGGACGGCGCGCCCGCGGTGTACGCCGAGTGGTGTGCGGCCCCGGGCGCGCCGACCGTCCTCGTCTACAGCCACCACGACGTGCGCGCCGCCAAGGACGCGGACTGGGAGCAGACGCCGCCCTTCGAGCCGGCGCTGCGCGACGGACGGCTCTACGGCCGCGGCGCCTCCGACGCCAAGGGGCAGGTGCTGTGCCACGTCTGGGCGCTGCGCGCGCACCTGGCCGCGACGGGAAGGAACGCGCCCGCGGTCAAC
This sequence comes from Motilibacter aurantiacus, assembly GCF_011250645.1. NCBI lineage: Bacteria > Bacillati > Actinomycetota > Actinomycetes > Motilibacterales > Motilibacteraceae > Motilibacter > Motilibacter aurantiacus. Next base: position 502,326 of record NZ_JAANNO010000002.1, read on the forward strand.
CTCAAGATGCTCGTCGAGGGCGAGGAGGAGGCCAACTCCACGCATCTGGAAGCGCTGCTGGAGGACAACCGGGAGCGGCTCGCCGCCGACCTGGTGGTGCTGTCGGACACGATGCTCTGGGCGGCCGACGCGCCGGCGGTCTGCACCGGCGTGCGCGGGATGCTCGGCGCGCAGCTGCAGGTGCTCGGGCCGCTGCGCGACATCCATGCCGGGGCCGTATCGGGCCCGGCGCCCAACCCGGCGGTCGAGCTGAGCCGGCTCCTCGCGCAGCTGCACGACGACGACGGCCGGGTCACGCTGCCGGGCTTCTACGACAGCGTGCAGGAGCCGTCCGAGCGCGAGCGGGCCGCGCTCGCCGCGCTCCCCTTCACCGAGCAGGGGTGGGTCGAGCGGACGCACACGCGCAGCATCGGCGGCGAGGCCGGGTACTCCGTCCCCGAGCGGCTGTATCTGCGGCCGGCGGTGGAGGTCATGTCGCTGATCGCCGGCGACCCCGTCGGGGCCTCGCGGGCCGCGATCCCGTCCGTCGCCACCGCGGACCTCAGCATCCGCACGGTCCCCGGGCAGACCGTCGCCCAGGCTGCGGAACAGCTGCGCCGGTGGGTGGCCGAGCGGATCAGTGACCGGGTCGACTACGAGCTCACGGTCTCGGAGGCGGACGGGCAGGAGCCGTACACCACCCCGGCCGGCCTCCCGGCGCTCGCCGCGCTGCGCGAGGCGATGGAGGAGGGCTTCGGGATGCCGGTCGGGCAGATGCGCGGTGCGGGCAGCGCCCCGGCCGAGCTGATGTCGCGGGTGCTCGACATCCCGGTGCTCTTCTTCGGCACCGGGCTGCCGGAGGACAACTGGCACGACAGCGACGAGAGCGTGCACGTCGCGACACTGCTGAACGGCGCGGCCTCAATGGCGCACTACTGGCCGCGCCTGGCCGCGCTCGGCACGGCCGACCTGTCCCAGGAGGGGGCGGCGTGACCGCCGAGCTGGCCGCGCCCACCCCGCCCGTCCTGACGAGCACCACGGCCCCCGCCACCGCCCGCGGCCCCGCGGAGGTGGGCCTCACCGTCGGCGTCGAGGAGGAGTACCACGTCGTCGACGCGACGACGCTGGAGATGCGCGACGACGCGGCGCTCAACCGGGCCGCGCTGCGGGGCGCCCTCGGAGCGAGCGTGCACGCGGAGATCGCGACCACCCAGCTCGAGGTCGCCACCGAGGTGTGCACGTCGCTGGCCGACGTGCGGCAGGGGCTGCGAACGGTCCGCGCGCAGGCGGCGGACGCGGCCGCCGGCGTAGGAGCGACCATCGTCGCCGCGTCGACCCACCCGTTCGCCTCCTGGGAGCAGCAGCGCCTGACCGCACGCCCGCGCTACCTCGAGCTGTTCGAGAAGTGGGCCCTGCTCGCCCTGCAGCAGGTCATCTGCGGCTGCCACGTGCACGTCTCGGTCCCGGACCTCGACACGGCCGTCGCGGTGATGGACCGGGCGCGACCGTACCTCCCGGCCCTGCTCGCCCTGACCGGGAGCTCACCCTTCCACGAGGGGGTCGACACCGGCTACGAGAGCTACCGCACCCAGTGGTTCGCCCGCTGGCCCATCACCGGCGCGACCGAGCCGCTCGGCGACGGGGCGGCCTACCGCCGGGTCGTCGAGGGCCTGCGCACGGCCGGCTGCGTCGACGACGCGTCCAACCTCTACTGGGACGTGCGCCCGTCCGAGCGCTACCCCACGCTGGAGTACCGCATCGGGGACGTCTGCACCAGCCTGGACGACGCGGTGCTCCACGCCGCGCTGGCGCGGGCGCTCACCCGGACGCTCGCGGCCCGGGCCCGGGCCGGCCTGCCCGCGGAGGAGGTACGCCCCGAGCTGCTGCGCGCGGCGCGCTGGCGTGCCGCCCGGCACGGGCTGCAGGGCAGCCTGTTCGACCCGCTGCGCGGCGAGCTGGTACCCGCCCCCGCCGCCGTCGGCGACCTCCTCGCGATGCTGCGCGACGACCTCGAGGACAGGGGTGAGTGGGACGAGGTGCAGGCGCTGGCCGGGCAGGCCCTGGCCCGCGGGACGTCCGCGGCCCGCCAGCGGGCGGTGCTCCATCGACAGGGCGACCCGGTCGCGGTCGCCCGCATGCTGGTCGACGAGAGCCTGCGCGGGGTGCGGTGACGGCCCGGCGACGGCCGACCTGACACCGGACGAGCCCGGCGCCGCTCGAGGCGGCGCCGGGGCTCGCTGCTCGGACGAGCTACTTGCGGCCGGGCCGCCAGTTCAGCCCGAAGCCGTACGCCTGGTCCAGCACGTCCTGGGCGCCGTGGATGTAGCGCACCTCGCGGCGTACCTGCAGCTGGCCGCCGACGTTCTCCAGCAGCGCGATCGCGCAGATCGGGGCGGAGGGGTCCGTCTCGTCGAGGCGGACCTCGATCTGCGGGCCATCGGTCGGGTAGAGCGTGACGACGCCGGCGGCCTCGGCCCAGTTGGGGGTGCCCTGGTAGATCAGCGCGAACACCAGGATGCGCCGGATCGCCTCGAGCTGGGAGAGGTCGACGAACATGTTCTCGCCGCCGGAGTTGCTGCCCGAGCGGTCGTCGCCGTCGAGCCGGATGACCGGCGTGGAGCCGTGGGCGCGGGCCTCGAACGAGTTGCCGAGCGCCTGCACGACGCCCTTGGACCCGTCGCTGAACTCGTAGAGGCAGCCGAGGTCGAGGTCGATGCCGGGCGTCGCGGCCGCGGTCAGGCGCTTGAGGAAGCCCTTCGCCTGCTGCTGGCCTCCCGGACGGGAGTTCCAGTTGAGGTTGACCCGCAGCGACCCGGAGCCGCCCGCGCCCTTGCTGAGGTTGACGGTGGGCGCCGACTTGGTCAGCGTCACCTTGCTCAGCGAGACGTTGCCGCCCGCCGGCGGGGTCGGCTGGGGGGCCGGCTGCCGCTTGTTGTAGTCGATCGCCATGTCAGACCCCCACGCCGAAGTCGAGCGCGATGCCGCGCAGCCCGGAAGCGTAGCCCTGGCCGACGGCCCGGAACTTCCACTCGCCGTTGTGCCGGTAGACCTCGCCGAAGATCATCGCCGTCTCGGTGGAGGCGTCCTCGGCCAGGTCGTAGCGGGCGATCTCCTGCCCCGTGGGCTGGTCGACGATGCGGATGAAGGCGTTCTGCACCTGGCCGAACGTCTGCCGGCGCGGCTCCGCGTCGTAGATCGAGACCGGGAACACGATCTTCTGCACCTCGGGCGCCACGCGCGCGAGGTCGACGATGATCGTCTCGTCGTCGCCCTCGCCCTCGCCGGTGAGGTTGTCGCCGGTGTGCATGACCGTCCCGTCCGGGCTCTTGAGGTTGTTGAAGAACACGAAGTGGCTGTCGGACAGGACCCGCCCGTCGGCCCCGCACAGGATCGCGCTCGCGTCGAGGTCGAAGTCTGCGCCCGTGGTCGTGCGCACGTCCCATCCCAGGCCCACCACGACCGAGGTGAGGTTGGCCACCCCCTTGGTGAGCGAGACGTTCCCGCCCTTCGCCAGGCTGACGCCCATCGGCGCATCTCCTTCCGTGTCGAGCAGGGCGCCTCAGGCGCCCGACGGGTCCCGCGACCCGAAGCCGTCGCAGGCTGGCACGCTATCGGCGCCGTGGCGGCCGGGTCCATGTGCCGGAGGGCACGCCGTCCCCCTCAGCGGCCGCGCAGCCTGCGGTACGTGCGGATCAGCGCGTTGGTGGAGCTGTCGTGCGCGAGCTCGATGTCGGCCTCGGTGAGCTCGGGCGCGATGCGCTTGGCGAGGACCTTGCCGAGCTCCACGCCCCACTGGTCGAAGCTGTTGATGCCCCAGATGACGCCCTGGGTGAAGACCTTGTGCTCGTACGTGGCGACGAGCTGGCCGAGGACGCGCGGCGTCAGCTCGGGGGCGAGGATCGTCGTCGTCGGGCGGTTGCCCGGGAAGGTCTTGTGCTGCACCAGCTCCTCGGCGACGCCCTCGGCGCGCACCTCCTCCGGCGTCCTTCCGAAGGCCAGCGCCTCGGTCTGGGCGAAGAGGTTCGCCACCAGCAGGTCCTGGTGCTCGCCGAGGTCCTCGGCCGGGCGGGCGATGCCGATGAAGTCGGCCGGGATCAGCGTCGTGCCCTGGTGGATCAGCTGGTAGTACGCGTGCTGGCCGTTCGTGCCGGGCGTGCCCCACACGATCGGGCCGGTGTCGACGGTCACCAGCTCACCGTCCTTGCGGACGTACTTGCCGTTGCTCTCCATGTCCAGCTGCTGCAGGTAGGACGGGAGCCTGCCCAGGTAGTTGCTGTACGGCAGGACGGCGTGGGACTGGGCGCCGAAGAAGTCGCGGTACCAGATGCCGAGCAGCCCGAGCAGGACCGGGACGTTGCGGTCCAGCGGCGTCGTGCGGACGTGCTCGTCGACCTCGCGCATCCCGGCCAACAGCTCCCGGAAGCCGTCCGGGCCGATCGCGATCATGAGCGAGAGGCCGATCGCCGAGGGGAAGGAGTAGCGGCCGCCGACCCAGTCCCAGAACCCGAACATGTTCTCGGTGTCGATCCCGAACTCCGCCACCGCCGCCGCGTTGGTCGACACCGCGACGAAGTGCTTGGCCACCGCGGCGTCGTCGCCGAGCTTGCCGAGCAGCCAGTCCCGTGCGGTGTGCGCGTTGGCCAGCGTCTCCTGCGTGGTGAACGTCTTCGAGCTGACGATGAAGAGCGTCTCGTCGGCCTCGATGTCGCGGGTCGCCTCGTAGATGTCCGCGCCGTCGACGTTGGAGACGAAGCGGAACTGCAGGTCGCGCTGGGTGAAGGGCAGCAGGGCGTCGTACGCCATCGCGGGGCCGAGGTCGGAGCCGCCGATGCCGATGTTGATGACCGTCCGGATGCGCTTGCCGGTGAAGCCCTTCCACTCCCCCGACCGGACCGCGTCGCTGAACCCGGCCATCCTGTCGAGCACCTCGTGCACCCCGGGCACGACGTCGACGCCGTCGACCTCCACCACGGTGCCGCGCGGGGCGCGCAGCGCGGTGTGCAGGACGGCGCGGCTCTCCGTCGTGTTGATCTTCTCGCCGGTGACCATGGCGGCGAACTGCTCGGGGACCCCGCGCTCCTCGGCGAGCGCGACCAGCAGCTCGAGCGTCTCCGCGGTGACGCGGTGCTTGCTGTAGTCGACGTACAGCTCACCCACGCTCGCCGTGAAGGTCTCGCCGCGGGTGGGGTCGGTGTCGAACAGCTCGCGCAGCTGCAGGCCGCGGGCCGTCTCGTAGTGCTGCTGCAGCCGCTGCCAGGCAGGCCCGGCCGCCACGTCGCCCTGTGCGCTCGCCATGAGTCCTCCATGCTGGTCGCCCGGGTCCTTCCGCGGTCCGCGGAGGCCGACACGTCATCCTCCCCGCGCACCGCGCCCCGCGCCCAACCGGGGCCCGACGGCAGGGGCCGGGCGCAGAATCGGCCCATGGTCGCCCTCTCACCCTTCGCCGCCCTGCGCCCGCCGCCCGAGCTGGCCGCACGCGTCGCCGCCCCGCCGTACGACGTGGTGGACGTGGCCTCGGCGCGGCGGCTCGCCGCCGGCAACCCGGACTCGTTCCTGCACGTCTCCCGGCCGGAGATCGACCTGCCCGACGGCACCGACGCCTCCGCGGACGAGGTGCACGCCCAGGGCCGGCGCAGCCTGGACGGCTTCGTCGCGCGCGGCGTGCTGCGCCCGGACCCGGAGCCCCGGCTGTACGCCTACCGGCAGCGGGTGGGCGGGCGCACGCAGACCGGGGTCGTGGGCTGCGTCGACGTCGAGGACTACGCCTCCGGGGCGATCGCGACCCACGAGCTCACCCGGCCGGACAAGGAGAACGACCGCGTGCGGCACCTCGACGCGCTCGACGCGCACGACGAGCCGGTGTTCCTGCTGGCGCGGCCGGAGGAGCGCGTGCGACGGGCCCTCGCGGACGCAACCAGCCGAGCCCCGGAATACGAGTTCAGCACTTCCGATTCCGTCGAGCACGTGCTCTGGGTCGTCCCGCCCGACACCACGGCCGAGCTGGTGGGGCTGTTCGCCGACATCCCGCGGCTGTACGTCGCGGACGGCCACCACCGCAGCGCCGCCGCCGCACGCCTGCACCAGCTGCGCCGCTCCCGTGGGGACGTGGGCGCCGACCGGGGGAGCGTGGCCCGCTTCCCCGCGGCCGTCTTCCTCGCCGACGAGGTTGCGATCCTGCCCTACGACCGGGTCGTCTCCGGGGTGCCCGACGCTGCCGCGCGCGTCGCCGACGCGCTGCGGGGCCGGTTCGAGGTCACGCCGGCGGACGGCCCGGCCCAGCCGGCGCAGCGCCACGTCTTCGGGGTGTACGCCGGCGGCGGCTGGCTCCGGCTCACCCCGCGGCAGGGGCTGGTGGACGAGGCCGACGTCGTCGCCCGGCTCGATGTCTCGGTGCTGCAGCAGCACGTGCTCGGGCCCGCGCTCGGAATCAGCGACCCGCGGACCGACGGACGGCTCGGCTTCGTCGGCGGCTCCGACGGTGTCGAGGAGCTGGTGCGGCGCGTGGACTCGGGGGCGTACGACGTCGCCTTCGCCCTGCCGGCGACGACCGTCGAGGAGCTGCTGGCCTGCGCGGACGCGGGTGCGGTGATGCCGCCGAAGTCGACGTGGTTCGAGCCGAAGCTGCGCAGCGGGCTGTTCGTGCACCCGCTGCACTGACCTCTCGGGCGCCGGCCAACCCCTGATACAGACGGGTATCGGATACGTTGGTGTATCGAACGCGCCGCTGGGTAGTCACGCGGCGTATCTGCACGAGCACCCTCGAGAGGAACATCTCCGTGGCCGCACTGCTCTACCGGCTCGGGCGCTTCTCGGCGTGCCGGCGCCTGCGCGTCCTCGCCGCCTGGGTGCTGCTGCTCGCCCTGGCCGTGGCAGGGGTGGCGGCCTCGGGCGCGAAGACCGACGACGAGTTCCGCATCCCAGGGACCGAGTCGCAGCAGGCGCTCGACGTGCTGGAGCAGAAGTTCCCCGCGGCCGGCGGGACGTCGGCGCAGGTCGTGTTCCGCGCCCCGGAGGGGGCGACGGTCACCACCGCCGCGGCGAGGGCCGCCATCGGCGAGGCGGTCGAGGCGGCGGCCACCGCGCCCCAGGTCGCCGCCGCGATCGACCCGTTCACTGCGGGCACCGTCTCGCCGGACGGGAGGGTGGCACTCGCGCAGGTGCAGTACGCCGTGCAGCGCGGCGAGCTCGAGGACACGGCCGTCGACGGCCTCGACCGGCTGCTGGCACCGGCACGGGACGCGGGGCTGCAGACCGTGGTCGGCGGGGACGCGCTCGGCACGACCGGGGTGGCCGTCGGCCCGAAGGAGCTCATCGGAGTCGTCGTCGCGCTGATCGTCCTGCTGGTGACCTTCGGCTCGGCGCTGGCCGCCGGGATGACGCTGATCAGCGCGCTCGTCGGCGTCGCCGTGGGGCTGGCCGGGCTGCTGTCGCTGACGGAGCTCATCACGCTGTCGTCGACCGCGCCCACCCTCGCGCTGATGATCGGGCTCGCGGTCGGGCTGGACTACTCGCTGTTCATCCTATCCCGCCACCGCGCCCAGCTGGCCGACGGCGACGACCTGGACGACTCGATCGGGCGCGCCACCGGCACCGCGGGGAGCGCCGTCGTGTTCGCCGGGCTGACCGTCGTCATCGCGATGGCCGGGCTGAGCGTCGTGCGGATCCCCTTCCTGACCGTGATGGGCCTCGCCGCGTCGGTCACCGTCGTGGTGGCCGTGGCCATCGCCGTCACGCTGCTGCCGGCGCTCATGGGCTTCGCCGGGGAGCGGCTGCGCCCGCGGCCCGGCTCCCGGTCGGCCCGGGCCGCCGGCGCGCAGGCCGCCCTCGACGGAGGCGCCCACCCGGCGCACGCCGCTCCGGCCCGGCCCTTCGGCGAGCGCTGGGCGCGGGTCGTCGTGGCCAAGCCGCTGCTCACGGTCGCCGTCATCGTGCTCGGCCTCGGCGCGATGGCGCTGCCGGCCCGGGAGCTGGCGCTTGCCCTGCCCGACAACGGCAGCGCCGCGCCCGAGAGTGGGCAGCGCGAGGCGTACGACGAGATCTCCGCCAGCTTCGGGCCGGGCTTCAACGGGCCTCTGCTCGTCCTCGTCGAGGGCCCGGGCGGCCGCGAGGCGTTGCAGCAGGCCGCGGGGCAGGCCGCAGCCGCGGTCAGGGCGCTGCCGAACGTCGTCACCGCCTCGGAGCCGCAGCTCAACGAGCAGGGCGACGCCGCGATCGTCCAGGTCGTCCCGGGCACCGGGCCGACGGCCGACGAGACGAAGGGCCTGGTGCAGGCCATCCGCGGCGAGGCCGGGCAGCTCGAGGCGCGGACCGGTACCACGCTCGCCGTCACGGGCAGCACCGCCGTCGGCATCGACGTGTCCGACCGGCTCGGCGACGCCCTGCTCCCCTTCGCCTGCGTCGTGGTCGGCCTGGCCCTCGTCCTGCTGCTGCTGGTGTTCCGCTCGGTCGTCGTGCCGGTCAAGGCCGCCGTCGGCTTCCTGCTGTCGGTCGGCGCCGCGTTCGGCGTGGTGGTCGCGGTGTTCCAGTGGGGGTGGCTGGACGCCGTCCTCGGGGTGCACACGACCGGGCCGGTCATCAGCTTCCTGCCGATCATCGTGATCGCCGTGCTCTTCGGCCTCGCGATGGACTACGAGGTCTTCCTCGTGTCGCGGATCCGGGAGGACTTCGTGCACCGCGGCGACGCGCACGACGCGATCCTGTCCGGCTCGCGCCACGCGGCCCGGGTCGTCACGGCCGCGGCGCTCATCATGTTCTCGGTCTTCGCGAGCTTCGCGACGAGCGAGGACTCGACCATCAAGCCGATGGCGATCGCCCTCGCCTTCGGCGTGCTGGCCGACGCGTTCCTCGTCCGCATGACGCTCGTCCCCGCCGTCCTCGCGCTGTTCGGGCGGACGGCGTGGTGGATCCCGCGCTGGCTCGACCGGGTCGTCCCGCGCGTCGACATCGAGGGCGAGTCGCTCGCCCGGCAGCCGCAGCCCGCGGCGCCGGTGCCCGCCGGGCGGTCGGCGTCGTGAGCCTCGACGCGGCCGAGCGCCCGCAGCGGGTCACCCGGCGTCGCGCCGAGACCCGCCGGCGGCTGCTGGACGCAGCCCTCGACGTCTTCGCCGAGAGCGGGCTGCGGGGAGCGACAGTGGAGGAGGTGTGCGATCGCGCGGGCTACACGCGCGGAGCGTTCTACTCGAACTTCCGCAGCCTGGACGAGCTGATGCTCGCCCTGTGGGAGGCGAAGGTCGAGGAGACGCTCGAGTCCCTCCGTGCGGCCCTGCTCGGCTTTCCCGACGGCAGGGACGGCACCGGCGACACGGAAGCCCCGTCCGGCACCGGCGGGCGCTGCGGGAACGTCGGTGCGGCCGGAGCGGGCGGCAGCCCCGAGGAGGTGCTCGACGCGGCGATCGAGGCCTTTCTCGGCTCGGTGCCGGTCGACCGGCGCTGGTGGCTGGTCTCGACGGAGTTCGTCGTGCACGCGGCCCGCAACGAGGAGGCGGGCCGCGCGCTGCGCGGGCACCGCGAGCGGTTCACCGAGCAGTTCGTCGACTTGCTGACGAAGGCGATGCGGGGCGCCGGCCGGGAGCTCGTCGCGCCGGCGGACCTCGCCGTGCGGGTGCTCATGGCGTTCCACGACGGCGCCCTGATGCAGAGCTTCCTCGATGCCGAGGCCGCCCCGCTGGGACGCCTGGAGCGGCAGGCGTTCCCGGCACTGCTGCGCTCGATGTCGGTGGTGGCCGAGCCGAGCGCGTAGCCGCGGCTAGACGCGCCGGCCCACGAGCCGGTCGGCCACGGCGCCGGTGACAGCGGCGTACACCGCCTTGTGGGCGACGTCGATCACGAGCTCCTCGCGCGGCCAGGTCCACGGCGGCGCCCCGACTCCGGTGCCGTTCTCCAGCGTCTGGTCCGCCGCGAGCCGCAGCCCGGTGAACGCGACGGCCCCGCTCGCCCCGCGGATCCCGCGCCGAGCCATCGCTGCCCGGACGACCCCGAGCAGCGTCCCCTGACCCCAGTGCATCGCGAGGTTGAGCACGTCCCGCTCGGCCTGGTCGGCCGGGTGCAGGCCGGTCAGCCGTTCGAGCACGCGGCTCGGCACGTAGGAGTTGGGCCGCCGCGTGAAGGCCTGCTCGACCTTCTCCCCCAGCGTCATCACCGCGACACCGGCGGCACCGGCCAGCAGCCCCGCGCCGAGCACGCGTACGGCCGACGCCGGTGGCACGACGTGCTGGGCGGCGTCCTTGGCCCGGTCCGAGACCGCGAGCGGCAGCCCCGCGAGCAGGTTGCCCGGCGGGCGGCGGGAGATCTTCGGGTGCGGCCGGGTCGGCGAGGCCCGGCGCGACGCCTCCCACGCACGGCCGATAGCGCGCAGCTGACGGTCGGAGGCGACCTGCTGCAGCTGGGGCAGCAGCGCGTCCTCCTCGTTGCGCGCGTCGTCGCGGATCACCGCGAACGTCTTGCGCACGGTCCGGTCGAACTCGGGGTCGTGCGCGTCGAGGCTCTGCAGCTCCACGAGCATGTCGTTGACGGCCTGGTGCTCGCCCTCGATGTGCCCGCTGAGCTCGTCGGCCTGCTCCCCGAGGTACTTGCGATAGGCCGGGAACAGCACGGTCTCCTCGGCGAAGGCGTGCCGGAGCGCACGCTCGGCCAGGGTGTCGACGATCTTCGCCCGCTCGCGGGCCGATGTCGTGTGCTCGTAGGCGAGCATGAGCGACTGCAGGGCCGCGTGGTCCCGGCTCTGCCGCGACAGGATGCTCGCCCTTCCGCCGCGCTGCCGCTCCGACTGGACGGCCACCGACGGCAGGCCGGGTGCACGCACGCTCATGGGTCCTCCTGCGGGTGGGCGGTGTCCGCCCGACTGTCTCCCCCAGCCGGCCCGCGAAACACGGCCGTGCCCGGTCAGCGCCGCCGGAGCGCCGGCTCGAGCAGGGCGGGCGGGGCGTCGAACTTCTCCTCCGGCGCGAGGTCCGTCCCGGGCGGGACGATCTCGTCGATGGCGTCGAGCACGTCCGGCGCGAGCACGACGTCGGCCGCCGCGAGTTGGGACTCCAGGTGCGCGAGCGTGCGCGGGCCGAGGATCGCGCTCGTCACGCCGGGGTGGGCCAGGACGAAGCCGAGGGCCAGCTGGATCAGGGTCAGCCCTGCCTCGTCGGCCACCTTCACCAGCTTCTCGACGGCCTGCAGCCGGGACCGGTTCGACGGGACGGCCAGGTCGAAGCGCTGCGGCAGCTTCACCGACCGGTTCGTCGCGAACGGGCGCCCCTCGCGCACCGCGCCGGACAGCCAGCCGGAGGCGAGCGGGCTCCAGACCAGCGTGCCCATGCCGTACTCCTGCGTCACCGGCAGGACATGGGCCTCGATGCCGCGCTGCAGGGCCGAGTAGCTCGGCTGCTCGGTCACGTACCGGCTCAGTGAGTGCTCGCGCGCCGCCCACTGCGCCTGGACGATCCGGTACGCCGGGAACGTCGACGAGCCGAAGTAGCGGATCTTGCCGGCGCGCTGCAGGTCCGTCAGGGCGGACAGGGTCTCCTCGTCGCTGGTGGCCGGGTCCCACCGGTGGACCTGGTAGAGGTCGACGTGGTCGACCCCGAGCCGACGGAGGCTGTTGTCCAGCTCGGTGATCAGCCAGCGCCGTGAGCTGCCGCGCGCGTTGGGGTCGTCGCCCATCGGCATGCATGCCTTGGTCGCCAGCACGATGTCGTCACGCCGCCCGGCGATGGCCTTCCCGACCATCTCCTCGGACTGGCCGTTGCTGTACATGTCCGCGGTGTCGATGACGTTGACGCCTGCCTCGAGGGCGGCGTCGACCAGGGCCGTCGCATCCTCCTGCGTGGTGTTGCCGATGGCGCCGAAGTTCATCGCCCCGAGCGAGAGGACGCTGACCTGGACCCCGGTACGCCCGAGCGTGCGGTACTTCATGAGCTCACCTCTCCTGGCGGCGCGCCGAGAGCGCACCGCCGGTCTCCGACATGTCGTCCGCCGTGCCACCATGGGAAGCGGAACCTTGCTCCGCAACGATACGGAACACCGTTCCGGTTGGCAACCCCAGTGGGAGGACGCAGCGCAGATGACCGAGAGCGAGGCGGGCGGCCCCCGTCGTGCCGACGCCCGGCGCAACCGGGAGGCGCTGCTCGACGCGGCAGCCGCCGCCTTCGTCGCGGGCGGTGTCGAGGCACCGGTCCGGGAGATCGCCACCCGCGCCGGGGTCGGAGTCGGCACGATCTACCGCCACTTCCCCACCCGTGCCGACCTGGTCATCGCCGTCTACCGGCACCAGGTGGACGCCTGCGCCGACGCCGTCGACGACCTGCTGAGCACGTCGGGCAGCGCGCACGACGCCCTGGCCTCCTGGATCGACCTGTTCGTCGGCTTCCTGGTGACGAAGCACGGGCTGGCGGCCGCCCTGCAGGCGGACGGCTCGGGCTTCGAGGCGCTGCACGCGTACTTCCTCGACCGGCTGGTGCCCGCGTGCACGCGACTGCTGGACGCGGCGGTGGCGTCCGGCGAGGTGCACGACGACCTCGACGCGCTCCACCTCCTGCGTGCCGTCGGCAACCTCTGCATCGGCGCGGACGCCGCGTACGACCCGCGCCGGCCGATCGACGTGCTGCTCACCGGGCTGCGTCGGGCCCGGTAGCGGTGCGGGCCGGTCCGGTGGCCGTCGCCACCGGCCCGGCCTTCCCTGGGAGAGAGCAGGCCCAGCCCAGTGACGTCAGAGGCGCCGTCAGGTCGCGGACCAGTGCCCGTCGGGCCACCGCGTCGCCGACGCGGCGCTCGACCCGGTCGACCACTCGATGGAGGCACGCCGTGGTCCGCGGGCGTCGCCCGCCCGCCTGATGTGCCACCCGCCCCGCTGTCGCCGCGCCAGGGGCACCTCGGCCGCGTCAGGACACCGCGGAAGTGTCCCTTCCACCGCGACAGTGCACCTTCTGCCGCGCAAGTGCCGCCCCACCACCGCGGGAGCCCTAGCCACCGCGGCCGACGCGCGCGCCGCTGCGCTTGCCCTACATCGCCAGTGCAACCCGCAGCTCCGCGTCGGACGTGACGCCGAGCTCACGGCGCACACCCTCCAGCATCCGCTCGACCGAACGCGGTGTCAGGAACAGGGCTTCGGCAATCTGACGGGGGTCCGCACCGTCCACGGCCATCCCGGCGATACGGCGCTGGGTCCGGGTCAGCGAGACGGTCCGGGAGCGCTGCTCGGGCACGTGGATGCCGTGACCGCGCAGCGCTTCCGCCACCGAGGACCGCAGCGACTCGGCACCGCAGGCCTCGGCCAGCTCCAGCGCCCGCTGACGCAGGGTGAGCGCCTCCCCCAGCGGGACGAGCGCGCCGAGGGCGTGCAGCGCCCGCGCGAGCTCCAGTCGTGACGTCGTGCCGTCGAGCTGCTCGACCGCCTCGCGCAGGGCCGCCTCTCCCCCGGGGCCCTGCAGCTCGCCGAGCACGCGCAGCGTCCGCCCGGTCAGCCTGCGGGCGCCCCAGGAGCGCGCCACCGCCAGCTCCTCCTGCACGAGCGCGACCGCCTCCTCGCGCCGGCCCAGGCCGACGAGCGCCCGCGCCGCGGTCGACCGCCACGGCCGCCACACCGGGTTGGCCACCGTGCGCATGAGCTGGCGCGCCTCCTCGGCCACCTGCAGCGCCTCGGCGTGCCGCCCCTCGGCGAGGAGCACGTCGGTCTCGGCATCCTTGAGCAGCCGGCCGCCGTCCCCCACCCGCGGCCGGTCGCTGACCGAGTCGAGGAAGCTGCGGGCGCCGGGGACGTCCCCGCGGTCGAGCAGCACCCCGAGCAGGAACGCGGTGCCGTAGGCCACCCCGATCTCCGGGGCGCCCCACCGCAGCATTTGCTCGTTCGCCGTCATGAGCGACTGCTCGGCCTCGCGCAGGTCGCCCTGCCACCACTGGGCGTGCCCGCGCCAGAGGTGCGTGGACAGCGCGGAGAAGAGCGAGCCCCTGGCGTGCGCGCTGGACAGGGCACGGTCCCAGAAGTCCCCGAGGTCCTGGTCCGCCATGCCGAGGCTGAAGGCGGCGATCACCCAGAACAGCCCCGGGTCGACGAGCTGGAGCAGCCCGTCCTGCAGGGCGAACCGCGAGAGCGCCACGCACTCGTCGAGGTCGGCGGCGGCGATCACCAGCTCCCAGGCCTTGACGACGGCGAGCATGCGCGCCCCGGGGCCGTCGCCCTCGATCACGATCTCCCCGCGCTGCCAGATGCCGCAGTCCAGCCCGTGCATGAAACCGCCGATGCGCTCCAGCGCTTGCAACGCCTGCCGGTCGTCGGCGAGCTCGGCGGGCAGGGCGGCCCGGGCCTGCCCCGCGAAGGCGGTGACCTCGCCGCGCCGGCCGGCGAAGACGAGGGAGTGCGCGAGGATGCGGGCGGCCTGGGCGCGCAGGCCGACCGAGCTGCCCACGGTGTAGGCCTCGCGCAGGTGCTCGATGGCCGACACCCCGTCGGTCAGCGCCTCCACGGCGCCGAGCTCGAGCAGCACGTCCCCGCGCTCCGCGGGCAGCGGCGGCTCGTTGAGCGCCCGGGTGAGGTACGTGATCGCGCTCTCGGCCGCGCCGCGGTCACGCGCGACCCGCGCCGCTGTCCGCAGCGTGGCCACCACCTCGGCCTCGCCCCGGGCCGGGGCCTGCAGCAGGTGGGCGGCGACCTGCTCGGCGGTGGCGCCGGCGGCCGCGAGCACGCCGGCCGCACGGCCGTGCGCCAGCTCGCGCTGGCCCGGGGCGATCCCGCGGTACACCGCGTCACGCACCAGCGGGTGCACGAAGCCCAGCGGGTGCTCGTCGCACAGGATCTCGGCCGCCGCCAGGGCGGCGATCGCCTCCGCCGCCCGCTGCTCGTCCAGCTGCGCGAGCGACGCGACCGCCGGCAGCGCCGCGCCGTCGCCGAGCACCGCGACCGCGCGGGCGACCTCGCCCGCGTCGGCGGGCAGCCGGCGCAGCCGCATGAGCACGATGCTCGAGACGGCCCGCGAGCCGATGGCCGTCACGGTGTCGGCGTGGGCGGCGTCCGGTCGGATCCCGTCCGCCTCGAGCGCGCGCAGCAGCTGGCGCAGCAGCAGCGGGTTGCCGCCGGTCGTCTCGTGGCACGCGGCGACGAACGACGCCG
The DNA here is from genome assembly GCF_011250645.1 of Motilibacter aurantiacus. NCBI lineage: Bacteria > Bacillati > Actinomycetota > Actinomycetes > Motilibacterales > Motilibacteraceae > Motilibacter > Motilibacter aurantiacus. The sequence continues at coordinate 517,396 of NZ_JAANNO010000002.1, forward strand.
CCGGGTCGGCGCCCAGCCGGCGGCGTACGAGGTCCCCGACCCCGGGCAGGGTCAACGGCCCGGGGTGCACCGACCGCGCGGCCGGGTCGAGCGCGATCTCCGACAGCAGGGCCTGTTCCTCGTGCTCCTCACCCGTCCGCAGCGTGGCGACCAGCGCGACAGGAAGCCCCTCGAGCCGGCGTACGAGGAAGGCGAGGAAGCGCAGCGAGGCCTTGTCGCACCACTGCAGGTCGTCGACGGCCAGCACCACCGGGGCGTCCGCGGCCAGGTTCACGACGAGCCAGTAGAGCCCGTGCAGGACGGCGAACGACCCGTCGGCGCGCAGCTCGTCGGCCGGTGCCGCGTCGAAGACCGTGGCCGCCGACGCCGCGGCGCCGGAGAGCAGCCGCTCGCGCCGACCGGGGTCCAGCAGCAGCGGGTCGAACAGCTGGCGCACCGCCCCGAACGCGAACTCCCGCTCCAGCGCGCTCCCCCGGGCGCTCAGCGTCGCCGCGCCGTGCTCCGCGGCCATCCGCCGCGCCTCGCCCAGCAGCCGGGTCTTGCCGATGCCGGCCGGCCCCTCGACCAGCGCGACCCCGCCCTGCCCGCTCAGCGCGTCGTCCAGGGCCGCGCGCAGCCGGGCGAGCTCGGCGTCCCGCTCGACGATCTCGTCGCCCGGCGGGGCGGGGCGGAGTGCCGGCCGGGCCTGCGCGGGCACGGCGGGCGGCTCGGCGGGTATCCCTGCGGCGGGCACCCCGGCGGCGGGCACCCCGGCCGCGGGCGTCCCGGCGCTCGGGCCGGGCGCCGGCACCGGCGCGGGCAGGCTGAGCGCGGGGGCGTGAGCGAGGATCTGCGCCTCGATCTCGCGCAGGGCCGGGCCCGGGTCGACCCCCAGCTCGTCGAGCAGCCGCGCCCGGGCTCGGCGCAGCGCGGTCAGCGCGTCGGACTGGCGCTGCGCCCGGTACAGCGCGAGGGCGAGCAGCCGCCACCGCTCCTCGCGCAGCGGCTCCTCGGCCACCAGCGCGTCCAGCTCGGGGACGAGCACCGCCGCCTCCCCGGCCGCCAGGCGGGCCGCCATGAGCCGCTCGACCGCGACCGCCTTCAGCTCCCCGAGCCGCGCCGCCTCGGCGTCGGCCCAGGGCTCGCCGGCCCACTCGGCGTACGGGGTGCCGCGCCAGAGCGCGAGCGCGGCCGAGAGCGCGGGGACGGAGGCGGCGGACACCGCCTCGCCGCTGCCCGCGTCGCGGACCATCGCCTCGAACCGCCAGGCGTCGACGGCGTCGGCGGGAAGCCGGCAGGCGTAGCCCGTGCCCTCGCGGACGAGGAGCGTGTCGCGGCTTCGGGCGCTCCGCCCCGGCTCGAGCGCACGGCGCAGGTGCGACACGTAGGAGTGCAGCGCGGCGGCCCCGCTGGCCGGGGGCTGCTCGCCCCAGAGCAGGTCGATCAGCCGGTTCGCCCCGAGCGCCTCGCCCCGCGCGAGCAGGAGCAGGGCGAGGACGGCCCGCTGCCGGCGGCCACCGAGGTCCAGCTCCCGGCCCCCGCGGGTGGCGGCCAGCCCGCCCAGGACCTGCACGCGGAGCGTCCCGGGCTCCTCCGGCTGCGGCGCGCTTCCCGCCCCCTCGACCTGCACCTGCACGACGTTAGGGGGTGCGCGGCCCTTCCCGGGGCGGCTTCAGCCGAGAGCGGGCTCCTGGACCGGCGTCCCGGCGCGCAGGAACCGCTCGAGCGCCGACGGCGGCATCGGCCGCGCGATCGAGAAGCCCTGGCCGTACGCGATGCCCAGCGCCGCCAGCCGGTCCCGCTGGGCCGGGGTCTCGATGCCCTCGGCCAGCACGCTGACGCCCAGCGAGCGGGCCAGCCCCACGATGCCCTCGAGCAGGGGCGAGGACTGCTCGGCCTCCAGCGGCCGGGTGATCGAGCGGTCCAGCTTCAGCACTCCGATGGGGTAGCGGCGCAGGTAGTCCAGCGAGGTGTAGCCGACCCCGAAGTCGTCCAGGCCCACCCCGACGCCGTGCTCGGACAGCAGCTTCAGCGCCGCGACGCCCGCCTCGGGCGGCAGCTCGTGGTGCTCGGTGATCTCCACGTGCAGTCGCGACGGGTCGATGCCGGAGGTGCTGAGCGCGGCGATCACGCGCTGCGCCAGCCGCGGGTGCTCCATGCTCGAGCGGCCGAGGTTGACGTTCATCCGCAGCTCGGGCAGCCCGGCCCGGTCCCACTGCAGCAGCTGGGCCAGCGCCGCGTCCAGCACCCAGCGGTCGAGCCGGGCGGCGAGGCCGTGCTCCTCGGCCAGGCCGAGGAACCGGTCCGGCGCCAGCAGGCCGCGGGTCGGGTGCTCCCAGCGCACGAGCGCCTCGCACCCGAAGACCGAACCCGAGTTCAGGTCGACCAACGGCTGGTAGTGCACGACGAGGGAGCCGGCGTCCTTCTCGCCGTCGAGCACCCGGGTGAGCTCGTTGACGAGGGCGAGCCGTCCGAGCACGCGCTCGCGCAGGTCGGCGGTGTACGCGGTCGTCATGCCCTTGCCGTCGCCCTTCGCGGCGTACAGGGCGATGTCGGCGTCGGCCAGCACGTGGGCCAGGCTGCTGCCGGCCGTCACCTGCGCGACGCCCGCGCTGACGCGTACCCGACGGGCGTGGCCGACAACGTCGAACGGCTGGTCGAACACCTCGGACACCACGCGGTACGGCGCCCGCTGGTCGCCGCGGAGCAGGACGACGAACTCGTCGCCCCCGGACCGCGCGACCACGCCGGCGTCCCCCACCGCGGCACGCAGCCGGGACCCCACCTCGCAGAGCAGCGCGTCACCCGCGTCGTGCCCCCAGGTGTCGTTGACCTGCTTGAAGTCGTCGACGTCGAGCAGGACGATCCGGACCGAGCCCGGCCCGTCCTCCTGCGCCGCGTCGAAGGCCCGCGCGAGCCCGCGCCGGTTGGCCAGCCCCGTGAGCGGGTCGCGCTCGGCCCGCTGCTCGCTGCTGCGCACCGCCTGCGCGCCGCGCAGCAGCCCCAGCACGGCCACGACCAGCTCCACACACACGTAGCACCATGCAGGAAGTGAGATTCCTCCTTCGGTGCGGCCCAGCACGTAGAGCCCTGCCGGCACGGCGGCGAGGGGGACGAGGCCGAGCAGCCGGCTGGACTCCGTGCGCCGGCGCTCGAGGGTCGCGGAGGCGAAGGCGGTGCGCATCGACGCGTGCAACGGCGCGACGGCGAACAGGCAGGCGGCGAGAACCCAGACGATGGTCAGGGGGTTCTCGCCGTCGGGCACCCGGGTCCCCGTGCGCGTCACGAGCATGTCGTACGTGATCGTGGTCAGCGCCGCCAGCACGGTCAGCACGCAGCTCGTCGTCAGCTGCGAGCGCGAGGCCAGGAAGCGGACGAGCAGGCCGGCCAGCAGCAGGTCCACCGTCGGCACGAGGTCCAGCCAGCCGTGCGCTGCGGGCCCGTCCCCGCTCGTTCGCTGGGCGAGCTGGGCGACGACGAGGCCCAGGACGCAGCCGAGCAGCACGGCGTCCGTCCTGCGGCCGAGCCGCGCGATGCGTCCCCCGTCCTCCCGGGACGGGCGCGGCCCACGACGTACGAACAGCACGGCGACGAGAACCGTGCCCATCGCCTGCCCGGCGACGACGAGCCCGGCCGCCAGCGCCGAGGCGCTGCCGTCGACCGCGGCGACGACGGTGCTCGCCGCCCAGAGCCCGAGCATGACCGCGACGAGCAGCCAGCGCAGCCAGGCGCCCGGCCGGTGCCGGACGACGCCGTACACGGTGGCCACCGGGGCGGCCATGCTCACGAGCAGGACGACGAGCGGGCGGGCGGGCGGGAACGTCGCTGCGGTGACCGCCAGCAGGACGGCCACGGCCGTCAACAGCTGTGCCCTCGCTATCCGGTTCACGAGGAGAACTGTCGGCCGTGGCCGGGGCCGGGCGAGCCGCTTGCCGGGG
>NZ_JAANNO010000003.1:300000-404116 GCF_011250645.1 Motilibacter aurantiacus
CCTCGTCCCAGGCCAGGGCGGCGCGCACGCCCTGCACCTTGTTGGCGGCGATCTGCTCGCCGTTGCCGCTGCCGCCCAGCACGACGCCCAGGCTCCCGGGCTCCTCCACCACGGCCTCGGCCGCCCGCATGACGAACGGCGGGTAGTCGTCCTGCGGGTCGTAGGTGAGGGGGCCGTGGTCCACGACGTCGTGGCCCTGCTCGCGCAGCCAAGCGGCGATGGCCGCCTTGCGCTCGTAGCCGGCGTGGTCGCTGCCGAGATGCACGCGCATGGCCGTAGTCAACCAGCCCTCAGCCGAACTGTGGCTCCCGGGTGCGCGTGCGCTTGAGCTCGAAGAAGCCGTCGGTCCCCGCGACGAGCAGGACGCCGTCCCAGAGCCGGCCCGCGGCCTCGCCCTTCGGCGCCGGGGAGACGACGGGGCCGAAGAACGCGACGCCGTCGACGCTGATCACGGGCGTGCCGACCTCCATGCCCACCTGGTCCATGCCGGCGTGGTGGCTGGCCTTCAGCGCCTCGTCGTACTCGGTGGACTCGGCGGCGGCCGCGAGCCCGGCCGGCAGGCCGGCCTCCTCCAGCGCCTCCGCGACGACTGCTGCCAGCGCGTCGGCCTCGTTGCCGCGCCCCTCGTCGTGGATACGGCGGCCGAGCGCCTCGTACAACGGCAGGACGACCTCCTGGCCCGCCGTCTGCCGGGCCGCGATCACCACGCGCACCGGGCCCCAGGCGCGCTTCATCAGGTCGACGTACTCCTCGGGGAGCTCACGGCCGTCGTTGAGGTACGCCAGCGACATCACGTTCCACTGGACCCGGACGTCCCGGACCTGCTCCACCTCGCGCATCCACCGCGACGTCATCCACGCCCACGGGCAGAGCGGGTCGAACCAGAAGCCGGCGGTCGCGGTCGAGGGCTGGGCGGACGGAGCCACGGCAGAGATCCTTTCGACGTTTGCGGCGACAACGGAGCAGCGGGCGGAACTATGCCCCGGGCCGCGTGCGAGGATTCCGCCCATGCCTGGGATGAACCTGACTCGCGACGAAGCGGCCGCCAGGGCAAGTCTGCTCGACGTCGCGTCCTACGACATCGAGCTCGACCTCACCGGGTCCGACCGTGTCTTCCGTTCCAGGACCCTCGCGCGGTTCAGCTGCTCCGAGCCGGGCGCGGCCACGTTCATCGACCTGGTGGCCCCCGCCGTCACGTCCGTGACGCTCAACGGGGCCGAGCTCGACCCTGCGGCCGTCTTCGACGGCACCCGCATCACGCTGGAGAGGCTGGCCGCGGACAACGAGCTCGTGGTCGTGGCCGACTGCGCCTACATGAACACCGGCGAGGGGCTGCACCGCTTCGTCGACCCGGTCGACGGCGAGGTCTACCTCTACTCCCAGTTCGAGGTCGCGGACTCGCGGCGCGTGTTCGCGGTCTTCGAGCAGCCGGACCTCAAGGCGGCCTACACGTTCACCGTCACGGCGCCCGCCCACTGGGAGGTCGTGTCGGTCTCCCCCACGCCCGCCCCGGAGGTCTCGGGCGACACCGGGGTCTGGCGGTTCGCGCCGACCCCGCGGCTCTCCTCGTACGTCACCGCGATCGTCGCCGGGGCGTACGCCGCCGTCCGCGGAGAGGTCGTCTCGCGCAAGGGCTCCCTGCCGGCCGCCGTCTTCTGCCGGCGCTCCCTGGCCGAGCACCTCGACGCCGACGTCATCCTGGAGCTGACCCAGCAGGGCTTCACCTTCTTCGAGGAGCTGTTCGACCGGGCGTACCCCTTCGACAAGTACGACCAGCTCTTCGTCCCCGAGTTCAACGCCGGGGCGATGGAGAACGCGGGCTGCGTCACGATCCTCGAGGACTACGTCTTCCGCTCCCGCGTGCCCGAGGCGGCGGTCGAGCGGCGCGCGGTCACCGTCCTGCACGAGCTGGCGCACATGTGGTTCGGCGACCTCGTGACCATGCGCTGGTGGGACGACCTGTGGCTCAACGAGTCCTTCGCCGAGTACGTGAGCCACCTGGCCGCGGCGGAGGCGACGAAGTACACCCAGGCGTGGACGACGTTCGCGAACACCGAGAAGACCTGGGCGTACCGCCAGGACCAGCTGCCCTCGACCCACCCCATCGTGGCCGACATCAACGACCTCGAGGACGTCGAGGTCAACTTCGACGGCATCACGTACGGCAAGGGCGCCGCGGTGCTCAAGCAGCTGGTGTCGTGGGTCGGGCACGAGGAGTTCTTCGCCGGCATCCGCACCTACTTCGCCAAGCACGCCTACGCCAACACCACCCTCGCGGACCTGCTCGTCGAGCTGGAGGCCAGCAGCGGCCGCGACCTCGCCGCCTGGTCCGGGCTCTGGCTGGAGACGGCGGGTATCAACACGCTGCGGCCCGTCCTGGAGGCCGCCGGCGACGGCACGATCAGCTCCTTCGCGGTGCGCCAGGAGGCGCCCGAGGGGTGGCCGACGCTGCGCACCCACCGGCTCGGCATCGGGCTCTACGACCTCGACGGTGGCGCCCTGACCCGCCGCCGCTACGTCGAGGTCGACGTCGACGGCGAGCGGACCGAGGTGCCCGAGCTCGTCGGCGAGGACCGCCCCGACCTGCTCCTGCTCAACGACGACGACCTCGCCTACACCAAGATCCGGCTGGACGAGCGGTCTCTCGCCACGCTCGTCGAGCACCTGGCCGCCTTCACCGACTCGCTGCCCCGGGCGCTCTGCTGGGCGGCGGCCTGGGACATGTGCCGGGACGCCGAGATGCGCCCGCGGGCCTACCTCGACCTCGGCCTGGCCGGCGTACGCACCGAGACCGACAGCTCGATGGTCCGGTCGGTCCTTCGCCAGCTGGAGACGGTTGCCCGGCTGTACGTCGACCCGGGCCACCGCGCGCAGGCCGGCCGGGCGCTCGCCGAGGGCACCGAGCGGCTGCTGCGTGGCGCGGCGCCCGCGAGCGACGCGCAGCTGCAGTTCGCGCGCGCCTTCGCCTCGGCCGCCCGGGACGACGGCCAGCTGGCCCTGGTGCGGGCGCTCTACGAGGGCACCGAGCAGGTCGAGGGCCTGATCATCGACACCGACCTGCGCTGGGAGCTGCTGCACCGCCTGGTGTCGGCGGGGGTGCTGGGCGACGCGGCCATCGACGCGGAGCTGCAGCGCGACAACACCGCCACGGGCCAGCGGCACGCGGCCGCGGCGCGCGCCGCCCGGCCGACGACGCAGGCCAAGGCCGAGGCCTGGGCCGCTGTGGTGGACCGGGACGACCTGCCCAACGCCCTGCAGTCGGCGACCATCGGCGGCTTCGCGACCCCGGGCCAGGAGGACCTGCTGCGCCCGTTCGTCGAGCCGTACTTCGACGCCATCGAGCACGTCTGGGCCACCCGGACCAACGAGACCGCGCAGAACATCGTGCTCGGCCTCTACCCGACCCTGCTGGCCGACGAGGAGCTGCTCGCGCGCACCGATGCCTGGCTGGAGCAGGCGTCCGCGGCGCCGCCGGCCCTGCGCCGGCTCGTGCTGGAGTCGCGCGACGGCGTCGCCCGTGCGCTGCGGGCACAGGCCCGCGACCGTCAGGAGGGCTGAGCGGGCGCGGCCCGGTCGAGGCCGTCCCCGGCACGGGGCCGCTGCCGGGCTGCTGTCGCCTCCGGGAACGCCGGCCCCGGCATCCTCGTCCTCGAGCTGAGCGACGAGGCGCCTGCGTGCCGGCGCCCTTCGCCCCATCCTCCTCGCCCAGCGAGGAAGGGCCCGTGGCGAGGCGCCCGGCTGTGCTGCCGGCGGGCCGGGCGATGGGCTCGCCCGGCCCGCCGCGGGTCAGCGCGGTGCCGCCGCGATGTCCAGGACCGCGGCGGTGCCGCCGATGCGCTCGGTGCTCGCCGGGTTGATCGCGCCGGTGGCCAGGTCGACCACGGAGAGCGACGTGGAGCCGCGGTAGCGCAGGGCGACCAGGGCGACGTTGGTCGTCCCGCTCGTGAAGATGTCGAAGCCGGACTGCGCCCAGAACGGCGCCCCGAGAGCACCTCCGACGGCGTTGAGGACGCCGTCGTTCGGCGGGGCCTGGGTGTGCAGCGTGTCCGTGGCGCTGTCGAGGTCGTACAGCGTGGTGCCGGTGGCCGGGTCGGTGTCGCTGTTGGTGTAGGCCGCCGCGATCACCCGCGGGGCGCCCGCCCCCGTTGCGTAGCGCAGCGGGGTGTCGACGGTGGTGGCCCCCGTCGACACGTCGACGCGGAGGTTCTGGCCGCTGTCGCTGACGATGCGCAGCCGGTCGGCGGCGGGGTTGAAGTCGATGTCGACGTTCTCCCCCGTCGGGCGCACGGGCGCGCCTGCCGAGGTCCGCAGCGCGACGCTGGACAGCGTGCGCCCCGTGTCGGGGTCCAGGCGGACGACGCGCGCCGCCTCCGCGGAGCCGGCGACGAGGGCGTAGAGGCCACGGTCCGCCGGCCGGTAGTCGATCCCGAGCACGGTCTCACCGCTGAGGCCGGCGATCTTGACGCTGTCGAGCAGGGTCCCGGGCTCGTCCGCGAGGAAGGTCACCAGACGGTTGTTGTTCGTGAGCCCGGTGACCTCGATGCCCTCGTGCGCGGCGGAGGCGGGGTGGACGGCCAGTGCGAGGCTCGCCACGACGGTCCCGACGGCGACGGTGGCACGCGTCCTGTTCGGCATAGCGCTGCTCCTACGGGTAGGGCCGTCCGGGTGACGGCCACGCGGAGGATTCGCAGCGGCGTAGGGCGACGGTTGGGTCGGACGAAGCAGCGAACAGCGAAGAGTGCTTCAGACGATGGCTTGGGGTAACGATGCGGCCCCGAGCCAGGCTCACGGGCCGGGCAGCGACGGGCCGTGGGCGGCGGGCACCGGTGCCGGGGCTGCACCGGCCACGCCCTCGGCGTGGGCCGGTGCAGCCGGAGGTCAGCTGCTCAGCGGTGCTTGGCCCGCGAGCGGGACGGCTTGCGCGTGGTGCCGGGGGCGAAGGTCAGCACCCAGACGACCAGGTAGATCGCCAACGGGATGCCGATGAAGACGCCGATCACCTCGAGCGTCTCCATGCGCGGGCCCGGGTCGTCGCCGTCGCTGCGCTCGAGCGCGTGCGCCGGCCCGGCCGGGACGAGGAGGAGAGTCAGCAGCAGCGACGCGAGCGCTGCCGCCGCGGGGGTCCGGCGCCACCACGAGCGAGGGTTCGAGCTGGTCACGGACCGTACGGTACCGGCCCGGGCCGGGTCAGCCACGAGGCGCCACCCCCTCGGCGACGACCCGGGCCAGCGACTCCGCCCGCGGGTTGCCAGGGATGTCGTCGAGCAGGACCGGCCGCCCGTCCCCGTCGCACATCGGCAGCTTCCAGTTCGGGTACTCGCGGTAGGTCCCCGGCTGGTTGATCGCGCGGCGGTCGCCCACCGCGTCGGGCAGCGCGACTCCCACCAGCCGCGCGGGGGTGCTGACGACGAACTTGTGCAGCGCCTCGACGACGGACTGCTCATCGTCGCGCGCGGACTCGGCGAGCAGCCCGCGCCGGACCAAGTCGTCGAGCCAGCTGCGCTGCTCGGCCTCGTCGGACCGGCGCTCCTCCTCGACGCTACGGGTGAGCAGCCCGAGCTCGGAGCGGATGCGGATGTGCTCGCCGGCGAGGTAGCCCGCGGTCGGCGGCAGGTCGTGGGTGGTGACCGAGGCCAGGGACAGCTCGCGCCACTGCTCCGGGCGCAGCGGCACCCCCGCGTCCCAGTCGCGCTCGAACCACAGGATCGAGGTGCCGAGGACGCCGCGCTCCTTGAGGAAGTCGCGCACCCCGGGCTCGACGGTCCCGAGGTCCTCGCCGACGACGACGGCGCCGGAGCGCTGCGCCTCGAGGGCGAGGATGCCGACGAGCGCCTCCGGGTCGTAGCGGACGTACGCCCCCTCCGTCGGGGCCTGCCCCTGCGGGACCCACCAGAGGCGGAAGAGGCCGAGGATGTGGTCCACGCGGATGCCGCCCGCGTGCCGCAGCACCGTCCGGAGCATCGCTCGGTAGGGGGCGTACCCGGTCTCGGCGAGCCGGTCCGGGCGCCACGGCGGCTGCGACCAGTCCTGGCCCTGCTGGTTGTACGCGTCCGGCGGCGCGCCGACGGTGACGCCGAGCGCGAGCACGGACTGCAGCGCCCAGGCGTCGGCGCTCGACGGGTGCACGCCGACCGCGAGGTCGTGCATGATCCCGAGCGGCATCCCCGAGGAGCAGGCCTCCCCCTGCGCGGCCGCGAGCTGCTCGTCGAGCAGCCACTGCAGCCAGCAGTAGTAGTCGACCCGGCGGGCGAGCTTGTCCCGCACCTCGGCCACGCCCGGCGACGCGGGGTCGCGCAGCTCCTCCGGCCAGTCCTGCCACGGGGCGCGCTGCTCCTCGGAGATCGCGCACCAGGTGGCGAAGTCGACCAGCCCCTCGCCCTCCTGGGCGAGGAAGGCCTGGTACGCCGCCTCCCGCTCAGCACTCCGCTCGACGCCGTGCAGCGCGCTGAGCGCCTCGCTCTTGGCCGCCCACGTGGCGTCCCGGTCGATCGGGTCGGGCGAGGTGTTGGCCTGCTGCTGCTCCGACGCGAGCCGCCGGACGAGCTCCTGCACCGGCTGTGGCGCGGCGGCGAGCTCGGGGACGTCCTCGACGCGCAGGTAGACGGGGTTGAAGAAGCGCCGGGTCGCCGGGAGGTACGGCGAGGGCTCCATCGGCGCGAAGGGCTCGGCGGCGTGCAGCGGGTTCACGAGCACGAACCCGGCGCCGAGCCCGCCGCTCCACGACGCGAGCGCGCGCAGGTCGCCGAGGTCCCCGAGCCCCCACGAGGCCCGCGACCGGGTGGCGTACAGCTGGGACGTGAAGCCCCACGCGCGGCTCCGGCCGAGCGAGGGCGGCTCCCCGACGTACGCGGGGACGACGATGAGTGGGGCGGTGCCGGCGGCGGCGCCCGACGCCTGCAGCTCGTGGTAGCCCAGCGGCAGGTCCTCCGGCACCTCGAACGTGGCCTCGCCGACGAGCCCCCCGTCGACCTCGTGCGGGTCGACCCACACGTCGAGCTGGCGCAGCTCGCGCGTGCCGCCGTCCTCGAGCCGCACCGAGAGCGCCACGGGCTCGCCGTGGGCGACGTGGACCGGCACGCGGGCGGCGCGCCCGGAGCGGACGACGACGCAGGGCGGCAGCACCCGCCGCCAGGGGCGCAGCCGCAGCTCCTGCAGGGCGGCCTTCGCCGCCTCGGGCGTCGAGGCGTCGATCCCCAGCGCGCCGAGCACGGCGCGCAGGGTCTCGACGGACGCGGGCTGCGGGTTGCCCTGCCAGTCGTGGAACTCGACCGAGACCGAGCAGGCCTCGGCGAGCTCGCGCAGGACGGGGTCGAGCTGTGGGGTGGCGGTCACCGATGTCCTTCGGGCACGGAGGGGGGCGTCAGGGACCTCACTCCCCCTTCGCGGCGCGGGCAATCCCGCCCGGCTCAGCCGGCCTGTGCCGGGAGGAGCAGGTAGGGCTCCCACGCCGGGTCCCGCCGGGCCCAGCCGACGAGGAGCGCGACCGTGGCCGGCGGCTCGGCCGGCTTGGCGGGCAGCGCCCAGCCCAGCTCCGCCAACAGATGGCTGCCCTTCTTGTGATTGCACCGACAGCAGGCCGCCACGACGTTGGACCAGGCGTGCTGGCCGCCGCGCGAGCGGGGGACCACGTGGTCGACGGTGTCCGCCCGCCGCGCGCAGTACGCACAGCGGTGCGCGTCGCGCTCGAGGACGGCGCGACGGGTGAGCGGCACGCCCTTGCGGTACGGCACGCGGACGTAGTGGCTCAGCCGGACCACCGACGGGATGTCGACGGCCTGCCGCTCCGAGTGCAGCATCCCGTCCGAGCGCTCGACGACGACGGCCTTCTCCGCGAGCACCAGGACGACCGCCCGCCGCATCGGCACGACGCAGAGCGGCTCGTAGGTCGCGTTCAACACCAGGGCATGGGCCACGGAAGCCTCCACCGTCGCACGACGCGTGGCTCGCGTCGGCCTGAGGCCAGTGTGGACGCCAGCACGCCGGACGGCCAACACATTCGGGGACGGACACCACACGTTCACGGAACGATCACCGAGCGTGCCGTGCAGGGGGCAGAGCGTCGCAGCCGACGCGTCACGGCGGGGGCCAGGGCCGTGCGCCGGCCGGCACGCCGCTGCGTAGGGTTCGACCATGGACCGCCCCGGCTACCCCTCGGCCCGCCGTCTCGACCTCGTGGAGCAGCTTCCCGCGGGGCATCCCACCCATGCGGTCGCCGACCCGTACCGGTGGCTGGAGGACGCCGCCGCCCCCGAGGTGGAGAGCTGGTCGACCGCCCAGGACGAGCTCTGCCGCGGGCACCTCGACGGCCTGCCGGGCCGCGACGGCATCCGCGAGCGGCTGCTCACCCTGCTCGGCTCGGGCTCGATCGGCACGCCGACGCTGCGCCGGGAGCGCCGGTTCTTCATGCGGCGCGGGCCCGAGCAGGAGCACGCCGTGCTGCTCGTCACCGAGCCCGACGGCACCGAGCGTGTCCTGCTCGACCCGATGCAGGTCGACCCCTCGGGCACCACGACGCTGGACTCCTGGCAGCCGAGCAAGGACGGCGCGCTGCTCGCATACCAGCTGTCCGAGGGCGGCACCGAGGAGTCGGTGCTGCGGGTGATCGACGTCGCGACCGGCGAGCTGGTCGACGGCCCGATCGACCGGGCGCGCTACTCCCCCGTGGCCTGGCTGCCGGGCAACGAGGCCTACTACTACGTCCGCCGCGTCGACCCCGAGCTGCTGCCGGAGGACGAGCGCCAGTACCACCGCCGGGTCTGGCTGCACCGGGTCGGGACGGACCCCGCGGAGGACGTCGAGATCTTCGGCGCCGGCCGCGAGATCACCAACTACTACGGCGTGCAGGTCTCGATGGACGGGCGTTGGCTCGTCGTCAGCGCGGCGGCGGGCACGGCCCCGCGCAACGACCTCTGGATCGCCGACATCTCGACGTCCGCGCCGGAGGCCCCGCAGCTGCGGGTCGTCCAGGAGGGCGTCGACGCCCAGGCCTGGGTCCAGGTGGGACGGGACGGGCGGGCGTACATCTCCACCGACCGTGACGCTCCGCGCGGCCGGCTCTGCGTCGCCGACCCCGAGGACCTGGCGTACGGGTCCTGGCGCGACCTCGTGCCCGAGGACCCGGAGGCGGTGCTCGACGCGCATGCGGTGCTCGACGGGCCCGAGCTCGGCGACCGCCCGGTGCTGCTCTGCTCCTGGACCCGCCACGCAGTCTCGGAGGTCACCGTCCACGACCTGCGCACGGGCGAGCGCACCGGCGAGATGCAGCTGCCCGGGCTCGGCTCCGTCGGCGGCTTCTCGGTGCGCCACGAGGGCGGGCACGAAGCGTGGTTCGGGTATACGGACCACGTCACCCCGCACTCGATCTTCCACTACGACGCCCGCACCGGCGAGGTCTCGCTGTCCGCCTCGCCGCCCGGCTCGGTCACCGTGCCCGAGGTGTCCGTGCAGCACGTGGCGTACGAGTCCAAGGACGGCACCACCGTCCGGATGTTCGTCATCGCGCGGACGGCCACGCCGGACCGGCCGCGCCCGTGCGTGCTGAGCGGCTACGGCGGCTTCGGCATCGCGCTCACCCCCGGGTACTCCGCGAGCTACCTGCAGTGGGTCGAGGCCGGCGGGGTCTACGCGGTGGCCTGCCTGCGCGGCGGCTCCGAGGAGGGCGAGGAGTGGCACCGGGCGGGCATGCTCGGGGCCAAGCAGAACGTCTTCGACGACTTCCACGGCGCGGCGGAGAGGCTCATCGCCGACGGCTGGACCACGCCGCAGCAGCTCGGCATCAGCGGAGGGTCGAACGGCGGGCTGCTCGTCGGGGCGGCCCTGACGCAGCGCCCCGAGCTCTTCAACGCCGTCGTCTGCTCGGCCCCGCTGCTGGACATGGTGCGCTACGAGAAGTTCGGCCTCGGCGCGACCTGGAACGAGGAGTACGGCCGCGCCGACGACCCCGAGGAGCTGGGGTGGCTGCTGGCGTACTCGCCCTACCATCACGTGCGCGAGGGGGTGGACTACCCCGCGACCCTCTTCACCATCTTCGACGGCGACACCCGGGTCGACACGTTCCACGCGCGCAAGATGGCGGCCGCCCTGCAGCACTCGACCACCGGCGACCGGCCGATCCTCGTGCGGCGGGAGAAGGGCGTCGGCCACGGCGCACGCGCGCTGTCCAAGTCGGTCGAGCTGGGCGTCGACACCACGGCCTTCCTCGCCCACTGGACCGGGCTGGCGCTCTGAGGACACCCGCCCCGCGGTAGTCGGCACGGCCCGCTCCTGCGGGTACGGTCGGGAGGACCCCGATCGGACTCCCGAGGAGGACTGTGCTTCCGCTCGTCGCGCCCACCCCCACCCCGTCGCCGTCGCCGTCGCCGTCGCCGACCGCTGACCTGTCGGAGACGCTGCAGCGCTGCGAGGAAGGCTCGGTGTGCGACAGGGTCCGGGACTGGACCGGCGAGCGGTGGCTCGGGCTCTTCGCCGACTGGCTGCTCGCCAAGCCGCTCGCCATCGCGGTGATCGTCGCCGTCGCGTTCCTCATCCGGATCGTCCTGCACCGGCTCATCACGAAGCTGGCCGACCAGGCGGCCGAGGGGACCGTGCCCGGCGTCATCGCGCGGGCGCGCAAGGCCTCACCGTTCTTCGAGGGCAACCCGCTGCTGTCCGAGCGGCGCAAGCAGCGCGCCCAGACCATGGGCTCGGTGCTGCGCAGCGTGACCACGGGCCTGGTGGCCGGTGTCGCCTTCCTCATGGTCCTGTCCGAGATCGGGCTGAACATCGCGCCGCTGCTGGCGAGCGCCGGCATCGTCGGCGTCGCCCTGGGCTTCGGCGCCCAGACGCTGGTCAAGGACTTCCTGTCCGGCATCTTTCTCATCCTCGAGGACCAGTACGGCGTCGGTGACGTGGTCGACCTCGGCGAGGCCAACGGCGTGGTCGAGGCGGTGGGCCTGCGGGTCACCCGCGTGCGGGACGTGAACGGCGCCGTCTGGTACGTCCGCAACGGCGAGATCCTGCGCGTCGGCAACATGAGCCAGGGGTGGGCACGCGCCGTGCTCGACGTGCCCGTCGCGTACGACAGCAACATCGAGCGGGTGAAGGTGCTGCTCGGCGAGGTGGCCCTCGAGCTGCGCAACGACCCGGCCTTCTCCGAGCTCGTGATGGAGGACCCCGAGGTCTGGGGCGTCGAGCAGCTCACGGCCGACGCGCTCGTCGTGCGTGTGGTCATCAAGACCCAGCCGCTCAAGCAGTGGGACGTCGCCCGCGAGCTGCGCCAGCGCATCAAGGCCAGGTTCGACGCCGAGGGCGTCATGCCGCCGGCGACACGGCAGATGTGGGTCGGTGCGGCGTCGGCCGGCCAGCCCCCGCGAGCGGTCAGCTGAGCCGCATCGGGTCGGCTACCGTACGACACGTGAGCCAGGCTTCGCCGAATCCGTTCTCCGACGACGTCATCGCTGCCGTGACCCGTCACATGAACGAGGACCACGCCGAGGACTCGCTGCTCATCGTGCGCCACCTGGGCGGGCAGCCCGACGCCAGCGCCGCGACGATGGCGGGGCTCGACGCCGACCAGGCGGTCTTCACCGCGCGCGTCGGCGGCCAGGAGGTCGGGGTGGCGATCCCGTGGAGCCGGCAGCTCACCGAGCGCCGGCAGGTCCGCGAGGAGGTCGTGCGGATGTACGAGGAGGCCTGCGCCGCGGCCGGCGTCGAGCCCCGCGCCCACTGAGCGCGCCGCCGCCGGCAGCGGCGGCGGCGCGCAGGCCTACCTGCGGAACGTCACCCGGACGCGGACGTCCTGGGACCGGTCGCTGCTGCGGGTGTGGTCGGCCCGCGTGACGACGGCGCACCTCCGCTTGCGGCAGTCCACGGACCCGTCGCTCGCCCGCAGCCGGAGCCGCACGGTGAACGTGCCGCCCTTGCCGTACGGCCTCGCGATCCCCCTGCCGTAGTCCGGGGGGTTCGACGAGACCCACACCGAGCTGCCGCCCCGGCCGGACATGTCGACCCCGCCCACGCAGGGGCTGGGGGCCTTGCCGGGGCCGTTGTCGACGCAGAGCGCGACGTAGATGCCCTTCTTCACGTCGTAGCCGCGCCCCGACACCGTCACCGTCTCGCCCTTGGGCTCGAGGTTTGTCGTCTTGAAGACCGTCAGCCGCGGCGCGGCGTCCGCCGGGGCGTGAGCCGCGTTGATCAGGCAGCTCGCGACGACGAGCGCCACGGCGCCCGCGGCGGCCCGCCGGGGAAGGTGGGCCGCCGCCGCAAGTGCCGGGGCCCGCATCAGCCGGAGGCCCCTCGCCGGGCGAGGCGGTGGCGGCCGCCGGCGGGCCGGCGCAGCGCGGCCACGACCAGGGCGGCGCCGGCGGCGAGCAGCGCCACGGCGAAGCCGGCGAGGGCCCCGGCGTCGCCCGCACCCGTCGCGGCGAGGACGTCGTCGCCCTCGGCGGCACCGCTGTCCGCAGCGCCGTTGTCGGCGGGACCGTCGGCACCACCGTCAGCGGCCTCGTCGTCCGACGGGGTCGGGCTGGCATCGGGGGCCGTCGTCCCCTCGGCGCCCCCGGCGAAGGTCACGGGGATGCGCACGTCCTGCGAGCGGTCCCCGCTCGCGGTGTGGTCCGCGCGCGTGACGATCGCGCACCTGACCTCGGTGCAGTCGAGGGCCCCGTCGGCCGCCTTCACCGCGAGCCTCACCGAGAAGCTGCCGCCAGGGCCGTACGGGGTCACCAGGCCCTTGGCGTAGTCCGGCGGGTTCGAGGAGACCCATACCGTGCCCTCGCCGCTGCCCGCGGTGTCGGCGCCGCCGACGCAGGGGGTGGGCTGCTTGCCGGCGCCGTTGTCCTTGCAGACAGAGACGTAGATGCCCTTGGCCTCGTCGTAGCCCGAGCCGGTCACCGTGACCGTGTCACCGGCGGCCTCGAGGCCGGTCGCCTTGGACGCCGTGAGCTTCTTCGAGCCGACGGTCACCGTCACGCCGGCCGGCGTCGAGGGGGCCGCCGTCGGTGTCGGGGCCGGGGACTGGGCGACGGCGCTGCTCGACGGCGTGGGGGTGGGGGTGGGGGTCGTGGTGGCGGTCACGGCCGGCGTCGCGGTGGCCGACGGCGTGGGGGTCGCCGTCTCCGTCGGCGTGGGGGGCGGGGTCGGCGTGGGGGTCGGTGTCGGGGTCGGCGTGGGGGTCGGCGTCGGCGCCTGGAACGTCACCAGCGTCCTGGTGTCCTGGCTGCGGTCAGGGCTGCCGCGGTGGGCGAAGGTGTAGATCGCGCACTGCTCGACCAGGCAGTCCGTGGCGTACTTCGTGTCCGGCTTGAAGGCGGCCTTCAGCGACAGGGTCGCCGTGAAGGTGCCGTTGTCCTCGATCTTGAGGCCGAACGCCCCGCTGGAGGTGCCGTACAGGGCCGGGCTGAACCACTGGCCGTCGCCCCACCACCCGTCCGGGAGCGTCGCCTTGCCCAGCCCGACGTAGAGGCCCGTCGTCGGGAACCCCCGGCCGTGCACCGTCACCGTGGCGCCGGCCGGGTCCAGCCCCGTCGTGGGCGTCACGGTGACCTCGGGGGCGGCGATAGCCGGCGACGCGGCGAGCACCACCGCGGCCGGCACGGCCGCGACAGGCAGCGCGAGAGCCAAGGCGGCGGTGCAGAGTGATCTCGAACGGGACAGGCGCGTCATACGTCTCTTCCTCCGGTGTGCCGCCGTGGCAGTACGCACGGCGTCAGCGGCAAGTTAGGACAGCCAAACCTTCTCTGCAAGCAGCTCGCCCCGGTTAGGCTGACGTCCGGACCGGGCCGCGCCACCGACGCCTGCCGGAGCGGTCCGTCCCGTCGTACTGCCACAGAGGAGCTCCCATGACGGCCACCCGCACCGAGGCCGGCTCCGACACGGCCTTCTCCACCCGGCTGCGAGAGCGGACCCGGGAGGGCCACGCCGGGGCGGAGCACTCGGGCTACATGAGCGCGCTGACCTCCGGGCAGCTCCCGCTCGAGGGGTACGCCGCGCTGGCCGCCCAGCAGCACGCGGTCTACGCGGTGCTGGAGGAGGCGGGCGACGCCATGCGGGCGGACCCGGTCGCGGGCCTCTTCGTCGCCGACGAGCTGCGCCGGCTGGGCGCCCTCGAGGCCGACCTGGCCTTCCTGCTCGGGCCGCGGTGGCGCGAGGCGGCGACGCCGACGGCCGCGACGCGCGACTACTGCGACCGGCTGCGCGAGGTCTGCTTCGACTGGCCGGCAGGGTTCGTCGCCCACCACTACACCCGCTACCTCGGCGACCTGTCCGGCGGGCAGATCATCGGCTCGCTGGTCGCCCGGACGTACTCCCTCGATGAGGACGGCGTCCGTTTCTACCGGTTCGAGGGCATCCCCAAGCCGAAGGCGTTCAAGGACCGCTACCGCGCCCTGCTGGACGCCGCCCCATGGGACGCGCAGGAGCAGGAGCGCGTGATCGACGAGGTGCTCGTCGCGTACGACCACAACACCCGGATGCTCGCCTCGCTCGACGACGTAGCCCGGGCCCTGCTCCAGCGATGACCGCCGTGCGCGTCGCCGCAGCCCTCGGCCTCGCGACGGCCGCGCTGGGCCTCGCCGTCCCGGCCGCCGCTGCCGCCACCGGAGCGCCCGTCACCCGGCAGGGCACGCAGGGACAGTCGCTGACGGTCTCCCGGGCCGACGGGCTCGACCCGAACGGCGAGCAGGTGACGGTCACCGGCGAGGGGTTCGACGAGGAGAAGGGCGTCTACGTCGCCTTCTGCGTCGTACCGCCCGTGGGGCAGCCACCGTCCCCGTGCGGTGGCGGCGTCGACACCAGCGGCGCCAGCGGCGCCTCGCACTGGGTGTCGTCGGACCCGCCCGAGTACGGCAGGTCGCTCGCCAAGCCCTACTCCCCCGGCGGGAGGTTCTCCGTCACGCTGACGGTGAGCGGCACGATCGGCGAGGACGTGGACTGCACGGTGGCTGAGTGCGCCGTCGTCACCCGCGCCGACCACACCCGCTCGTCCGACCGGAGCCAGGACGTGCTCGTGCCGGTCAGCTTCGCCCCGGGGGGCGCGTCGGCCTCCACGGCCCCGGCCGCGGCCACTGCCGCGCACGAGCAGCCCGACGGCGACGGCCCGGGCCTTGCGCTCGCCGCCGGCGGTGGCGCGGCCGCTGCGGCAGCCGTGGGAGCGGTGCTCGTGCTGTCGCGACGCAGGCGGCGGGGCACTGCCGATGCGTGAATCGCGGTTCGCCGCAGCCGGTTTCGCCGGTGTGCTCGCGGTGGCGCTGCTCGCCGGCTGCAGCGGCGGCTCGACCCCGCACGGCCCGGCGTCGGCCGGCGTCCAGCCCTCGGCCGGGCCGGCAGGCACCGTGCGCGGTGTGGGCCCCCGCACGCTGCACACGCTCGGCACGGTCCCCACGCCGGAGCTCCCGGTCACGGTGGCCTCCGCCGACGGACGCGAGGTCACGGTCGAGGACGCCAGCCGGATCATCCCGCTCACCGGGTCGATCGCCGAGGTCGTCTTCTCTCTGGGCCTCGGCGACAACGTCGTGGGGCGCGACATCGCCACCACATTCCAGGAGGCCGAGGGCCTGCCCGTCGTCACCCACGCACACGACGTGTCGGCCGAGGGCGTGCTGGCCCTGAAGCCGACCGTGCTGCTGGCGGACACCGACACCGGGCCCAGCGAGGCGCTCGACCAGCTGCGGGCCTCCGGGGTGCCGGTCGTCGTCCTGGACACGGCGACGGGGCTGGACGACGTCCTCCCGCGGATCACGGCGGTCGCGGAGGCGCTGGGCGTCCCCACGGCCGGCGCGGAGCTCGCGGCCAGGACCACGGCGGAGATCGAGGCCGCGCAGGCGAAGGTGTCGGCCGGCGTGCCGAAGCCGCGCGTCGCCTTCCTCTACCTGCGCGGCACGGCGGGCGTCTACCTGCTGGGCGGCAAGGGCTCGGGTGCGGACTCGCTGATCACGGCCGCGGGCGGCGAGGACGCCGGGACGGCTCTCGGGCTCGACGCGTTCACGCCGATCACCACCGAGGCCCTGGTCGCCGCGCGGCCGGACGTGATCCTGGTGATGAGCAAGGGGCTCGACTCCGTCGGCGGGGTCGACGGCATGGTCAGGATCGCGGGCATCGCGCAGACGCCGGCCGGGCGGGACCGGCGGGTGGTGAGCGTCGAGGACGGCGTGCTGCTGAGCTTCGGGCCGCGGACGGCCCAGGTCATCGGCGACCTGGTCGAGCAACTGCACGCCTCGTGATGCGCGCGAGGACCCGCAGCGGCGGCCCGGCCCGCACGCGGGGGGCGGTGCTGCTCGGCGGCCTGGCCGTCGCGCTCGTGGCCGTGGTCCTGCTCGCCTGCGCGACCGGGGCCTACTCGGTGCCGCCAGGACAGGTCCTCGGGTCGGTGCTGCACCGGGCCGGCCTCCACCTGGGCACGCTGCCCGACCCGACGGGCGAGACCGTCCTGTGGGAGATCCGTTTCCCCCGGGTCGTGCTCGGCGCGCTCGTGGGCGCCTCCCTCGCGTGCGCCGGCGCGCTGATGCAGGGCGTCTTCGGCAACCCGCTCGCCGAGCCGGGCGTCATCGGCGTCTCGTCGGGGGCCGCCCTGGGCGCGGTCGCGGCCATCGCCCTGGGCGTCTCGGGCTTCGGCGGCTGGACGGTCACCCTGGCCGCCTTCGTCGGCGGCCTGGTGACGACCCTCGGCGTGTACGCCTTCTCCCGCTCCCAGGGCCGGGCGGAGGTCGTGACCCTCGTGCTCACCGGCATCGCGGTCAATGCCGTGACGGGCGCGGCCATCGGCCTGCTCACGTTCTTCGCCGACGACGCCGAGCTGCGCAGCATCACCTTCTGGAACCTCGGCAGCATCGGGTCGGCCACGTGGCCCGCGGTGTGGGCCGTGCTGCCGGTGGCCGCGGCCGGCCTGCTCGTCGCGCCCCGCTTCGCCGCGCGGCTGGACCTCCTCGCGCTCGGCGACCGGCCCGCGCGCCACCTCGGGGTCGACGTCGAGCGGCTCCGGCTCGTGCTCGTCGTCGTCGTCGCGCTGCTGACCTCCGCCGCGGTGGCGGTCGCCGGGATCATCAGCTTCGTGGGGCTGGTGGTGCCGCACGCGGTCCGCATGGTCGCCGGCCCGGGGCACCGGCTGCTCGTGCCGGCGAGCGCGCTGGCCGGGGCCTGCGTGCTCATCGCCGGAGACCTCGCGGCACGCACGATCGCCGCGCCGGCGGAGGTCCCGCTCGGCTCGCTGACCGCGCTCGTCGGCGGGCCGTTCTTCTTCTGGCTGCTGCACCGCACCCGGGCGCGGCAGGGCGGATGGGCATGAGGGGCCTGCTCGGCCGGCTGGCGCCGCGGCCCGACCTGCCGGCCCGGCCCGAGCCGGGCACCGTGGCCGCCGCCGTGCGGGGCGCCGGCGTACGCCTCGGCTCCCGCACCGTGCTCGACGGGGTCACGCTGGACGTGCGCAGCGGGGAGGTGCTCGCCCTCGTCGGGCCGAACGGCGCCGGCAAGTCCACGCTGCTCGGCGTCCTGTCCGGGGACCGGGTGCCGGACACCGGCGAGGTCGAGCTGCTCGCCCGCCCGGTGGGCGAGTGGTCGACCGCACAGCTGAGCCGGCGCCGCGCCGTCCTGCCGCAGCAGGTCGCGCTGGCCTTCCCGTTCAGCGTGGCCGAGGTGATCCGCATGGGGCGCAGGCCATGGGCGGGCACGGACGCCGAGGACGAGGACGACCGGGTCGTCGCGCAGGTCATGGCCCAGACCGACGTCGACCGCCTGGCCGGGCGCGGGTTCCCCACCCTGTCCGGGGGAGAGCGCGGGCGGGTGGCGCTGGCCCGCGTGCTCGCCCAGCAGACGCCCGTCCTGCTGCTGGACGAGCCCACCGCGGCGCTCGACCTGCACCACGTCGAGCTGGTGCTGCGAGTGGCGCGCGAGCGGGCGGCCCGCGGCGACGCCGTCGTCATCGTGCTGCACGACCTGGCGACGGCCGCTGCCCACGCCGACCGGGTGGCGGTGCTCGCGGAGGGCGCCATCGCCGCCTGCGGCCCGCCCGCCGAGGTCTTCACCGCCGAGCTGCTGAGCCACGTCTACACCCATCCCGTGGAGGTCCTCGTCCATCCGCGGACCGGAGCGCCCCTGGTCCTCCCGCTGCGCTGACCCGGCCGACGAGCCCTGCGGGGATCGGCCGACGGCAAGCGGGGGCCCGTGTGCACCGATTCGGGAAGGATGGCGGGCATGGCATCCCAGCTGCAGGACGAAGCGCGCCGACTCGGCGAGCGGGTCGAGGGCGATCCCGAGCACGCGGCGACAGCCGTGCCCCGCCTGGCCGAGATCCTGGCGCTGGGCGCGCAGGACGAGGCGGTGCTGGTCGAGGCGGTCGACGCCCTGGGCAAGGCGTACGACACCGCCGCCGCGCAGGCCCTGCTGGCGGACGTACCGGCCGACCATCCGAGCGCCGCGGTCCGGCTCGCGCTCGTCCGGGCCCTGCCCGGCGGCGTGGTCACGCCGGGCCCGCTGCGCGACAGGGTCGTCGCCGAGCTGGTCCGCCTGACCCGCGACGAGGAGCCCCGTGTCCGTGACTGGGCGGCCTTCGGCCTGCGCCAGGTCGACGCGGACGAGCAGACGGCACGCGACGCGCTCGCCGCTCGGCTGGACGACCCCGACGCGGGAGCCCGCGGCGAGGCGCTGGTCGCCCTCGCGGCGACCGGCGACCGACGGGCCGTCGACGCGCTGCTCGGGCGCCTGGACGGCGAGGAGGACCTGCGGCTGCCGGAGCTCGAGGCGGCGGCGCTGCTGGCCGACCCGGCTCTGCACGAGCCGCTCGAGCGCCTCGCCGCCGAGTGGGCCGGGGACGACGACGAGTTCACCGAGCCGCTGCGGCTCGCCCGGGCGCGCTGCCGCCCCGACAGCGCGGAGCAGGCCGCGCTGGCGGAGGCCCGCGCGCTGCGGGCCGTCCGCGCGACCGTTCCCACCGGGTTCACGGCGCAGCTGCACGGGTCCTACCCGCGCAGCGTCGTCCGGGTGGCGCACGACCGCCTCGGGACGATCGACTTCGCGCTGTGGGCCGAGGGTGAGGACCCGTGGGACCACCCCACCACGGACGTGATTGACGCGGTCACCCGGACCTTCGGCGCCCAGGTGCCGGACCGGCGGCGCTGACCGGCCGCCCGACCGCCCGCAGCTCAGTCCTCGCGGGAGAGCCGCTCACGGACCTGGCGACGCAGCACCTTGCCCACCTGGCTGCGCGGCAGGTCCGCCATCACCACGAGCCGGCGCGGGGTCTTGTAGCCGGCCAGCCGCTCCCGGCACCAGGCGCGCAAGGCCTCGGCGTCGATCTCCCCTCCCTCGGCCGGCTGCACGGCGGCGGCCACCAGCTCGCCCCCTCCGGCGTCGGGGAGCCCGACGACGGCCGCGTCGTGCACGCTGGCGTGCAGGCGCAGGACGTCCTCGACCTCGGAGGGGTAGACGTTGAAGCCGCCGGTGATGATGAGCTCCTTGATCCGGTCGACGATGCTGACGAAGCCGTCCTCGTCCATCACCGCGATGTCGCCGGTGCGGATCCAGCCGCCGGGCAGCAGGGTCGCCGCGGTCTCCTCGGGCCGCTGCCAGTAGCCGGCGAAGACCTGCGGCCCCTGCACCAGCAGCTCCCCGGCCTCCCCCACCGGGCGCTCGACCGTCGGGTCCTCCGGGTCGACGACGCGCACCCGCGTCGACGGGAACGGCAGCCCGACGGTGCCGGGCCGGCGACGGTCGGAGATCGGGTTGCCGATGGTGATCGGGGAGGTCTCGGTCATGCCGTAGCCCTCGACCAGCATGCCGCCGGTGAGCTTCTCCCAGCGCTCCACCGTGGCCGGCGGCAGCGACATCGCGCCGGAGATGGCGTAGCGGATCGACGAGAGGTCGGCGCCGCGCTCCTCGACGGCATCGGCCAGCCGGTCGTAGATCCCGGGCACCCCCGGCAGGAACGTGGGCGGGCGCCGCTTGGCGGCCGCGAGGAACGAGTCGACGTCGAACCGCGGGAGCAGCACGACGCAGGCCGCCAGCCGGACCGCCGCGGTCAGGCAGAGGGTCAGGCCGTAGGCGTGGAAGATCGGCAGCACGCCGACGAACGTCTCCTCGCCCACCTTCAGCCCCGGCACCCATGCGGCCGACTGCTCGGCGTTGGCCGCCAGGTTGCGGTGGGTGAGCACGGCGCCCTTCGGGATGCCGGTGGTCCCGCCGGTGTACTGCAGCAGCGCGGGGTCACCGGCCGAGGGCAGCGCGGTCGCGGGGTCGAGCGGAGGCGCCTGGGCGACCAGCCGCTCCCAGCTGAGCGACCCCGCCGGGACCGGGCCGCGCAGCTGGGCGCGCGTCCGCCGTGCCCTGGCGAGCGGTAGCCGCAGCGCGAGGCGCTTGGCGGCGGGCAGCGCCGCGGACAGGTCGACCGTGACCAGCTGCCCGACGCTCGTCCGGGACCGCACCTGCTCCACGACCGGCGCCGTCTTCTCCCACACCACGGCGACCGTGGCGCCGGAGTCGGCCAGCTGGGTCGCGAGCTCGTCCGCGGTGTAGAGGGGGTTGTGCTCCACCACGACGGCCCCCAGCCGCAGCACGGCGTAGAAGGCGACGACGTGCTGGGGGCAGTTGGGCAGGGCGAGCGCGACCCGGTCGCCCGGGCGTACGCCGAGCCGGCGCAGCGCCTCGGCCGCCTGGGCGACCTGGCGCCCGAGCTGCGCGTACGTCGTCGTCGCGCCCATGAAGTCCAGGGCGGTCGACGCCGCGTGCCCGGTGACAGCGCGGTCGAGCAGCGCGCTCAGCGGTTGCTCGGGCACCTCGACGTCGGCCGGCACGCCGGACGCGTAGGCGCGCAGCCACGGGCGGTCGATCATGGGGTCGGCCATCGGTCGATTGTCGTACAGCCTCCCGGTGGCCGACGACCCGAAGGGCTCCTCAGGCGCTCTGGCGCTGGAAGGCGCGGGCGCCCCACCACGAGAGCAGCGCGGTCAACGCCACGGTGACGGCCACGCCCACGGCCACGTCCGCCTGGCCGAAGTCGCCCCGGAACAGCGCCCGGGTCGCGTCGATCACGTAGGTGAGCGGGTTGACCTCCGAGGCCCGCCGCAGCCACGTCGGGGCGAACGACATCGGAAGCAGGACTCCTGAAAGCAGCAACAGCGGCAGCGACACGCCCTGGATCATCGGCGCGAAGGAGTCCTCGTCCTTCAGGATCAGGCCGGCGGCGTACGAGGCCGCCGAGATGCCCAGGGAGAGCACGGCGATCAGCAGGATGGACAGGACTGCCCCGCCCCAGCTGGGCTCGAGGCCGAACGGGATGGCGACGAGCGTCAGCAGGACGGCCTGCGCGCCGATGGTGACGACGTTCGACAGCGCCCGGCCGAGGATGAGCGAGACGCGCGACGCCGGGGTCACGCGCTGCCGGTCGACGACCCCCTCGCGCAGCTCCTGGATGATGCCGAACCCCGCGAAGCCGGCGCCGAAGATCGTGAGCTGCAGCAGCAGGCCGGGGACGAAGACCGACCACGAGGCGGAGCCGCCCAGCCCGCCACCGCTGACGTTCTTCAGCAGCGGGCCGAACAGCACGAGGTAGAGGATCGGCTGGGTGAGGCCGAAGAAGACCCACACCGGGTTGCGCAGCAGGCTGCGCATCTGCCGCTGGAAGATGACCCAGGTCTCGCTGATCACTGGTTCGCCCTTTCTCAGGCCGCGAAGTCGTCGCGCAGCGACCGGCCGGTGAGCTCGAGGAAGACGTCGTCGAGGGTGGGGCGGCTGACGCTGACCGAGCGCAGCGGCAGGCCGGCGCCGTCCAGCGCGCGCAGGAGGGGCGGCACGGCCACGTCGCCGCGCTCGACGGTCAGGACGAGCCGGTCGCCGTCGACGGAGGCGCTGCGCAGCGCCAGCGCCTGCCCGGCCACCCGGGCGGCCCGGTGCAGGTCACCGTCCACCTGCAGCGTGATGACGTCGCCGGAGACCCGTGTCTTCAGGGCGTCCGGCGTGTCATCGGCCACGATGGCGCCGTTGTCCATGACGAGGATCCGGTCGGCCAGGACGTCGGCCTCCTCGAGGTAGTGGGTGGTCAGGACGACCGTGACCCCGTGCTCCTCGCGCA
Organism: Motilibacter aurantiacus; assembly: GCF_011250645.1. Classification (NCBI taxonomy): domain Bacteria; kingdom Bacillati; phylum Actinomycetota; class Actinomycetes; order Motilibacterales; family Motilibacteraceae; genus Motilibacter; species Motilibacter aurantiacus. Next base: position 322,034 of record NZ_JAANNO010000003.1, read on the forward strand.
GCGAGCGGATGTGCTGCCAGAGGTTCGCCCGGCTCTGCGGGTCGAGCCCGGTGGTGGGCTCGTCGAGGAAGACGAGCTTGGGGTCGTGCATCAGGCCGAGGGCGATGTCGAAGCGGCGGCGCTGCCCGCCCGACAGCTCCGACAGCGCACGCCCGGCGAACCCGTCCAGGTCGAGCCGTGGCAGCAGGGCGGCGAGGCGCGCGGTGGCGGCGGCCTTCGACATTTCGTGCAGCCGGCCCTGGGCGACCAGCTCCTCGCCCAGCCGGGTGCCGGGGGCCGGCGTCGCTCCGATCTGGGCGACGTACCCGATCCGGCGGCGCACCTCCCTCGACTGGGTGCGCAGGTCCGCGCCGACCACCGTGGCCGTCCCCGCCGTGGGGGTGAGCAGCGTCGTCAGCATGCGCAGCGTCGTGGTCTTGCCGGCGCCGTTGGGACCGAGCAGGCCCACGATCTCCCCGTCCCGGACGGAGAAGTCGATCCCGCGGACCGCCTCGACGGGGCCGGTCTTCGAGCGGAACGTGCGGCCGAGGCCGTGCGCTTCGATCATGCAGAGCTCCCTGGGTCGACCTCGTACGCTAGTCAAGGTTGACTAGGATGGTCAAGGTGCCCCGGCTGGCCGGGCCCCGGTGCGCCCTCCTCGCCGGCGAAGGCGTAGTGCCCGGCCCGCAGGTGCCGGACGAAGGCCCGGGACCAGTCGAGCTCGCCGCGCACCCGCGAGACGGCGAAGTCGAGGATCTCGCGGACGTGCTCGGGCACCTGCCCGTCGGCCCCCGTGGCGCCGTCCTGGATCGAGGCGCGGAAGAACCGCAGCTCGTCCGCCTGGCCCTCGAGCTGGGCGATCCGGGCGCGGACCGCGCTCACCAGCTCGTTGCGCGGCAGGCTCGTCATCAACGTCAGTGCCGGTATGAGCGGCTCGGCGGGCCGTCGCACCGTCCACCACGCCTCGCGCAGGAGCACGAAGTACTCCTTCTCCCCCTCGGCGGTGAGGACGTACTCCGTGCGCTCGGGCCGCCCCTCGCCCTGCACCCGGTCCGTGACCTGCAGCAGCCCGTCCTTCTCCAGCGTCCGCAGCGCCGAGTAGACAGAGCCGGCCTTGACGTTGGCCCACTCCTCCAGCCGCCAGGACACGAGCTCGCGGCGCACGTCGTAGCCGTGCACCGGCTGCAGGAAGCGGACGACGCCGAGCACGAGGAGCCGGGTGGAGGACACGGTTCACCGTACTCCAACTTGACTGTGCAAGGGACGCCTGATCGTTGCGGAGATGCGCGGACACCAGGGAGGGGCGACGATCGACGGGTGAGCGAGAAGCTGTGCCTGGTCACCGGTGCCACCGGCTACATCGGCGGCCGCCTCGTCCCGGAGCTGCTGGCCGCCGGGCACCGCGTCCGGGTGCTGGCGCGGCACCCCGAGAAGCTGCGCGACCACCCCTGGGCCGGGGCCGTGGAGGTCGTCCCGGGAGACGTCGCGGTCGAGGCCGACGTGCGCCGGGCGCTCGCGGGCGTCGACGTCGCGTACTACCTGATCCACAGCCTCGCCGCGGGGCCGCGCTTCGAGGCGACCGACCGGGCCATCGCGCGCTGCTTCGCCACCGCCGCACGGCAGGCGCGGGTCGGCCGCATCGTCTACCTCGGCGGCCTGCTCCCCGAGCACGAGGAGCTCTCCCCGCACCTGCGCTCGCGCGCCGAGGTCGGCCTCATCCTGCTGGCGTCGGGCGTTCCGACGGCGGTGCTGCAGGCCGCGGTGATCCTGGGCTCGGGCTCGGCATCGTTCGAGATGCTGCGTCACCTCACCGAGCGGCTCCCGGTCATGGTCACCCCCAAGTGGATCGACTCGCGCATCCAGCCCATCGCCGTGCGGGACGTGCTGCGCTACCTGGTCGGTGCCGCTGACCTGCCCCCGGACGTGAACCGGTCGTTCGACATCGGCGGCCCCGACGTCCTGACCTACGCCCAGATGATGGACCGGTACGCCGAGGTGGCCGGCCTGCCGCGTCGCCGCATCCTCAAGACGCCGGTGCTCAGCCCGTCGCTCTCGAGCCACTGGGTCGGCGTCGTCACGCCCGTGCCGCGCAGCATCGCCCGTCCCCTCGTCGAGTCGTTGCGCAACACCGTGGTCTGCCGCGAGCACGACATCGCGGCGTACGTCCCCGACCCGCCCGAGGGCCTGATCGGCTTCGACCGGGCCGTCGAGCTGGCCCTCACCCGCGTGCGGGAGCTGCGGGTCCCGACCGCGTGGACGACCGCCTCACTGCCCGGCGCGCCCAGCGACCCGCTGCCGACCGACCCCACCTGGGCCGGCGGCGACCTCTACGTCGACGAGCGCGAGCGCGAGGTCGATGCGTCGCCCGCGGCGCTGTGGCGGGTGATCGAGGGCATCGGCGGCGAGCGGGGGTGGTACTCGTTCCCGCTCGCCTGGCGGGCGCGGGGCGTGCTCGACCGCGTCTCCGGAGGCCCCGGGCTGCGCCGCGGGCGGCGCGACCCCGACGACCTGCACGTGGGCGAGGCGCTCGACTTCTGGCGGGTCGAGGAGGTCGAGGAGGGCGTCCTGCTCCGGCTGCGGGCCGAGATGCGGCTGCCGGGCCTGGCCTGGCTCGAGCTGGAGGTCAAGCGCTCGTCCCGGGGGCGGACGGTGTTCCGGCAGAAGGCCACCTTCCACCCCCACGGCCTGGCCGGGCGGGCGTACTGGTGGAGCGTGTTCCCGTTCCACGGGATCGTCTTCGGCGAGATGCAGCGCAACGTGGCCCGCGCCGCCGAGGCGCTGGAGCGGCGGCACCCGGACCCGGAGCACGCGACCGCCGACGACCTGCGGGCGGTGAGCAACCCGCGGCGGTGAGCGCGGCGCCCCCACCTGCAGCCGGACGACACGAAGGGCACCCTCTCTCGACCCAGCGGCGAGAAGGTGCCCTCCGTGCGGTGCAGGTGGAGCCGTACGCCCTAGGCGAGCGCGGCGTCCAGCGTGATCGTCGTGCCGGCGAGGGCCTGGCTCACCGGGCAGTTCTGCTTGGCCTGCTCGGCCTGCGCCTTGAAGCCGTCCTCGTCCAGGCCGGGCACCGTGGCCCGGACCGTGAGGCGGATCTCGGTGATGCCCTTGCCGGGCTGGAAGTCGACCTCGGCCTTGGTGTCGACCTTCTCCGGCGGAGTGCCCGCGCCCGCGAGCGCGTGCGAGAGCGCCATGGAGAAGCAGGTGGAATGGGCCGCGGCGATGAGCTCCTCCGGGCTGGTCACGCCGTTGGGCTCGGCGGAGCGGGCGGCCCAGGTGACGTCGTACGTCCCGAGCTTGGAGGAGTCGAGGGAGACTGTCCCCTTGCCCTCCATGAGCGAGCCCTCCCAGTGGGCGTTCGCGATACGCGTCGTGGCCATGGCGGTGTCCTTCCGTCGGAGTCGGCTCGCTGGGGTAGGCCCGAGCCGGCGCGAGCCTGCGATGCCTCGGTGCGACGATAGAACGCGTGAGCAGCACCGACGACAGCAGCGCCTCGTTCTACGAGCAAATCGGCGGGGCCGAGACGTTCCGGCGGCTCGTCGCCCGGTTCTACGCCGGCGTGGCCGACGACCCCGTCCTGCGGCCGCTCTACCCGGAGGAGGACCTGACGGCGGCCGAGGGCCGGCTGCGGATGTTCCTCGAGCAGTACTGGGGCGGGCCCCGGGCCTACAGCGAGACCCGCGGCCATCCACGGCTGCGGATGCGGCACGGGGGCTGGCGCATCGGCGAGCGCGAGCGGGAGGCCTGGCTGACGCACATGCGCGCCGCGCTGGACGAGGTCGCGCTCCCGCCCGAGCAGGACAAGCAGCTCTGGGACTACCTGGTGATGGCTGCGTACAGCCTCGTCAACGAGGCGCCGCAGGGCGCCCCGCTCCCCGTCGTGCCAGGATCGCCCGCGTGACCCGGGACGCAGGCACGGCGCCCTGGTGGCGCGACGCCGTCATCTACCAGGTCTACATCCGCAGCTTCGCGGACGGGAACGGCGACGGCATGGGCGACCTGGCCGGCATCCGGTCACGGCTGCCCTACATCCGCGACCTCGGCGTCGACGCGATCTGGGTCAACCCGTTCTACCCCTCGCCGATGGCCGACGCCGGCTATGACGTCGCCGACTACCGCGACATCGAGCCGATGTTCGGCACGCTCGCCGACGCCGACGCCCTGCTCGCCGAGGCGCACGAGCTCGGCCTGCGGGTGATCGTCGACCTCGTGCCGAACCACACCTCGGACCAGCACGTCTGGTTCCGGGCCGCGCTCGCGGCGGCCCCGGGCAGCCCGGAGCGGGCGCGCTACGTCTTCCGCGACGGCAAGGGGCCCGACGGGTCCGAGCCGCCCAACGACTGGCGCTCGGTCTTCGGCGGGCCGGCCTGGCACCGGGTGCCGGACGGCCAGTGGTACCTCCACCTGTTCGCCCCCGAGCAGCCCGACCTCGACTGGACGAACCCCGAGGTCGTCGAGGAGTTCCACTCGGTCCTGCGCTTCTGGCTCGACCGCGGCGTCGACGGGTTCCGCATCGACGTCGCGCACGGGCTGGCGAAGGACCCCGGGATGCCGGACATCGCCGGCCGCTTCGCCACCTCCGGGCAGGCCGTCGAGGGCCACCCGCACTGGGACCAGGACGAGGTCCACGAGGTCTACCGCGGCTGGCGGCGGGTCATCGACGAGTACCCGGGTGACCGCACCTTCGTCGCCGAGGCGTGGGTGCACAGCCCGGAGCGGCTGGCGCTCTACCTGCGCCCCGACGAGCTGCACACCGCCTTCAACTTCAGCTTCCTGCTGGCCCCGTGGGACGCGGGGGCGGCCCGCACCGCGATCGACGCGAGCATCGGCGCGCTGACCGGCGTGGGCGCCCCGCCCACCTGGGTGCTGTCCAACCACGACGTCGTGCGCCACGTCACCCGCTACGGCGGCGGCGAGGCCGGCACCCGGCGGGCGCGGGCGGCGGCGCTGCTGATGCTCGCGCTGCCCGGCGGCGCGTACGTCTACCAGGGCGAGGAGCTCGGCCTGCCCGAGGTCGAGGACCTGCCGGACGAGGCGCTGCAGGACCCGACCTTCCTGCGCACCGGCGGCGAGGAGCGCGGCCGCGACGGCTGCCGGGTGCCGATCCCGTGGTCGGGCGAGGAGCCGCCGTACGGCTTCGGCCCCTCCGGGACGCCCTGGCTGCCACAGCCGCCGGCATGGGCCCGGCTGACCGTCGAGAAGCAGGAGCGCGACCCGGCGTCGATGCTCGCGCTCTACCGGAGCGCGCTCCGGCTGCGCCACGAGCTGCCCGCGCTCGGGGACGGCGCGCTCGGCTGGGTCCCGTCCGCCGAGGGCGTGGTCGCCTTCCGGCGCGAGCCCGGCTTCGTCTGCGTGGTCAACTTCGGCCCCGACCCGGCGCCGATCCCGGACGAGCTGCTCGCCGACGGCGAGGTGCTGCTGGCCAGCGGCCCGCTCGACGGGGACGGGACGATCCCCGGCGACACCGCCGTCTGGTACGCGGCCAGCTGACCGACGTCCGAACGGAGGGACGACGCGTGTTCCCGCGCCACGGTGACCTGCGTGTGCTCGAGCTCGGCGACGCCGGGGGCATCCGCTCCCGGCTCAACGCCCTGGTGCTGGAGGGACACAAGACGGCCACCCTCGGGCTGCTCGCGGAGTACGCGGAGGAGGGCGAGCAGGTCGAGCACGTCGGGGAGCGACTCGTCCTGGTCGACGACGAGGGCCATCCGGTGGGGACCGTGGAGATCACCGATGTCCGGCACAACACCTTCGGCGACGTCGACTGGGCGTTTGTGCAGGCGGAGAACGAGGGCGACGCGTCCGTCGAGGAGTGGCGCGCGGGCCATCTGGCGTACTGGAGGACGATCGGGCGCGAAGTCGCACTCGACACCGAGGTCGTGGAGCTGAGGCTGCGCCTGCTGGAGACGTCGACCGAAGTGTAGGTCAGGAGAGCCCTGATTCGTCACGTGCGCGTTCCCCGCTGTGCGCATTGTGCTCCCTGTCGGGTCACCGGCCGTCCCTAGCGTCGCGCCGACCCCGTCCCCGATCTGGGAGCGTCCGTGACCATCCCCGTCCTTCCCGCCCGCCGCCTCCTGGCGCTGGCCGCCGCGGCCCTCGCGGTCGTGCTGACCGTCGGCCTCTCCGTCCTCCCTGGCTCCTCCGCGGACGCCGCTCAGCGCACCACCCCCGCGCTCGGCACGATCGCCGCCGACGAGCTCAACGTGATGACCTTCAACCTGCGGTACGCCAGCAACAGCCGGCCGAACTCCTGGGCCGAGCGCCGCCCCGTCATGCGTGACCTGTTGCGGCGCGAGCGCCCGGACATCATCGGCACCCAGGAGGGCCTCTACGGCCAGCTGCAGGACATCGAGAAGGACCTGCCCGGCAACGACTACCGCATGATCGGCGTCGGCCGCGAAGGCGGCAGCCGCGGCGAGTTCATGGCCGTGTTCTACAACACCGACCGCCTGCAGCCGCTCGAGTTCGACCACTTCTGGCTCTCGGACACCCCGAACGTCATCGGCTCGAACACCTGGGGCGGCGGCTCGATCCGCATGGTGACCTGGGTCCGCTTCCTGGACAAGGTGACGGGCCGGCAGTTCTTCGCGCTGAACACGCACTTCGACAACTCCAGCGAGAACGCCCGTCGCCGCGCCGCTGCACTGCTCGACCAGCGCGTCCGCGCGCTCGACCCGGCCCTGCCGAAGATCGTCACCGGGGACTTCAACGTCGCCGCGACGGCGAGCAGCGTGCCCTACCAGACCCTCGTCACCAACGGCGTCCTGCAGGACACCTGGGTCAACGCGGCCGAGCGCAGCCCGGTCTACGGCACGTTCCACAACTACCGCCCGCTGACCGCCAACGGCGCGCGCATCGACTGGATCCTCACCAGCGCGGGCGTGACCACCCGGGCGGCGGCGATCAACATCTTCTCCAAGAGCGGGCAGTTCCCGAGCGACCACCTCCCCGTCCAGGCGGTCGTGAAGCTCCCCGTGCCTGTCGCCTGACCTTCCCGTCGGCGAGCGGCGTCCGGTTCCGACCGGGGCAGGTCCGGGGCATGCTGTCCCCCATGGGCAGGATCCTGGTCGGCACCGCGTCCTGGACGGACAAGACGCTGCTCGCCTCGGGCTGGTACCCGCCCGACGCGAAGACGGCTGAAGCACGGTTGGCGTACTACGCCTCGCAGTTCCCGCTGGTGGAGGTCGACTCGACCTACTACACCCCGCCGAGCGAGCGGAACAGCGTGGCGTGGGCGGAGCGTACGCCTGCTGGCTTCACCTTCAACATCAAGGCGTTCTCGCTGCTGACCGAGCACCCCACCAAGGTCAGCGCGATCTACAAGGAGCTGCGCCCGCAGACGACGAAGCGCAACGTCTACCTCAAGGACCTCGAGCCGGCCGTCGTCGACGAGGTCTGGGCGCGGTTCCTGGCCGCCCTCGCCCCGCTGTCGGACGCCGGCAAGCTCGGACCCATCCTGTTCCAGTTCCCGCAGTGGTTCCCCATCGGCAGCCGCAACCGCGAGTACCTCCTGCAGGTCAAGGAGCGGTGCGCGCCGTACCGGGTCTGCGTCGAGTTCCGCAACCGGACGTGGATGTCGGAGGAGAGCCGCGAGCACACGCTCGACTTCCTGCGCTCGTACGCCCTCCCCTACGTCTGCGTCGACATGCCGCAGGGCCACACCTCCTCGATCCCGCCCGTCGTCGCGGCCACTGCCGACCTCGCGGTCGTCCGGTTCCACGGCCACAGCGACAAGTGGGAGAGCAAGGACATCTACGAGCGGTTCGGCTACGAGTACGCCGAGGACGAGCTGCGCGAGTGGGCGCCGCGGGTCGCGGGGCTGGCCGAGCAGGCCGACACGGTGCACGTGCTGATGAACAACTGCTACCGCAACTACGCCCAGGTCAACGCCCGCCAGCTGATGGGCCTGCTCCCCGCGGCGTGACGCGCATGACCGAGACCGACACCGGGCAGGGTCGGGGGCATGAGCGACCAGCGAGAAGACCTTCCCGAGCGCGACCGCGAGGGGCTGCACGGCGACGTGCAGGACATGGGCGGCGACATCGGCCCCGCGTCCATCCGCGGGTCCAGCGAGCGGCAGGGCAGCGGCAGCGACGCCGACAGCACGGCCCCCCAGTCTGGCTACGCCGAGCCGTACGGCGTCACCGCCGGCCCGGACGACGAGTTCCAGGAGCGCAGCGGCGCGGTGTTCGGCGGGGACAGCGCCCCCGCCCCGGTGGCGGACGCGCCCAGCGAGTACGTCTCCATCGACGACGCGGACAACCTCGGCCGCGGCGGCGACGGCGACACCGAGGCGCGGCTCGAGCAGAAAGAGGCGGGGGAGTTCTAGTCCGGCGGCGTCCCCGGCTGCAGCGCACCACGCCTCCGGCGCGCCCGCGCGTTGCCGCATGGATGCGGCACTCAGGCGAGCGGGACTGGGTGAATGCCGCATCCAGACGAGTCCGGCTGGCTGAATGCTGCACACGGGCAAGTCCGCTGGGTGAATGCTGCATGCGGGCAAGTCCGCTGGGTGAATGCCCCTTCCAGATGAGTCCGGCTGGCTGGATGCCGCATCCATGCGATAGGTGCGCGTGGATGCGGCATTCACGTGCACGGGTCCAGCGAGTGGAGGCCGCGGCTCTGGCCCGTGCCGCGCTGGGTGAATGTGGCATCGAGGCGAGCCTCTGCTGGGTGAACGTCACATTCAGGCGCTAGGTACGCCTGAGTGCGGCGTTCATCTCCCCAGGGGGCGCGGCGGGGGCGGGGCAGCGGGGCGGGTCAGCGGGGCGGGTCAGCGGAGCGGGGCGTCGGCGAAACGCTCCAGGAACGTGCGCTCCTCGGCGGTCAGCCGGCGCGCCCGACCGGCGGCGAGGTCGAACGCGACGAGCGTCGAGCGTGCTCGGGCGTACACCCGGTCCTCGTCCTGCACGACGTAGGCGAGCTCGAAGGACGCGCCGCCGACCCGCTCGACCCAGACGTCGATGTCGATCCCGCGGGGGTGCCAGACCAGCGGCGAGACGTAGTCGATCTCGTGCCGGGCCACCACGACCCCGTCGCGCAGCGCCGCGACGCCCGACTCCTCGCCGAGGACGAACAGCATGTCGACGCGCGCCTCCTCCAGGTAGCCGAGGTAGGCGACGTTGTTGACGTGCTGGAAGGCGTCCATGTCGCCCCAGCGCATGGGGACGCGTACGCGGTGGCGCGGCATGCGCGCGACCGTACCGGCGACCGGGACGACGCGAGGCGGCGGCCCCGGGGAGGGGCCGCCGCCTCGGGGCGGAGCCTGAGCTCGTCAGTCGCGGGTGAGCTTGCGGTACGTCACCCGGTGCGGGCGGGCCGCGTCGGCGCCGAGCCGGTCGACCTTGTTCTTCTCGTAGGACTCGAAGTTGCCCTCGAACCAGAACCAGCTCGCCGGGTCCTCCTCGGTGCCCTCGTAGGCGAGGATGTGGGTGGCGACGCGGTCGAGGAACCATCGGTCGTGGGAGACGACCACGGCGCAGCCGGGGAACTCGAGCAGCGCGTTCTCCAGCGAGCCGAGCGTCTCGACGTCGAGGTCGTTGGTCGGCTCGTCGAGCAGCAGCAGGTTGCCGCCCTGCTTGAGGGTGAGCGCGAGGTTCAGCCGGTTGCGCTCACCGCCCGAGAGGACGCCCGCCGGCTTCTGCTGGTCCGGGCCCTTGAAGCCGAACGCGCTGACGTACGCCCGGGACGGCATCTCGACCTGGCCGACGTTGATGTAGTCCAGGCCGTCGGAGACGACCTCCCACAGCGTCTTCTTCGGGTCGATGCCGCTGCGGGACTGCTCGACGTAGCTGATCTTGACGGTCTCGCCGACCTTGATCGTGCCGCTGTCGGGCTGCTCGTCGCCGATGAGCATCTTGAACAGCGTGGTCTTTCCGACGCCGTTGGGGCCGACGATGCCGACGATGCCGTTCGGCGGAAGGGTGAAGGAGAGATCGCGGATCAGGGTGCGGTCGCCGAAGCTCTTCGTGAGCTTGGAGACCTCGATCACGACCGAGCCGAGGCGCGGCCCCGGCGGGATCTGGATCTCCTCGAAGTCGAGCTTGCGCATGCGGTCCGCCTCGGCCGCCATCTCCTCGTAGCGCGCGAGGCGGGCCTTCTGCTTGGCCTGGCGGCCCTTGGCGTTGGAGCGCACCCAGTCGAGCTCCTCCTTGAGCCGCTTGGCGCGCTTGGCGTCCTTCTGCCCCTCGATCTTGAGCCGGGTCGCCTTGGTCTCGAGGTAGGTCGAGTAGTTGCCCTCGTAGGGGTAGGCCCGCCCGCGGTCGAGCTCGAGGATCCACTGGGCGACGTTGTCGAGGAAGTACCGGTCGTGGGTGACCGCGACGACGGTGCCGGCGTACTTGGCCAGGTGCTGCTCGAGCCAGAGCACGCTCTCGGCGTCGAGGTGGTTGGTCGGCTCGTCGAGCAGCAGCAGGTCCGGCGCCTCGAGCAGCAGCTTGCAGAGCGCGACGCGGCGCCGCTCACCACCGGACAGGACCGTCACGTCCGCGTCCGGCGGCGGGCAGCGCAGCGCGTCCATGGCCTGCTCGAGCTGCGCGTCGAGGTCCCACGCGTTGCGGTGGTCGAGCTGCTCCTGGAGCTTGCCCATCTCCTCGAGCAGCTCGTCGCTGTAGTCGGTCGCCATGAGCTCGGCGATCTCGTTGAACCGGTCGAGCATCGCCTTGGTCTCGGCGACACCCTCCTGCACGTTGCCGAGGACGTCCTTCTCCTCGTTGAGCGGGGGCTCTTGGAGCAGGATCCCGACGGAGTAGCCGGGCGAGAGGAAGGCGTCGCCGTTCGACGGCTGGTCGAGGCCCGCCATGATCTTGAGGACGCTCGACTTGCCGGCGCCGTTCGGGCCGACGACGCCGATCTTCGCGCCGGGCAGGAACGAGAGCGTCACGTCGTCGAGGATGACCTTGTCGCCGTGCGCCTTGCGCGCCTTGCGCATCGTGTAGATGAACTCCGCCATACCCCCCAGCCTACGGGGAAGGGTGGGTCCCGCCCGCCACCCGAGCGCCGGGGCCCCGGGCGGCGGGCGCGTGCTCGCCCTACGCCGCGCCGGCCGCGGCCAGCTCGCGCTGCACGCCCTCCCCCGCCGAGGCCTCGCCCCCGGCCGACGCAGCGGCAGCAGGCACAGCGCCGGCCTCGTCGCGGGCCGCGCGCGCGGTGCGGGCGAACGTGCTGGTCCCGCGGACCAGGTCGTGGCCGAGCGACGTCGCGTCGATCTCCACCGCCGTCCCGCTGCGCTCGCCGCTGGACCACTGCCGCACGCGCAGCGTCCCGGTCACCACGACCGGGTCGCCCTTGGCCAGGCAGGCCGCGGCGTTCAGCGCGAGGGCGCGGAAGCACCGGACCGTGTAGTAGCTGGTCTCGCCGTCGACCCAGGTGCCGTCCGGTGCCTGCCGGCGCTCGTTGGCCGCCAGCCGGAAGTCGGCCGCCGGCGTCCCCTTGTCCGTCGTGCCGGCCCGGGGGTCGGTTGCGACGTTGCCGCGCAACGTCACCGTCGTGTCGTTCATCGCTGTCTCCTCCTCGTCGCGCCAGGTCACGCGGAACCGTGGTGGCGTGGCTCCGACGATGGCGGCCGGGAGCGGGCGGCGGGGACGGCCGGAGCGGATCTGGGGACGGCCGACGGCCTGTGGACGGTCAGCCGGCGGGCGGTGCGGCAGCGGCGGCGCGGCGGGTCACCACGACGTACCAGGCCCCGGCGACGACGAGCAGGACGGGGAACACCGTGCCGACCAGCAGGCCGACGCGCAGCCCGGAGGCGTCGGGCACGGGAAGCGCGTCCCGCAGCGCTGCCAACGTCCCGCTCCCGCCGGCGGCCGCGTCGCCGACGGCGCCCGCCAGCCAGGGGCCGACCGACCCGCCGGCATCGCCGAACACCGCGAGCACGCCGAACATCGCGGCCCCGCCCAGCGGGAAGCGCGCGGACGCCAGGCTGAAGGTGCCGGGCCAGAGCAGGCTGACGGCCAGCCCGCAGACCGCACACCCGACGAGGCTGAGCGCCGGGGCGGACGAGAGCACGGCGAGCAGGTAGCACGCGGTGGCCAGCGCCCCGCAGCCGACGAGCGCCGGCGCGAGCGGGACGCGCTCGCCCCAGAGCCCGTACGCGAACCGCCCCGCGCCCATCAGCACGGCGAACAGGCACGGCCCGGCCAGGTCGCCCCAGACCTTCGACACCCCCAGCCCCTGCTCGGCGAAGAGCGAGGACCACTGCGCCATCGTCAGCTCGGCCGCCCCGGCGCACAGCATCAGCAGCGTCAGGGTCAGGAACGCAGGCGCGGAGAACAGCGAGCGCAGCGGGGTGCGGTGCTCCTCGGGCACGGTCGGCGGCATGGGCACCCGCAGGAACGCGACCAGGTTGACCAGCGGGACCGCCGCCCACAGCAGCGGCAGCACGTGCCAGGCCCGCTCCCCCACGACGGCCAGCAGCAGCGTCGTGCCGGCCACGACCGCGACCTGGCCCCAGCAGTAGAACGAGTGGAGCAGGCTCATCTGGGCGGCCTTGCGCGCGGCGGGGCTGGGCAGCGCGTCGACGACCGGGCTGACCAGCACCTCGAGCAGCCCACCCCCGATCGCGTAGACCACGACCGCGACGGCCAGCCCGGCGTACGCCGACGGCGCGAGCGCGGGCGCGGCGGCGAGCAGGACGAGGCCCGCGACGCTGAGGACGTGGGCCAGGACCAGCGGCCGCCGGTAGCCGACCCGGCCGACGAACCGGACCGCGACGACGTCGGTCAGCAGCTGCACGCCGAAGTTGAGCAGCACGAGCCGGCCGAGCATCTCCAGCGGCACGTCGTAGCGCGTCTGGAAGACGATGAAGAGCAGCGGTGCCAGGTTGTTCACGATGGCCTGGGTGACGTAGCCGGTGTAGCACGCGCGCCGCGTGGCCGCGTACGCCTCGACGGGAAGGGCGGCAGGCGCGGGCCACGTCACGGGCCGGACCCTATAGGGGACGCTCGCAGTGCAGCAGGGCACGGCGCGGCCCCCGGGTAGGCACCCGAGGGGCCGTGCGCATGCGCTCCGGAGTCTGCTCCGGGGTCAGGAGACGCGCAGCTCCTCGTCCTCCAGCGCCTGCTGCACCCGCACGAGCTCCTCGGCCGCGGCGACGATGGCGTCGCGGGCCGCGGTGTCGTGCCGGATCTGGTTCTTGGCGCGGGCGATGAGCTGACCGGTGTAGCCGATGGCCGGCTCCTCCCGGCCCGCGCCCGCCATGGCCGAAGCCTTCTGCAGTCGTTCGAGCAGGCCGGCCTCCGTCGACGCGCCGAAGCTCCCCGCGTCGGCGTAGGACCGGATCGTCGCGGCGAGCTCCTCGTAGGAGGGGAACTCCGAGCGGCACTCGGACAGGTCGACGTCCGCCTGCCGGCCGAGGTCGACGAGGACGGACGTGGACTGCAGCACCTCGCCGTCCGGTGTCGCGCAGGTCAGAGTCCAGCGCTCCTGGAGGAACTGACCGGGGCCGGTGGCGACGACCCCGGTCCCGGTGTACGCCGGGCGCGGCCGCACCGACGGGTTGACGTGCCAGCGGAACGAGCCGCGGGCGGCGAACAGCGCGGACTCGAGATGCGTCGGCACGCGAAGCGGAGTTCCGGCGTTCGCCTCGGGGGCGGTCCAGAGGTCGAAGTCCTTGGTGATCCGTACGGTCGCGCCGCGCGGGGCGTCGCCCTCGATGATCGAGTGCAGGCTGGTGCGCGCCGTCTGCTCGAGGAGCTTGAGGAATGCCGCGCGGTTCGACCCGCCGGCGTACTGGCCGATGCCGAGGTAGTCGTCGACGACCCGCTGGAAGGCCGGTGCCGACCCGCCGGTCACGATCTCGAAGGTGTACGCGAAGCCGCGGGTCGCGAAGTACGACCAGTCGATCGTCTCCCCGGTGGTCTGGTAGTCGTAGGCGGAGACGCCGGGGACGTAGCCGTTGAGGTCGCCGAGCTCCTTGCTGAGCGCGGCGTAGAGCTCCTCGTCGGGCGCGTAGCCGGCGCGCGTCTCGAGCACCGGGCGCAGCAGGATGTGGCCGGAGGTGTGGTTGGTCGCGAACGACGTGACCTGCCGGTTGCTGATCAGCCACATGACGTTCTTGTTCTCCGGCTCCGAGCCGGGCGCGGGCCCCGCGGCCGCCGGCTGCCCGCCCCAGCCGAACGGGTAGTTCCGGTTGAGGTCGTAGCCGTTGCGTGCGGTGCACTCCGCGGGCAGCGCCGGGCAGCTCTGCCGCTTGTTGAGCGCGTAGCCGTCGACGTTCACGATCGGCACGAAGACGACCCGCACCTCGTCCAGCAGACGGGTGATCGTGGGGTCGACGCCGTCGTTCTGCACCAGGTCGAGCGCGAACTCGAACGTGTGCTCGGCCGAGGGCTTCTCGTTGCCGTGGATGGCGCCCATCATGAAGAGCACCGGCTTGCCGTCGGACGTGCTGTGCGCCCCGTGCGTGACCTCGATGCCGTGGACGGGGCGGCCCTGGCTGGAGCGGTAGGGCAGCGTGAAGTGCTTGACCGTCGTGCGGTGCGAGGCGGCGAGGGCGGACATCTCCGCGTTGAAGTCGTCCAGCGTGCGGTAGGCCGTCCGGCCGCTCGGCAGCGACGTGCCGCCCGCGGCCTGCGCGCTCCGGTCCCCGGCGAACGGCGTCAGCAGGGTGAGGACGAGAGCGGCGGCCAGGGCCAGCGGCAGCCGGCGCAGTGAGCGCCGCGCAGCCGGTGGGTTCGGAGTGCTCGGGGACAACGCGGAACTCCCTGCGGGTCGGCACAGAGGAAAGCCCGGCCCTGCGGGAGAAGCGCCACACGATCCCGCCGAACCGGACGAAGCACGCGTATCCTGTTGCCGCCCGGAACTGCTGTCAATGCCGGGAAGCGACCGCGCGGCACGGCGGGCGAAGAGTTTTCACACCGGACACAGACCGGGCTGCTCAGCCGGCGACGAGCCCGGCCACGGCGCCGACGACGACGACCGCCGGAGGCCGTACGCCCGCGCGGGCGCAGTCGTCCCCGGCCGCCGCGAGCGTGGTGCGCAGGACGCGCTGGCCCTCCAGCGTCCCCTGCTGCACGACCGCGACCGGTGTGTCCCCGCCCCGGCCCCCGGCGACGAGGGCCGCGCTGATCGCGGGCAGCCGGTCGACCGCCATGAGCAGGACCAGCGTGCCGTTCAGCCGGGCGAGCGCGTCCCAGTCGACCGTCGAGCGCGGGTCCCCGGGCGGCACGTGGCCGGAGACGACGACGAACTCCTGGGCCAGCTCGCGGTGGGTGACCGGCACGTCCGCGGCGGCCGGGGCGCCCAGCGCGCTGGTGACCCCGGGCACCACCTCGACGGGTACGCCGGCCGCCCGGCAGGCCGCCAGCTCCTCCCAGCCGCGGGCGAAGACGTACGGGTCACCACCCTTGAGGCGGACGACCCGCTTGCCCTCGCGAGCCAGCGAGACGAGGCGGGCGTTGGTCTCCTCCTGGGGAACGGTCCGACCGCCCGGGGTCTTCGAGGCGTCCACGACCTTCACCCCCGGGGCCAGCCCGTCGAGCACGGTGGTCGGGCCGAGCCGGTCGGCGACCACGACGTCCGCGGCGGCGAGCAACTGCAGGCCGCGCACGGTCAGCAGGGCCGGGTCGCCGGGCCCGCCGCCGACGAGGGCGACCGAGCCGACCGGGCGCCCGCCGTCACCGGCCGGTGCGGGCTGCCCGAGCGCGCCGCGCAAGGCCCGGACGAAGGCGTCGGACGTGTCCGGGTCCCGGACCGCCACACGGGCCCACTCCGGCCCGAGGCCGGGGAAGGTGTCACCGCGGCGTACGGCGAAGCCGACGTCACGCAATGCGCTGCGGACGTCGACGGGGGTGCGCAGGAGCAGGAACGGCCCCCGGGCATCCGGGACGACGTCGACGCCGGGCACGCCCGCGAGCGCCTCCGCCAGGTGCTCGCGGTGGGCCACGATGCCCCGGGCCCACGTCGCCGACTCCTCGACCGCGGAAGGGGCACTGCACGCCTCGACGGCGACCAACGCGGGTGCCGACAGCGGCCAGAGCGGCTGCGCCTGCTGCAGCCGGGCCACCAGCGCGGGGTCGGCGAGCAGGTAGCCGACGCGCAGCCCGGCCAGCCCCCACGTCTTGGTGAGGCTGCGGACGACGACGAGCCCCGGCAGGTCCGAGCGGCCGGCCAGGGACTCCGCCTCCCCGGGCACGGCGTCCATGAAGGCCTCGTCGACGACGACGACCCGCCCCGGGCGGCAGAGCGCGGAGAGCGTCGACGCGGGGTGCAGGACGGAGGTCGGGTTCGTCGGGTTGCCGACGACGACGAGGTCCGCGTCCTCGGGGACGAGGCCGGGGCCCACCCTGAAGGGCGGCGCCAGCACCACGCGCTCCACCTCATGACCGGCGGCGCGCAGGGCCGCCTCCGGCTCCGTGAACTGCGGGTGGACGACCACCGCACGGCGGGGGCGCAGCGTGCGGGCCAGCAGCACGAACCCCTCGGCCGCGCCCGCGGTGAGGAGCACGGACCCGGCCGGACGCCCGTGCCTGGCCGCGACCGCCGCCCGGGCCGAGCTCTGGTCCGGGTACGCCGCGAGCCGCCCGAGCGCGCCGGTGAGCCGGGCGAGCAGCCAGGACGGCGGGGCGCCGGCCCGGACGTTCACCGCGAGGTCGACGAGCCCCGGGGCGACGTCCCTGTCGCCGTGGTGTCCCAGGTCGACGTCAGTGGGCATGCGCGGTGAACTTCGGACGGTAGAAACAGGAATTGCAGTTCGACCTGAGGTCCCCGTCCAGCACCTCGGCGTAGCGCTCGAGCACGAGGTCGGCCAGCCCGTCGCAGTCGCCCACCGGGGCAGCGGCCCGGACGTCGGCGAGCCCGGAGGTCGGCATCGGCCCGAGCGGCGTGAAGAGGGAGTACGGCACGACGACCGCGCGCTCCGCGCCCAGCCGGCGGCACCGCTCGAGCGCGGCCTCGACGGACGGCCCGGCCTGCACGAACGCCGGCTCGACGAGGCCGAAGCCCCGCCCCTCCCACAGCATCCGCGCCACCTTCACCGTCTCGGCGTTGGCCTGCGGCTCGTCGGGCCCGTGGCCGACCAGCACGACGGCGCTGTCGGCCCGGCCGGCCCCGGCGAGCGCGGCGTCGACGCGCTCCTCGAGCAGCCGCAACAGGGTGGGATGCGGGCCGAACGGCCGGGCGACGCGTCGGCCCGCGGGCGCCTCCCAGCCGGCCGCGAGCAGGACGAGCGGGACGCCGACGGGCCCGGGCCCGGGCGCATCGGGCCCGGGCGAGGACGACAGGACCTCGACGCCCTCGGCGACCAGCCGCTTGCTCAGCCGCTCGGCGAGCAGGTCGGCCTGCTCCCCCGCGTCGGCGGGGACGGCCAGCAGGAGCAGCGGGGGGCGTACGGCCGTCACTGCGCCTCCTCCACGTAGAGCAACGCGTTGACCGCGGCGGCGGCGACCGCCGAGCCGCCCTTCTCCGAAGCGTTGCTGACCGACGGCAGGCCGGAGGCCCGGAGCGCGGCCTTCGACTCTGCGGCCCCGACGAAGCCGACCGGGAGCCCGACGACCAGCGCCGGTCGCGCGTCCAGCTCCAGCAGGGTGAAGAGCGCCGTCGGGGCGTTGCCCACGACCCACACCGCACCGTGGCCGACCTCGCCGAGCGCCTCGCGGAAGCCCGCGGAAGAGCGCGTCTCCCCCGGCCGCGGCTGCGCCGTCCGCACCCGGCACAGCACCGGGCGGGACGTGATGCCGGCCGCCACCATCTCGGCGTCCGCGACCACGGGGGCCCCGGCCCGGAGGGCGGCCAGCCCGCGCTCGAGGTCGCCCTCGGCGCAGGCCAGGTCCTGCACGTAGTCCAGGTCCGCACTGGCGTGCACGACCCTCTCGACGACGGCCCGCGTCAGCGGCGGCAGGCCCGAGGTGTCGACCCGGGAGCGCAGGATCGCGTACGACTCCTGCTCGATGGGGTGCACGGTGCGGGTTCCGGGGCGGCTCATCGCATCCACCGGTACCCGCGCGGGGTCACCATGCGGCCGCCCACCATCCGGGTGTTGCTGCTGCCGACGAGCACGACGGAGTACATGTCGACGTCGTCGGGGTCCAGCTGCGCGACGGTGGTCAGCAGCACCCGCTGCCCGTCCCGCGTCGCGTTGCGCACGACGCCGACCGGCGTGTCCGGCGGCCGGTGCCCGGCCAGCAGGCCGATCGCCTTCGGCAGCTGCCAGTCCCGGGCCCGGCTGCGCGGGTTGTAGAACACGGTCACGAAGTCGCCCTCGGCCGCGGCGCGCACGCGGGCCTCGATCGCCTCCCACGGCGTGTGCAGGTCCGACAGGCTGATGTACGCCGCGTCGTGCCCGAGCGGCGCGCCGAGCAGCGCCGCGGCGGCCAGGGCGGCCGTGACGCCGGGGACGCCCACCACGTCGATGTCGTGACCGGCGACGTCGAGGGCCGGGCTGGCCATGGCGTAGACGCCGGCGTCGCCGGAGCCGATGAGCGCGACGGCATGGCCCTGCCGAGCCTGCTCGACGGCCAGCCGGGCACGGGCCTCCTCGTCCCCCAGGCCGGAGACGAGCACGCGCGTGCCGGGCCGCAGCAGGTCGCGGACCTGGTCGACGTACTGGTCGAGCCCGACGACGACGGAGGACCGGGCCAGCTCGGCGACGGCCCGCGGTGTGACGAGGTCGCGCGCCCCGGGGCCGAGCCCGACCAGCGCGAGCCGGCCGCGCGGGCGGTGCCGTGCGACTGCCGCAGTCGACATCGCTGATTTGCGCTTCGGCACGAGCAGCTCGGCCGTGCCTCCGGACAGCGCCGCGGCCTCCGCGACGCTCGGGGTGCCGACCTCCTCCAGGACGACCGAGCTCGGGTTGGGCACGTCCACCGCGGCGAGAGCGGCGGCGGGGTACGTCACCAGCGGCCAGCCGCGCAGGCGTGCGGCCTCGACGATCCCGGCCTCGTCGGCCTTGAGGTCGACGGTCGCGAGGTGCCGCACGGAGGCGGCCGAGACGCCGGCCTCGGCCAGCGCCGCGTCGACGAGGGCGAGCACCTCGTCGGCCGGGACACCGCGGCTGGCCCCGACGCCGACCACGATCGACGGCGGGCGCAGCACGGCGGTGGCGGCGGACGGCTCGACGACGCGGTCGGTCACGAGGAGGGTGGCGTCCCCGCTCGCGTGCGGGTCGACGGCGAGCGCCGGCAGCGGCCACGTCGCGTCGGCCTGCAGCCGGACCGGGTCGCCGTCCAGCAGCGCACGGCTCACGGCCGCGACGGCGCCCTCCACCGGCCAGCCGAGGGTGTCCAGGCCAGGGATGCCCGTGGCGTCGGTGGCCGTGGTGATGACGGGCGTCGCACCGAGGGCGGCGGCGACGCGCTCGGCCAGGGCGTTGGCGCCGCCGCCGTGCCCGCCCACGAGGGCGACCGCGTGCCGGCGCGACTCGTCGACGCACACGACGCCCGGGTCGCTCGCCTTGTCCTGCAGCAGCGGGGCGACGAGCCGCACGGTCGCGCCGACGGCGAGGAAGGCGACGATGCCGTCGCACTCCCGCCACGCTCGGGCGAGCGCCTCGGCGGCGGCACCGTCGTAGCGGCGGGCCTCCTCCGGCCAGGCGGCGGCGAGCTGCGCGGCGGCGGCCCGTCCGGCGGCGGTGACCGCGACCAGGCCGATCACAGCCGCTCCCCCCACACGAGGAGCACGGGGTTCTCCGCGGCGAGCCTGGTGGAGCCGTCGGGCAGCGCCCGCATGCGGGACGACTGGAGCAACGTGCCGTCGACCGCGTACCCGCCGCCCGACAGCGCATCGCGCACCGGCGCGAGCCGGTCGACCGCGGCGAGGGCCGCCACGACGCGGGCCGGCTTGCGGCGCGCGCAGGCGGCGACCACGTCGGGGCCTCCCCCTCCGACGAACACGGCGTCCGGGTCGGGCAGTGTGTCGAGGGCCGCCGGTGCCGAGCCGGCGACGACGTCGACGCTGACGCCGTGACGCCGGGCGTTCGCGTCGACCCTGCGGCACTGGTCCGCGTCGCGCTCGACGGCGACCACTGCCGCGCCGAAGCGGGCGCACTCGACGGCCACGGACCCGCTGCCCGCCCCGACGTCCCACACGAGCAGGCCGGGACGGGGCGCGAGCCGCGCCAGGGCCAGCGCGCGCACCTCGGCCTTGGTGACCATGCTGTCGCGATGGGCGAACTCGGATTCCGGAAGAGCCCAGGCGTCCGGGGCGGCCGCCCGGGGCCAGGCCGAGCCGACCCGGGTCGCGAGCCGCTCGTCGTCGAGCACCAGGGTCACGTTGGGGTCGGCCCAGGCCCGGGCGGTGTCCTGCACGCTGATCGCGGTCACCCGCTCCTCGTCCGTGCCGAGCCGCTCGCAGACCACCATGCGGCGCGCGGTGGCACCGAGGGCGGCGCCGATCTCCGCCGGCCCCGCGCCCGGGCCGGTGAGCACCGCGACCTTGGGGTGGGCGCGGCAGGCGTTCACCGCGGCGGCCAGGTCGCGGCCGTGCGCGGAGACGACGAGGGCGTCGTCCCAGGGCAGCCCGACGCGCGCGAAGGCCAGCGCCACGGACGACACCCCCGGGAGCACGCGCGGGTCGAGCCCGGCCTCGCGCAGCGCGCGCACGATGCCGAAGAACCCGGGGTCGCCGCTGGCCACGACGACGGCCTCGCCGTCGTGCCGGGCCAGCTCCTCGACCGCCGGCGACAGCGGGCCCATGACGACGGTGCGGGCCGTCGCCGGCACGGCGACGGCGTCCAGGTGACGGCGCCCGCCGACCACCAGGGTCGCCCCGGCCAGTGCGCGCGACGCGTCCGCGCCGAGGGGGGAGCCGTCGTACCCGACGACCGTGACCGTGCCGGTCACGGTGCTCCCTCGCCGGCCTGCCGGGACGCCCGGAGCGCCCGCCGCGCCTCCGGGTCCGCCCTGCGGAACCCGTGGAAGTGCCCGGGGTGGTAGAGGTGGGAGCGCGTGCCGCCCGCGGTGAGCGCGGGGCCGACGAGGAAGAGCGTGTGCTTCCAGAGCTTGTGCTCCTTGACCGTGTCCTCGAGCGTGCCGACCGTGCACTGCACGACGAGCTCGTCGGGCCAGGTCGCCTGGTAGGCGATGACCACCGGTGTGTCCTCGCTGTAGCCGCCCTCGAGCAGCTCCTCCTGCAGCTGCCCCGAGCGGGCCGCGGACAGGAAGAGCGCCATCGTCGTCCCGTGGCGGGCGAAGTCGCGCGTCTCCTCCCCGGCGGGCATGGGGGTCTTGCCTCCCCCGAGCCGCGTCAGGATCACCGACTGGGCGACCTCGGGAATCGTCAGCTCGCGCTGCACGATCGCTGCCACTGCGCTGAAGGCGCTGACTCCGGGCACGATCTCGGTCTCGAGGCCGAGCTCGCGACAGCGGTCGAGCTGCTCCTGGACCGCGCCCCACAGTGCCGGGTCGCCGGAGTGGATGCGGGCGACGCGCAGCCCCTCGGCGAGCGCGCGCTGGTAGAGCGGCAGCACGCCCTCCATCGGCAGCTGCGCCGAGTCGACGACCTCCGCCCCCTCGCGCACGTGCTGCAGGACGTCCTCGTGAACCAGGCTGGCGGCCCAGATGACGATGTCCGCTTCGCCTATCGCGCGCGCGGCGCGGAAGGTCAGCAGGTCCGCGGCGCCCGGCCCGGCGCCGACGAAGGTGACCTTTCCCCGGCTCACAGCTTCCCTCCACGTCCGGTGTGACGACGGGCCGGCGCGACCACCGTCGACAGGTACGGCGCCTCGACGCCGTGCTCGACGTCGGCCAGCGGCCGGACGTCCTCGTCGGGCAGGCCCATCGCGGCCCCGAAGACCGCGTCGTCGAGCCGTCCGGCGGCGCGCAGCGCCTCGACGACCGCCGGCAGGTGGCGGCCTCCCTTGTAGGCGACCACCGTGTCGAAGCTCGCCAGTGCCGCTTCGTAGGCCGGCAGGCCCGCGGTCAGCGGCAGCAGCGCCAGCGACTCGGTCCCCTCGCAGAGGACCGTGCCGCTGCGGGACGCGAGGTCCTGCATCGCGGTGATGCCGGGGACCGTGCCCACCTCGACCCCGGGCACGAGCGTGCGGACGGTCGCGGCGAGGTAGGCGAACGTCGAGTAGACGTTGGGGTCCCCGATGGTCGCGAACGAGACGGTCGAGGCCCCCGACGCGAACGCGTCGGCGACCGCGCGGCCCGCCGCGTCCCACGCCTCCTCGCGCCGCGCGGTGAGCCCGCCGCGGTCGCTGAGCGCGAAGACCGCCCGCCGCACCTTCGACGCGTCGACGTGGCGGCGCACGACCTCCTCGGCCCGTCCCACGACGTCGTCACCCATGACCGGAACGAGCACGACGTCGGATTCCTGCATCACGCGTACTGCTTTGACCGTGACCAGCTCCGGGTCGCCCGGCCCCACGCCGACACCGACCAGCCGCGGGGTCATGCAGCGGCCTCGACGCGGGCGGCGAACTCGGTGAAGCGGCGGGCGAGCTTGGGGGCGCCGGCCCAGTGGACGTGCAGGTACGACGCGTGCACGCCGCCCTGCACGAAGCCCTCGGAGGAACCCGCGCGCCACTGCCACGCGGGCAGCTGCCCGGCGGGCGGGCTGCAGGCGGTGCGGTGGAACTCGTGCCCCCGCACGCGCTGCCCCTCGACGGCCAGCGAGTTGTCGCTGACCGCGACGGCGTCCCGGTAGCCCAGGGTCAGGTTGCCCGTCATCCGGGCGTCGATGTCGAGCACGCCGCACATCGGCTGCCCGTCCAGGGCCTTCGCGAGGTAGAGCAGCCCGGCGCACTCGGCGGCGACCGGCGCCCCCGACGCCGCGAGCCGCGACACCGCCGCCCGCAGCTGCTCGTTCGCCGAGAGCTCCGCGGCGTACATCTCGGGGAAGCCGCCGCCGACGACCAGGCCGGCGGTGCCCTCGGGCAGGGTCTCGTCGCGCAACGGGTCGACGTGCACCACCTCGGCCCCGGCGGCGGTCAGCAGCTCGGAGGTCTCGGCGTAGGAGAAGGTGAACGCGGCCCCGGCCGCGACAGCGATGCGGGGGCGGCCACCGGCCGGCTCCCCGATCGCGACTCGCGGGTCCCAGGGCGCGTCGCTCAGCCCTCCCGCGCTGCGCGCCACCTCGAGGACGCCCTCGAGGTCGACGCAGGCCGACACCAGCTCGCCGAGCGCGCGCACCGTCGCGACCGAGGCCGCGCTGCGCTCGGCGACGGGGACGAGGCCCAGGTGGCGCGAGGGCGCCGAGATCGCGTCCGAGGGCGGCAGGCACCCCAGCACCGGGACGCCGATCTCCTCGAGCGCCTGGCGCACGATCTCCTCGTGCCGCTCGGAGCTGACGCGGTTGAGGATGACCCCGCCGATGCGGACGTCGGGGTCGAACGTCGCGAACCCGTGCACGAGGGCGGCGGCGGACCGCCCCTGCGCCTTGGGGTCGACGACGAGGACGACGGGCGCCCGCAGCAGCTTGGCGATGTGCGCCGTCGACGCCAGCTCGCCGTGGCCGGTCGCGCCGTCGTACAGGCCCATCACCCCCTCGACGACCGCGAGGTCGGCACCGGCGGCGCCGTGCAGGAAGAGCGGCACCATGCGCTCGGGGCCGCAGAGGTAGGCGTCGAGGTTGCGCCCGACCCGCCCCGCCGCCAGCCCGTGGTAGCCGGGGTCGATGTAGTCCGGGCCGACCTTGTGCGGCGACACGGCGAGCCCGCGGCTCGCGAACGCCGCCAGCAGCCCGGTGGCCACCGTCGTCTTCCCATGGCCGCTCGACGGCGCCGCGACGACGAAGCGCGGGACGGATCCGCTGCTCACCACTCGATCCCCCGCTGCCCCTTCTGGCCGACGTCCATCGGATGCTTCACCTTCGTCATCTCCACCACCAGGTCCGCGGCCTCGACCAGCCGTGGGTCGGCGTCCCGTCCGGTGATGACCACGTGCTGGGCCCCGGGGCGGTCGCGCAGCGTCGCCACGACGTCGTCGACGTCGACCCAGCCCCACTTCATGGGATAGGTGAACTCGTCGAGCACGTAGACCTTGTACGCCTCCGCGGCCAGGTCGCGCTTGACCTGCTCCCAGCCCTCACGGGCGTCGGCCGCGTGGTCCTGCTCGGAGCCGGCGCGCTGGATCCACGACCAGCCCTCGCCCATCTTGTGCCAGGCCACCGGGGCACCCTCGCCGGTCTGCTCGTGCAGCCGCCCGAGCGCGCGGAAGGCGGCCTCCTCGCCGACCTTCCACTTCGCCGACTTCACGAACTGGAACACACCAATCGGCCATCCCTGGTTCCAGCCGCGCAGGGCGAGGCCGAAGGCAGCAGTCGACTTCCCCTTCATCTCACCGGTGTGGACGACGAGGAGGGCACGGTTGCGGCGCTGACGCGTGGTGAGGCCGTCGTCCGGGACGCTCGTGGGCTTGCCCTGCGGCATCAGGCCGCTCCGCGCACGTCGCGCACGAGCCCGGCCAGCGAGTCCGCGGCGAGCTCCTCGAGCCGGATCGCCGGGCCGCCGAGGCGGGCGGCGAGCTCGACGGCCAGGCCGAGGCGTACCGGCCCCGACTCGCAGTCCACGACGACGCTCGCCACGCCCTGGGCCGCGAGCAGCCCGGCGGCCTGCGCCGGGTCACCCTTCGTCGTCTGCCGGCCGTCGGTGACGACCACGAGGAGCGGCCGGCGCCGCGGGTCCCGGACCCGCTCGACGCGCAGCACGTCGTGGGCCCTGAGCAGCCCGGCGGCCAGCGGGGTGCGGCCGCCGGTCGGCAGCGCCTCGAGCCGCGTGGCCGCTGCCTCGACCGACCACGTCGGCGGGAGGGCCACCTCGGCACCGCGCCCGCGGAACGTCACGAGCCCGACCTTGTCACGTCGCTGGTAGGCGTCAAGCAACAGCGAGAGAACGGCGCCCTTGACCGCGCCCATCCTTTGTCGAGCTGCCATCGAGCCCGAGGCGTCGACGCAGAAGAGCACGAGGTTGGACTCGCGCCCCTCGCGGACAGCCGCGCGCAGGTCGTCGCGCGCGAGCACCAGCCCCCGGCCCACGCGGCCGCGGGCGCGCTGCTGCGGGGCGGCCGCCTGAAGGGTCGCGGGCAGGTGCAGGGCGGTGACCTTGCCGGCGGGCCGCTGCGCCCGGACGGTGCGCCCTCCGCTGCCGCGCGTCGCCGACCGACGGCCCGCCACCCCCTCGCCCACTCCGGGGACGTGGAGGGTGCGCACGCGGTACGGCGCGGTCGCGGTGGCCACGGGCTCGGGCGTGGCCGGGGCGGCGGCGTCACCGGCCGACTCACGCTGATCATGAGGCTTTCCGCGCGACACGCCGGTGTCGCCGCTGAGATCCCCATGATCACCGCTCGCGGCGGAGCCGGGGGGCGGGGCCGGAGGTGTCGGGGACGAGGGGGTGGCCTCGGGGCCCGGCGCCGCACTGTCGGGGCCGGCCCCCGGCGGGGGCGCCGCGCCCGACGCGTCCACGCCCCCACCGGGCCCGTCTTCGTCCGGCCCGTCGTCGTCCGGCCCGTCGTGTTCCGGGCCCTCGGGCGAGCCCTGCTGGGCCGCGTCGAGCGCGTCGTCGAGCGCGTCCTCGTCCAGCCCGGGGGCGTCGAAGGGGTTGCGGCGGCGGCGGTGCGGCAGCGCGAGCAGGGCGGCCTGGCGGACGTCCTCGGGGAGCACCTCGTCGCGGCCGTGCCACGCCGCCAGGGCGACGGCGGTCCGTGCCGTCACCAGGTCGGCGCGCAGCCCGTCGACGTCGAAGGCCGCGCAGACGGTGGTCACCTGGCGCAGGGCGGCGTCGGACAGGACGACGTGCGGCAGCCGCTCGCGGGCGGCGACGATCCGCGCGGCGAGGGCGGCGTCCGCCGAGACCCACCGGGCGGCGAACGCGGCGGGGTCGGCCTCGTACGCCAGCCTGCGGCGTACGACCTCGGCCCGCTCGCCCGGCTCGCGGGTGGCGCGGACCTCCACGGTCAGCCCGAAGCGGTCGAGCAGCTGCGGGCGCAGCTCGCCCTCCTCCGGGTTCATGGTGCCGACGAGCAGGAAGCGGGCGGCGTGCGACACCGAGACCCCCTCCCGCTCGACGTGTGCGCGTCCCATGGCGGCGGCGTCCAGCAGCAGGTCGACCAGGTGGTCGGAGAGCAGGTTGACCTCGTCGACGTAGAGCAGGCCGCGGTGCGCGGCGGCGAGCAGCCCCGGCTCGTACGCCTTGACCCCCTCAGCGAGCGCGCGCTCGAGGTCGAGCGAGCCGACGACGCGGTCCTCCGAGGCCCCCACCGGGAGCTCCACCAGAGCGGCGGGCCGGTGCGCGCCGGGGACGCCGGGCTCGTGCGGCCCGTCGGGGCAGGCGGGGTCCGGCGCGGCCGGGTCGCAGGAGAACCGGCAGCCGGTGACGACGGCGACCGCGGGCAGCAGCGCGGCGAGCGCGCGCACGATGGTCGACTTGGCGGTGCCCTTCTCGCCGCGGACGAGCACGCCGCCCACCGCCGGGGAGACGGCGTTGAGCAGCAGGGCCAGCCGCAGGTCGTCGAGGCCGACGACGGCGGAGAACGGGTACTGGGTCGAGGCGGGCGCGGCGGTCATCGCCGCCGCCCCGACAGCGTGACGCGCATGCCGCGGTTCCTTCCCTCGGGTTTCCACGCCCGAAGTTCCGGTCGGCGACGGCGGGAGTAATCCTGGCTTCCGGATCGGCGCGCGGCCCCGGCCTTCCAACCGCCGGAGCGACCGTGGCCGTGCGTGGGGCCTTGCTCCCCGGTGACAGTGGCGGGACCGCGCCGGAATCGCACCGGCTTCCTCCACTGCCGTCGCAGTGCAGGGGCATCCTATGCGTCCGCCCGACCGCCCCCCGGCTGCCCGGCCGCCCCCCGTCCGAGAGCGGGCACCTCGTGGGCGTCCAGCGGCGAGAGGGTGCCCTCCTGCCGACGCGCCGCGGGCCACCCGAGGGGCTGGCGCGGGAGGCAAGCGGCCGACGGGGCCCG
Source organism: Motilibacter aurantiacus (assembly GCF_011250645.1). NCBI lineage: Bacteria > Bacillati > Actinomycetota > Actinomycetes > Motilibacterales > Motilibacteraceae > Motilibacter > Motilibacter aurantiacus. The sequence goes on from NZ_JAANNO010000003.1 coordinate 348,841, forward strand.
CTGCGGCAGGCTGTGCCCGTGGACACCCTCGACGCGGGCGACGCGCAGCACGCCCTCGAGCTCGCCGGGATCGTCGCGTTCGCGCTGTCCGGGGCCACGCTGGCGATCCGCAAGGGCTTCGACGTCGTCGGGATCGTGCTGCTCGCGCTGCTGACCGCGCTGGGCGGCGGGGTGATCCGGGACCTGCTCATCGGCGCCACGCCACCGGCGGCCTTCCGCGACCTCGAGCTGCTCGTCCTGCCCGTCGTCGCCGCGCTGGTGGCGATGGTCGCGCACCCGCTGATCAACCGGGCGTTCCGCGTGGTGCTGCTGCTCGACGCGGCGGGGCTCGCGCTCTTCAGCGTGACCGGGACCCTGCTCGCGAGCGAGGCCGGCCTCGACCCGGTGCAGGCGGCGTTCCTCGGGGTGGTCACGTGCGTCGGCGGCGGGGTGCTGCGCGACGTGGTCGCCCGCGAGACCCCCGTGCTGGTCCGCGCCGACAGCGACCTGTACGCCGTCCCCGCCGCGCTCGGCGCCGGGCTGGTCTCCACGCTGGAGAATCTCGGGGCCTACACGCCGACGGCCGGGCTGCTCGCCGCGTCGGCGGTCTTCCTGCTCCGTGTTGCGGCGATGGCGTTCGACTGGCGCGCCCCGGTCGCCCGGCAGCCGGCGGCTACGCCCCGCGCGCGCCGGCCCCTGCGCAGGCGGCCGGGGCGGCAGCCCCGTCGGGGGCGGTAGCGAACTCCTCGGCCAGCGGGGCCAGGACGGCATCCACGGAGGCGAGCGTGGCGGCGTCCCACTGCCGCCACCCCCCTCCGTGCGGAGTGCAGACGTGCCCTTCGTGCATCAAGGTTCGCCGGTCGGCATCGGTGGACAGCGGGGCTACGGTCGTGCCCGGTACGCCGCCGGCCCCATCGGCTCCGGCGGCGGCGCACGCCCGCACCGCCGCACCGGGGTCCACCGCCATCCCGGCGGCCGCGGCCACCTCCACGAGCACGTCCTCGGGCGCGGTCAGCAGCCGCTCGTAGCCGACCATCACCGCGCCGGAGTCGCGCCACCAACGGACGTTGTCGAGGTTCACGCGCCACCGGCGGGAGGCGAGCACCTCTGCCGGAGGCTGCCCGAACGCCCGGGAGAACGAGTGCAGCACGTCCCGCCAGTCGCGGACGGTGCACACCGGCAGGAGCCGGCCGTCCAGGAGCGGCGACCAGTCGCCGCCCTCCGGGATGGCCGGCGTGTGGTGCGCCTTCCCGACGGCGACGCCCATCGCCTCGACGAAGGACCACGCGGGGCCGGCGAGGAGCGGGACCTGCCCGGGCTCGACGTACCCGATGCGCCGCCCCGTGTTGGCCAGCTCCACGTACTCCCCGAGCAGGTTGTAGAGCAGGGTCGAGCCGGAGCGGTACCCGCCCGCGGACAGCAGGACCAGCGGCTGCGGCACGGCGTCTCCTCAGGTCGTCGGCCCGTGGAGTGTGACGCAGCACGCAACGGCGGCCGATCCCAGGAATCGCCTAGCGGGGAACTTCCCGGCCCTGGACCCGCCGCTGCATACGGGGTATACCTGGAGTGCCATACCGAGTATGCAAGGGAGCGCCCATGTCCGTCCGGCAGAGCCTGCTCGCCCTCCTCGAGGAGGGCCCCAGCTACGGCTACCAGCTGCGGTCAGCCTTCGAGGAGCGCACCGGGTCCACGTGGCCGCTCAACGTCGGGCAGGTCTACACGACGCTCGCCCGGTTGGAGCGCGACGGCCTCGTGGAGCCGGACTCGACCGACGGCGAGGGCCACGTCTTCTACCGGATCACCGACTCCGGCCGGGCAGAGGTGGCGACGTGGTTCGCCAGCCCGGTGGAGCGCACCTCGCCCCCGCGCGACGAGCTGGCGATCAAGCTGGCGCTCGCGGTCACCGTGCCCGGCGTCGACGTGCGGGGCGTCATCCAGGCCCAGCGCACGGCCACCCTCCGGGCGCTGCAGGACTACACCCGGCTCAAGGTGCGCGCCGGGGACTCGGACCTGGCCTGGACGCTCGTCCTGGACTCGCTCGTCTTCTCCGCGGAGGCGGAGGTCCGGTGGCTGGACGCCTGCGAGGCGCGGCTGGCCCGGGCCGCGGCGGAGGCCCGCGACCGGTCGACGACCGCCCCCGCACTCCCCACGAAGGACAGCCAGCCGAAGGAGGCACGCCGATGAGCGACACGCAGGGAACCGCGCCCGTGCTCGAGCTGCGCGACGTCCGCCGGGTGCACGGCACCGGCGACAACGTCGTGCACGCCCTGCGCGGCGTCTCGCTCGCGGTCCGCCCGGGCGAGCTCGTCGCCGTCATGGGCCCGTCCGGCTCCGGCAAGTCCACGCTGCTCACCATCGCGGGGGGGCTCGACAGCCCCACCGGCGGCGAGGTCGTGGTCGAGGGGACCGCCCTGTCCACGCTGGGCCGCAAGGGGCTCGCGGCCCTGCGGCGGCGCTCGCTCGGCTACGTCTTCCAGGACTTCAACCTGATCCCGGCGCTCACCGCTGCCGAGAACGTCGCGCTCCCCCGCGAGCTCGACGGTGCGCGCGCGAAGGCGGCGCGCGCCGACGCGCTCGTGGCCCTGGAGGAGGTGGGGCTGGCCGAGCTCGCCGACCGCTTCCCCGACGACATGTCCGGCGGCCAGCAGCAGCGGGTCGCCATCGCGCGCGCCCTCGTGGGCCAGCGCCGGCTCCTGCTGGCCGACGAGCCGACCGGCGCCCTGGACTCGGAGACGGGCGAAGCCGTTCTCCGGCTTCTGCGTTCGCGAGTCGACGCGGGAGCGGCCGGGGTCCTGGTGACGCACGAGGCGCGCCACGCCGCCTGGGCCGACCGGGTCGTGTTCCTGCGCGACGGCGTCGTCGTCGACGAGACGGGCAGCTCGCCCGGCGCGGACGTGCTGCTGGAGGCCGGCCGGTGACGGCGTACGCACCCCCTCCCGTCGCCGCGGCGCCCGAGGAGGCCAAGCGCGGGCCGCGGGTCGGCCTGGCGGCAGCCCTGCGCATCGCGCGTCGCGACGCCCTGCGGGCGAAGGGCCGCAGCTTCCTGATCGTCGCGATGGTAGCCCTGCCGGTGATGGCGCTGGCGTTCGCGGCCGTGGCCTGGCGCACGGCCGAGCTCAACCCCGACGAGCAGCTCGACCGCCAGCTGGGGCAGGCCTCCTACCGCTTCCTGTCCTGGTCCTCCGACGGCTCGTCGATCACCCAGACCCCCGACGGCGACGTGGGGAGCTACTCGGCCGCACGGGACGGCGAGCCCGTCGACATCGAGGCGCTCGTGCCTACCGGGGCCCGGGCACTGACCGAGACGTCGGACTCGGTGACCGTGCGCACGCGGACCGGCCTCGGCTCGGTCGGCTGGACGGAGACCGAGGCGGCGGACCCGGCGATGGCGGGCCGGTGGGCGCTCGACTCGGGCCGCGGACCGCAGGCGGCGGGCGAGGTGCTGCTGACCCCGAAGCTCGCCGACCGGGCGGGGCTGGCCGAGGGCGACACCCTGACCGTCACCGAGCCCGAAGCCGCCTTCACCGTCGTGGGCATCGCCCATCGGCTGGCCGACCCGCACGCGCAGGAAGTCGTCGCGCTGCCGGGGGCACTCGCGGAGGCGACGGGCAACCCGGGCTTCCGCCGCCCGCTGCAGAGCCTGTGGGTCGTGGACGCCCCCATCACCTGGGACCGCATCCTGGAGCTGAACGAGCTCGGCGTCGCCGTGCTCTCCCGTGAGGTGGCGGAGAACCCGCCGCCGCGCTCTGAGGTGCCGTTCTACGCCGACCCCGACAACGCATGGGCCAACAGCAACAGCGAACTGGCGTTCACCATCCTCGCTATCACCGTGGTCGTGGTGCTCGCGTGCCTCGAGGTGATCCTGCTCGCCGGCGCGGCCTTCGCGGTCGGTGCTCGGCGGCAGGCCCGGACGCTCGCGCTCGTGGTGGCGGTCGGCGGTGACCGGCGTGACGCCCGGCGCGTGGTCCTCGCGGGCGGGCTCGTCCTCGGGCTCGTGGCCGGCGCCGTGGGGGTCGTCCTCGGCTGCCTGCTGGCTCTCGCCGCGGTCCCGGTGCTGCACCACGTCGGCTCCGACACCGGCCGCTACGACCTGCGCCCGCTCGAAGTGCTGCCCATCGTGCTCGTCGGCGTCCTGACCGGAGTCCTCGCCGCCGTCGTGCCGGCCCGCGCCGCCGCCCGCCAGGACGTGGTGGCCACCCTCGCCGGGCGGCGCAACGAGGTGCACGTCCGCCGCCGCGTCCCCGTCATCGGGGTGCTGACCGGCGTGCTCGGGGTGGTCGCCGCCGGCATCGGCTCGGCGGTCGCGCTCGCGGCGGACGACGGCATGACCGACGGCACCGCGTACGTGGTGGCAGGCCTCATCGCCGGCGGTGCCGTGCTGGCCATCCTCGGCCTGGTCGTGCTGTCCCCCACCGTGGTGGCGCTCGCCGGCCGCCTCGCCCACGCGCTGCCGCTCTCGCCCCGCCTGGCGGTCCGCGACGCTGCGCGCCACCGGGCACGGACGGCACCTGCCGTCGCGGCCGTCCTGGTCGCCGTCAGCGGCAGCGTGGCGCTGAGCTTCGTGGTGCAGTCCTTCGACGACCACGACCGCCGGGAGTACCGCCCGAGCCTGCCGGACCGGTTCGCCTCCGTGGGCCTCGTGACCACGAGCTACGACGCCGAGGGCGACCACACGACCAGGGTGGTCCCGGCGGCGGACGTGGAGCGGGCCGTGGCCGCGCAGCTGCCGGTCGCGGACGTGATCCCGTTGCGGGTCGCGGGGGCGTGCGTGACGGACCGCTGCCCCCAGGCGAACCTCGTGACGCCGGAGGCGAACCGGTGCCCGGACGGCCGGGCCAGCGCGCGGGACGACGACTGGCGCTGCGTCATCAGCCACCTGAGCACGCGCTACAGCAACTCCACCAGCGCCGTCGGTGACGCCGCCCTGGCCGAGCGGCTCGGCGTGCAGCTCACCGAGCAGGAGCGCGACGTGCTCGCGTCCGGCGGCGTGCTGCTCAACTGGCGGGCGCAGGTCGAGGACGGCCGCGCGACGTACGAGCTGTTCGGCCCGGACGCCCTGGACCAGGAGCCCCCGCCGGGCCAGGAGGCGACGTGGACGGGGCCGCAGCCCGACGAGCGCGTCACGGTCCCGGCCGCCTGGGTGCAGGACCTGCCCTTCGCCAGCCTCATGTCGGAGCGGACGGCCGATCGGCTCGGGATCGGGTCGACGGTCCGCCAGCTCGCCCTGCGCCTGGACCGGGTTCCCACGCAGGGCGAGGAGGACGCCGCAGCAGCCGCACTCGAGCAGTTCGGGCTCGGCCCGTACGACCTGTCCGTGGAGCGCGGGTACCGCAGCTCGTACGGGCCGGGGCTGCTCGCGCTCGTCCTCGCCTCGGCGGTCATCACGCTGGGCGCGGCGGGCGTCGCGACGGGGCTCGCCCTCGCCGACGCCCGGCCGGACCACGCGACGCTGGCCGCGGTGGGTGCCGCGCCTCGCGTACGCCGCTGGCTGGCGGCCGCGCAGGCGCTGACCATCACGCTGCTGGGGACCCTGCTCGGGGTGCTGGCGGGCCTGGTGCCGGGGATCGCCTTCGTCCGGTCGCTGCCCGACTACGACCTGGTCGCCCCGTGGCTGTCACTGCTGGCGATCATCGGGGTCGTGCCGCTGCTCGCCGGAGGCGTGGCCCTGCTGCTGACGCGCGGCCGGCTGCCGATGACCCGGCGGGAGGCGGTGTGAACGCCGACCTGGCGCGCCGCGCCCGCCGGCTCGCCCGGGCCCGGCGGCTCCACCTGGTGCTGGAGCGGCGCGCGACGCGCCCGCAGACGCGCGCGGGCCGGGAGGGCGGCGGCACCGCCCCTCCCGGCCCGGGGGCCTGACGCCGTCGAGCCCGTCGTCAGACGTACTTGCTGAAGATGACCCTGCCGCCGGAGCAGTGCGCCTCCTCGTGGCCCGAGCTGCTGCTCGGCGAGCACAGGTCGACGTCCGACACCCACGCCTTGACGAAGCTCGCCAGCGTCGGGAGCAGCAGGTAGAGCCCCGTCCTGCCGCTGAGGTAGCCGCCGGAGACGCTCAGCCCGAGGTCCGAGGGCTTGAACCAGGTGGAGTAGCCCAGGGAGCGAAGGAACCGGGCGTCCTTGTCGTCCCGGTCGGTCGGGATGCAGTCGATCCGTCCGTTGCCGTCGATCCTGACCCCGACGAGGCACGGCCAGCCCCACTTCCAGACCGTGCACAGCAGCAGGCCGGCGGCGGGAACGCAGGGCGTGGGCCGGGACGGCACGGTGGGCGTCGGCGGCTTCGGGGCCGTGGTGGACGCGGCGTCCGCGACCCCGACACCGATCGCCTGGATGGCGGGCACGGCCCACACCGCGCCGCCGACCAGCACGCCCTTCTTCAGCGCGTCCCGGCGGCTCATCCCGTCGGTGCTCACGGACCCGTTCGTCATTCACGTGCTCCCTGGTCGTCGAAGAATGCCGTTCCAGCGTAGGAAGACGCCGTGCCGGGAAGTGCCACCTCGACTTCACCAAACCTGGCTTCACCCGTACAGCGGTACGGATGTCTGCCGTACGGGTGAGCCGACGATCTACGCTTCGTGACCCTCCGGTCACGCCCTAGGCTGGACGGGTGTCACCCCCTCGCGTCGGGCCGCCGCTGCCGGGAGTCGTGAGCGTCGAGCTCGACGGCTTGATCAGCGCGTACTCTCCCTGCACGGACGAAGTCGCGTTTCTGAACTCGACAGCGAGCGACGTGTGGCGGCTCGCCGACGGCGAGCACACGGCCGAGGAGCTCACCGCACTGCTGGCCGCCGCGTACGGGACGACGGCCGACGCCCTGCGCGACGACGTCGGCCGGCTGCTGGACGGGCTCGTCGCCGCCGGGCTGCTGCCCGGGCCGGGCCGGCCACGCCCGGCCTTCTCGCTGCGCGCCCTCGACGTCCCAATGCGCCTCCTGGTCGACGACCCCGAGCTGGGCGAGGTGCTGGAGCGGCTGTGGGCGGACTGCGCGGCGGCGCCCTGCGGCGAGCGCGGGGTGACCGTCCGGGTGACGGGGACGGGGCCGTGGCACGTCGCCTCGCCGGCGCACACCGTGCAGGCGCGCACGCTCGCGGAGGCGGTCGGCGAGGCGTGCGCGGCGGTGAACCTCTCCGCGGTCGCCGCCACGCCGCTGCTGGCGTACCACGCGGCCGTGCTCAGCCTCGGCCGCTCGACGCTCGCCGTGCCCGGGGTGTCCGGCGCGGGCAAGTCGACGCTGACCGCGGCGCTGCTGCTCGAGGGGTGGGAGCTGGTCAGTGACGAGGCGCTGGCGCTTCCGTGGCACGCCGGGCCACCCGCGGCCTACCCGCGGCCGTTGGCGCTGTCGGACTGGTCGCGCCGGGCGCTCGACGTGGACGACCGGGGCGTCGAGGCGGTCGGGGAGCGTTTCGTCCGGGCCGTCGACCTCGGGGCCCTGGCCTCCGGCACGCCGGGGCCGGTGACCGACGTGCTGCTGCTGCGGCGGGCGGAGGGCCCACCACGGCTCGCGCCCGCCGACCGCACGGAGGCGCTGCGTGCCCTGCTGCCCCGCGGGTTCACCTCGGTGCAGAGCCCGGGCGCAGCGCTGCGGACGATCGCCGACGTGCTGGCGCAGGCCCGGACGTGGGGCCTGCGGCTGGGCGACCCGCGGCGGGCCGCCCAGCTCGTCACCGAGGCCCTGGGGCCGCCGGGGCTCAGCAGGACTTGGTGAAGGTCACCCGTCCGCCGCTCGGGGTCACCGCGGCGTAGTCGAGCCCCACAGGGCTGCCCGGCCCGCCGGAGATGTTGCCGTCCGCGGCCCACGCGCCCACGAACGTCGTGCCGGCCGGAACGGCGAGGAACAGCCCCTTGCCGTCGGCGGTCCTGCCGCCGGAGACGGTGACACCGGCCTTCGACGGCTTCACCCAGCCGGAGTAGTTGCGCGGCGCCGCGCCGAGGAAGGCCGCGTCGCCGTTCTTCGACGGGATGCCGTCGATCGAGCCGTCCTCGTCGACCTTCATCCCGACGAGGACGCCGGCGGCGGTACGGACGAGCAGCAGGCCGTGCGAGGGGATGCAGAGGGCGGGCGCGGGGCCGGGAGGCGGCACCGAGCCGGACGCCGCGTCCGCCGCCCCCATGGACAGCGACTGGATCGCCGGCACCGTCCACACGAGGGCACCACCGACGAGCGCGCCGCGCTTGAGCGCGTCGCGCCGGGTGAGCGCAGCGTGGGGAGCCGACGAGGGCAGCGATTCCGTGATGTGCGAGCTATTCACCATGTGACCTCCAGTAGGACGTGTCAACCGGCGAATTCTAGTCGGCACCCGCGCACCCCGACCGAGTTTTTCACCCTATCGAGAAACGGTGAAATCGCGCATCAAGCGCCACTCTCCCGCATTGCGGGCGGACCCGGGCAATGCCCTATTCGTCGCCCTCCAGCTCCCCCTCGAGCTCGAGGTACGTCGCCCGCAGCCGCTCCAGCGTCGCGGCGTCCGGCTCGGCCCAGAGCTGCCGGTCCGCCGCCTCCAGCAGCCGCTCGGTGATGCCGCGCAACGCCCAGGGGTTGGACTTCTCCATGAAAGCGCGGTTCGTCTCGTCGAACACGTAGGACGCCGCGAGCTGCTCGTACATCCAGTCCTCGACGACGCCCGCCGTGGCGTCGTAGCCGAACAGGTAGTCGACGGTCGCCGCGAGCTCGAACGCGCCCTTGTAGCCGTGGCGCTGCATCGCCGAAACCCACTTCGGGTTGACCACGCGGGCCCGGAAGACGCGGTGCGTCTCCTCCTGCAGCGTCCGCGTGCGCACGCTGTCGGGCACCGCGGAGTCCCCGACGTACGCGGCGGGCGAGGACCCCGTCAGCGAGCGCACCATGGCGACCATGCCGCCGTGGTACTGGAAGTAGTCGTCGGAGTCGACGATGTCGTGCTCGCGGGTGTCCTGGTTCTTCGCCGCCACGCTGATGCGCCGGAACGCCTGCTCCATGTCGGCCCGCGCCTCGCGGCCGTCGAGCCCGCGACCGTAGGCGTAGCCGCCCCAGACGGCGTAGACCTCGGCGAGGTCGGTGTCCGTGCGCCAGTTGCGGGCGTCGATGAGCGGGAGGAGGCCGGCGCCGTACGCCCCCGGCTTGGAGCCGAAGATGCGCGACGTCGCGCGGCGCCGGTCGCCGTGGGACGCGACGTCCTCGTCGACGTGCGCCCGCACGAAGTTGTCCGCGGGCGGCTCCTCGAGCGCGGCCACCGCCTGCACCGCGTCGTCGATCAGCGCGACGACGTGCGGGAAGGCGTCGCGGAAGAAGCCGGAGATCCGCACGGTCACGTCCACGCGCGGACGGCCGAGCTCCTCCACGGGGACCACCTCGAAGCCGGTGACCCGCCGGGACGCCTCGTCCCACGTGGGCCGGCAGCCCAGCAGCGCGAGCACCTCGGCGATGTCGTCACCCTGGGTGCGCATCGCGCTCGTCCCCCAGACCGTGAGCCCGACCGAGCGCGGCCACTCCCCCGTGTCGGCCCTGTGGCGGGCGAGCAGGGAGTCCGCCAGCGCGACGCCGACGTCCCAGGCGTTGCGCGACGGGATCGCCTTCGGGTCGACGGAGTAGAAGTTGCGGCCCGTCGGCAGCACGTTGACCAGGCCGCGGGTCGGCGAGCCGGACGGGCCGGGCTCCACGAAGCGCCCGTCGAGCGCGCGCAGCACGTTGCCGAGCTCGTCCGTCGTGCGCGCCAGCCGAGGCAGGAGCTCGGCTTCGGCGAAGCGGAGTACGTCCACCAGCGCCGGGTCGGGCACACCCACCACCGCCGTCACCGCCACTTCGGGCGTCGACCCGTGCAGCGCCTGCACGAGGCGCAGCGCGACGGCGTCCAGCGCGTCGACGGCGGCGGAGGCCCGGACGCGCTCGGCCCGGCCTCGCTCGCCGTCCTGCTCGAGGAGCGGCGCCGGCACGTCCACGAGCGCTCCGGGGTCCGCCAGCAGGGCGCGCTCGTCGAGCCCGTGGGCTGCGGCGAGCGCGGCCCGGATGCCCGGCAGGGCGCCGGTGCGGCCGCCCCAGACCTGCGACGCCCGCAGCACCGACACCGCGAGGTTGTCCAGCGCCTCCCCCTCCGGTGCCGCTCCCAGGACGTGCAGGCCGTCGCGGATCAGGACGTCCTTGACCTCGCAGAGGTAGCCGTCGATGTGCAGGACGAAGTCGTCGAACTCCTCCTCGTCCGGCTGGGCCTCGACGTGCAGGTCGTGGTGGAGCTGCGCGGACTGCACGAGCTCCCAGATCTGCGCCCGCAGCACGGGGACCTTCGCCGGGTCGAGCGCCTGCACCGTTGCGTACTCGTCGAGCAACTGCTCGAGCCTGGCCATCTCCCCGTACGCGTCCGCGCGCGCCATCGGCGGCACCAGGTGGTCGACCACGGTGGCGTGCCCGCGGCGCTTGGCCTGCGTGCCCTCGCCCGGGTCGTTGACGATGAACGGGTAGACGAACGGCAGATCGCCCAACGCGGCGTCGGGGGCGCACTCGGCCGAGAGGCCGAGCCCCTTGCCGGGCAGCCACTCCAGCGTCCCGTGCTTGCCGAGGTGGATCACGGCGTCGGCGCCGAAGCCGCCGTCGTCCACCGACGACTCCAGCCAGCGGTAGGCCGCGAGGTAGTGGTGCGACGGCGGCAGGGCCGGGTCGTGGTAGATCGCGATGGGGTTCTCACCGAAGCCGCGCGGCGGCTGGATCATCAGCACGACGTTGCCGAACTGCAGCGACGCCAGCACGATGTCGCCGTTGTCGACGTAGAGAGAGCCGGGAGCCTCGCCCCACTGCTCGACCACGCCGTCGCGCAGCGGCTTCGCCAGGGAGCCGAACCAGCGTTCGTACGTCGGCAGCGGCACCCGAGCCGGCGCGGCCGCGAGCTGCTCCTCGGTCAGCCACTCGACGTCGTGGCCCCCGGCCGCGATGAGCGCGTGGATCAGCGCGTCGCCGTCCTCGGGGAACTCCCCCACCTGGTAGCCGGCGTCCCGCAGGGCGCTCAGCAGCCGCACGGCGGAGGCCGGGGTGTCCAGGCCGACCGCGTTGCCGACCCGGGCGTGCTTGGTCGGGTAGGACGACAGCACGACCGCGAGCCGCTTGCGCGCGTTCGGGACGTGCCGCAGCCGGGCGTGGCGCACCGCGATCCCGGCCACGCGCGCGGCCCGCTCCGGGTCGGCGACGTAGACCGGGGGGCCGTCGTCGTCCGGCGTCTGCTTGAAGGAGAAGGGCACCGTCACGAGGCGCCCGTCGAACTCGGGGATCGCGACCTGCATCGCGGCGTCCATCGGCGAGAGCGCCGCGTCGGACTCCTCCCACTGCGCCCGGGAGGTCGTCAGGGCGAGCCCCTGGATCACGGGGACATCGAGCGCCGCGAGCGCGCCGACGTCCCAGGCCTCCTCGTCCCCACCCGCCGACGCGTCCGCCGCGCGGGTCCCGCCGGCCGCCAGCACGGTCGTGACCACCGCGTCGCAGCGGCGCAGCAGGCCCATCAGCTCGTCGTCGACCGCGCGCAGCGATGCGCAGAACAGCGGGAGCGCGTTCGCGCCCTGGGCCTCGACCGCGTCGCAGAGCGTCTCGACGAACTCGGTGTTCCCCGACAGGGCGTGCGCCCGGTAGAACACGACCCCGACGGTCGGGCGGCCCTCGACGGACGCCCGCGACCGGAGCACGCCGAACTGCGGCATGGGCGCGGGCGGCTCGAACCCCTCCCCCGTCAGCAGCACGGTGTCGGACAGGAAGCGGGCGAGCTCGCGCAGGTTCGCGACGCCGCCCTCGCGCAGGTACGCGAGCGCTTCGGTGACCGCGCCGGCCGGCAGGGTCGACAACGCCTGCAGCTCGGCGTCGGGCACGGCCTCCCCGCCGAGCACCACCGTCGGCAGCCCGGCCGCGAGCACCGCGTCCAGCCCCTCCTCCCAGGCGCGGCGGCCGCCGAGCAGCCGGACGACGACCGCGTCGGCGCCGGCGAGCAGCCCGGGGACGTCCGCGGCCCCGAGCCGGGCCGGGTTGGCCGTGCGCCAGCCGGCGCCCGACGAGCGGGCCGCGAGCAGCTCGGTGTCGGCGGTGGAGAGCAGGACGGGGGTGATCACGGGTGCACCTCTGGGACGGTCACTTCAGGAGCTCCGGGTGGGACGAAGGGCAGGCCGGGTGGGCAGCCCTGCTCGATCAGGCGGAGCAGGGCGTCGGTGTCGAGGTGCTGCTCGACGAGGTCGCCGAGGACGTCGAGCCGCGCCTCGCGGGCGGCGGCGAACGAGGTGGCGGGCGCGGGCACGAAGCGGCGGCCGGCGGCGGCGGCGACGTCGGCGAGGAAGGCGCGGCGGAAGCCGTCGTTCTCCAGCACGCCGTGCCAGGTGGTGCCCCAGACGGGCCCGGCCCGGCAGCCCTCCGACCCACCGTCGTCGGTGCCGAACAGCGCGTCCCCGGACTGACGGGTGACGAGGCCGTGGTGGATCTCGTACGCCGACACCCGCTCACCGCTCGTCAGCGCGGTCCCGGTGGGCCGGCCGAGCGTCTTGTCCGGCGCGAAGCGGGTCGCGACCGGGAGCAGGCCCAGCCCCTCGACCGCGCCCGCGCGGCTCTCGACGTCGTCCTCGATGCGAGTGCCGAGCATCTGGTAGCCGCCGCAGATGCCGAGAACGGGCCGGCCGGCCGCCGCGCGCGCCGCCAGCGCCGCGGCGAGCCCGCGGCCGCGTGCCCAGGCCAGGTCGCTCACGGTCGCCCGGGAGCCGGGCAGCACCGCGAGGTCTGCGGCGAGGACGTCCTCGGGCCGGTCGGTGAAGGACACCTGCACCCCGGGCTCGAGCGCCAGCGCGTCCACGTCGGTCGCGTTGCTCACCCGTGGCAGCCGGACGACGGCCACCCGCAGCGGCTCGTCACCGACGGCCGGCCCGGCGAAGTCCGGCGCCAGGTCCATGCCGAGGGAGTCCTCGAGGTCGAGCCGCAGGCCGCGTACCCAGGGCAGGGTGCCGAGCACCGGGCGCCCGGTCAGGCCCCGGAGGATCTCCAGCCCTGGGGCCAGCAGCGCGGGGTCACCGCGGAACTTGTTGACCACGAACCCGGCGACGAGCGCCTGGTCGAGCGGGGAGAGCAGCGCCAGCGTGCCGTGCATGGCGGCGAACACCCCGCCGCGGTCGATGTCGCCGACCACCACGACCGGCAGGCCGGCGGCACGGGCCAGGCCCATGTTGGCGATGTCGCGGTCGCGCAGGTTGATCTCGGCCGGGCTGCCGGCGCCCTCGCACACGACGACGTCGAACCGCTCGCGCAGGCCGGCCAGGGCCTCCAGCGCGGTGCGGAGCAGCCGCGGCTTGAGGTCGCGGTAGCTCATCGCGTCGACCTCGGCCACGGGGCGGCCGAGCAGCACGACCTGGCTGTGCCGGTCGCTGCCCGGCTTGAGCAGGACCGGGTTCATGGCGGCCTCGGCCTCGACCCCGGCGGCGGCGGCCTGCACCGCCTGGGCACGCCCGATCTCGGCGCCGTCGGCGGTGACCCAGGAGTTCAGCGACATGTTCTGGGCCTTGAAGGGCGCGACCTTCACCCCACTGCGCGCGAGCCAGCGGCAGATCCCCGCGGTCAGGACGCTCTTGCCCGCGTCGGAGGTCGTGCCCGCGACGAGCAGGCCGCCGCCGGTCACGAGCGCCACCCCCGCAGGCACGCCCGGGCGACGGCCGCGCCGACGGCGAGCGCCAGCGCAGCGCGCTCGACGGCCAGCGAGAGCCGGGCGGCGCGCGCGACGTCGGCCACCCCGGGCGCGGGGCCGTCGCCGAGCTCGGGCCGGTCCTCGACGCGGCCGGCGTAGACGTTGCGCCCGCCGAGCCGGACGCCCAGCGCCCCGGCGAAGGCGGCCTCGCAGCGGCCGGCGTTCGGGCTGGGATGCGCGGCCCCGTCCCGGCGCAGCGCCCGCCACGCGGCCGCCGGCGAGCCCCCCACGAGGGGCGCGGCGGCGACGGCGAGCAGGCCGGTCAGCCGGGCGGGGGCCAGGTTGGCGACGTCGTCGAGCCGGGCCGCCGCCCAGCCGAACCGCTCGTGCCGGGGCGTGCGGTGCCCGACCATCGCGTCCAGCGTGTTGGCCGCGCGGTACGCCAGCAGGCCCGGCACGCCCGCCACCGCGCCCCAGACGAGGGGCGCGACGACCGCGTCGGAGGTGTTCTCCGCCACGGACTCCACCGTGGCGCGGGCCAGGCCCGCGGCGTCCAGGGCGGACGGGTCCCGCCCGCACAGGTGCGGCAGCCGGGCGCGGGCGGCGCCCAGGTCCCCCGCGACCAGGGAATCGCTCATGGCGCTCGCCTCGCGACGCAGCGTGGTGCCGCCGAGGACGGCCCAGGTCGCGGCGGCGCAGAGCGCCAGCCGGAGCGAAGCCGGGGCGGAGCCGAGCCGGCGGTCCAGCAGCCGGGCCGCGGCGTACGTCCCTCCCACGCAGGCCAGGGCGTAGGCCGAGCCCCGCAGCCGCGACGGCGCCCAGACCCGGCTCTCGAGCGCGCCGGCGGCCCGGCCGAAGGCGGCGACGGGATGCCCGCGCCGGGGGTCGCCCACGAGGCGGTCCACAGCCGCGCCGGCCAGCAGGCCGAGGGGCAGCACGACAGAGGGACGCGCCCCGGGACGTGGGCGTGCGAGCACGCAGAGCCTCCTCGCGCCGAGGTGTCCACGCCTCGATCGGCCGGTCGGTGCCGGGTCCGGCACCGAGGGCTGGAGTCTCCTGGCTCCCGGGTCGACGCTCGCCCCCGGCCTTCCCGCCGTCGCCGGCCGTGGCCCTGGTGCGCACGGCCGCGGGCTCCCGCCCGGGCCTTGCGTGGAGGTCTGCTCTCCGGTCACAGTGGCGGGACCGCACCGGAGTCGCACCGGCTTCCTCCACCACCCTCGCCCGCTACTCCATCATGCGGGGGCGAGCCCGTCAAAGCCGCTGGGCGTGACGGAGCCTCGGCGCACGGTGGCGACCCGATCTCGTAACAATGCCGAAACTGTCCTGCCGCAGCGACCGTGTTCCATCTGCCTGCTGCCCGGCGGGCCGATACCCTCGCCGCGCCTGAACTTCTGGAGGACACGCACGATGATTCGCAACGGCCGGCGCACGACGACGATGGGCGCCCTGGTCGCCGCCGCGGGGCTTCTCCTCGCCGGCTGCGGCGGCGGCGACGACGAGACCACGGACACCCCGGCCGCCCCGGCACCCACCGGCGCGGTCAGCAACGCGCCGACGACGCCGGACGTGGAGCTGGTCAGCGACGGCAAGCTCACCGTCTGCACCTCGCTGCCGTACGCCCCGTTCGAGGCGAACGTGGACGGCAAGGTCCAGGGGCTGGACGTCGACCTCATGGACCTGGTCTCCGCCCAGCTCGGGGTCACCACGGAGATCCGCGACACCGGGTTCGACGGCATCCAGTCCGGCGCCGCCCTGAACGCCGGCCAGTGCGACATCGCGGCCGCCGGCATGACGATCACGCCGGAGCGCCAGCAGAGCATCGACTTCAGCGACCCCTACTTCGACGCGAACCAGGCGCTGCTGTCCAAGAAGGGCAGTGGCATCACCTCGCTCGAGGCGGCCGAGGGCAAGAAGCTGACCTCCCAGGAGGCGACCACGGGCGAGAAGTACGCCCGCGACGCCGGCCTGGACCCGGTGTCGGTCGGTACGCCCGACCTGCAGTTCAACGCCCTCAAGGCGGGCCAGGCCGACGTGGCCATCCAGGACCTGCCCGTGGTCAGCGAGTGGCTCAAGGACCCGGCCAACGCCGACTTCGAGATCTCGGCCACCATCGAGACCGGCGAGCAGTACGGCTTCGGCGTCAAGAAGGGCAACACCGCCCTGCTCGACGTGGTGAACTCCGTCCTCGAGGGCGCCCGCACGGACGGCACGTACGACGAGATCTACAGCAAGTGGATCGGCGAGGTGCCCTCGGCGGCCGCCACGCCGGCCGCTGGCTGACAGGAGCACGCAGCACAGATGGCAACGACGAGCGCGCCCGCGCGCCGCTTGACGCGCAGACAGCGGCGCCGGGTGTCGCTCGGCCTCCAGTACGCCCTGCTGGTCGCGCTGGTGCTCGCCTTCGCGTTCCTGGCCGACTGGGGGACGCTGAAGGAGAACTTCGGCAACACCGACCTGGCCCGGGAGATGTTCCCGGACGTCATCACGACGGCGATGGTCAACACGGTCAAGTACACCGTGTTCGGCTTCCTGCTCGGCCTGCTGCTGGGCCTCGTGCTGGCGCTCATGCGGCTGTCGCAGATCCGGGCGTACCGGGCACTGGCCGGGCTCTACATCGAGATCTTCCGCGGGCTGCCGGCCCTGATCATCTTCATCTTCATCGGGTACGGCGTCCCGTTCGCGTTCCCGGGCTGGCAGATCCCCGGCGGGCTGACCGGGCAGGTGACCCTGGCGCTGGGGCTGGTCTCCGGGGCGTACATGGCCGAGACGGTCCGCGCCGGGCTGCAGGCCGTGCCGCGCGGGCAGACCGAGGCGGCACGCTCGCTCGGCATGTCCTCCGGCCGCGCGATGGTCTCGATCGTCATCCCACAGGCCTTCCGGATCATCATCCCGCCGCTGACCAACGAGCTCGTCCTGCTGCTGAAGGACTCCTCGCTGGTCTACGTGCTCGGCATGACCCTCGAACAGCAGGACCTGACCAAGTACGGCCGCGAGATCACGCAGGCCAACTTCAACAGCACCCCGCTGCTGGTGGCCGGGATCTGCTACCTGGTCCTGACCGTCCCGTTGAGCTACCTGGCCCGTCGGCTCGAGGCAAGGCAGGCGAAGGCACGATGACCGCGACAACCCCCGTACGCACGGCGACCGGTGGCCGTCCCCCCGTCATCGCGATCCGCGACGTGCACAAGTCCTTCGGCCAGAACGAGGTCCTCAAGGGCATCGACCTCGAGGTCCAGGCGGGCGAGGTCGTCTGCGTCATCGGGCCGTCCGGCTCCGGCAAGTCGACGCTGCTGCGCTGCGTCAACCTGCTCGAGCAGCCCACGTCGGGCACGGTGCACGTCGAGGGCATCGAGGTCACCGACCCCGACGTCGACATCGACGCGGTCCGGCGCCGGATCGGCATGGTCTTCCAGCAGTTCAACCTCTTCCCGCACCTCACGGTGCTGGACAACCTCACCATCGCCCAGCGCCGGGTGCTCAAGCGCAGCAAGGCCGAGGCCGAGCAGGTCGCCCGGGCCAACCTCGAGCGGGTCGGGCTCGCCGACCGCGCCGACGCGTACCCGGCGAAGCTGTCCGGCGGGCAGCAGCAGCGCGTGGCCATCGCACGCTCGCTCTCGATGAGCCCGGACCTCATGCTCTTCGACGAGCCGACCTCGGCGCTCGACCCCGAGCTCGTGGGCGACGTGCTCGCCGTCATGCGCGGCCTCGCGGCGGAGGGGATGACGATGCTCGTCGTCACCCACGAGATGAGCTTCGCCCGTGAGGTGGCGTCCCGGGTCGTCTTCATGGACGGCGGGGTCGTCGTGGAGGACGGCCACCCCGACCAGGTGATCGGCAACCCGCAGCACGCGCGCACCCGGACGTTCCTGTCCCGGGTGCTCGACCCGGCTGCGGCGTCGCTCGGCGAGGGGCCGGCCGGGGCCCCGGACCCCGCGGCTGCGGCGCTGACCGACGGTGCCGTCGCTCCGCGGGTGGGCTTCGAGAAGGGGCCGGGCCTACCCTGACGGAGCGCGAGCGCCCGTAGCTCAGCGGATAGAGCAGCGGACTTCTAATCCGACGGTCGCAGGTTCGACCCCTGCCGGGCGCGCCCACGGCCTTCCTCCTGCGGGAAGGCCGCTCCCGGCGATCCCTCGGGGCGGTGACGGGCCTCGCGGCGGCGACCCTTCGAGCGAACCGTGTTACGTGTCTTTTACTTCGCGCTTCAGCCGTTCCGGCCTCGGCGGCGTCCTTGACAGGGACAATTCCTGCGGGCTAGGAATTCGGCACGCATCGGGCGACCGCCACCGCCGCCGGGTGAGTGCGCAAGCCCCTGACCCACGTCGCGCCCGCCCCCGGGCACCCCAACAGCTGCGGCCGCTCGTGCGGCCCCGGACAACATCACCAGGAGGTCGGGCACGTGAGAGCCCGTTCCGTTCGACTCCCGCTGCTGGCGGGCGTGCTGCTCGCCGGGCTGCTGGTCCCGATGACGCAGCCGGCCGAGGCAGCCATCACTCCGCCCTGGTGCGGCACCCCGAGCGCCGACGCGGCCGCCAGCCTCCCCACCGGGGCCCCTGGGGACCCGGCCGGCAGCTTCCCGCACATCCCGTACTACGCCGTCGGGTGCACCCTCGAGCGCATCGCCGCGCAGAGCAACGGCCGCATGACCGTGGAGGTCATCGGCGAGTCCGCGCTCGGCCGCCCGCTCTACGGCGTCGTCATCAACGCGTTGGAGACCAAGCAGCAGCGCGACGACTACCGGGCGTGGACCAGGGTCCGCAAGCAGATGCTGGAGGACCCGGCGAAGGCCCAGGACCTGGTCGACGCGGCCGGCCCCCGGATCAAGACGCCCATGGTGATCCAGGGCGGCATCCACGGCAACGAGTTCGAGGGCGTCGACGCCGCCATGGAGCTCATCGAGAAGTACGCGACGACGCCGTACGGCCAGGACCCCGAGGTCGACCACGCCCTGGACCACCTGGTCCTGGTCTTCAACCCGATCCAGAACCCGGACGGGCGGGTCACCGGCCTGCGGCCGAACGGCAACGGCTTCGACCTCAACCGGGACTACCTGTCCCAGACGCAGCCGGAGACGATCGCGTCGATCGACCTGCAGAAGGAGTGGCTCGCCCCCGAGCTGCTCGACCTGCACGGCTACGTCGCCCCCGCCCTCATCGAGGGGACGACCAAGCCGCACAACCCGAGCGTCGAGTACGACCTCTGGATCAAGTGGAACCAGCCGCGTGTGGCCGCGAACGTCGCCGCCATGGACGCCGCCGGCTTCGAGACGACCATCCCGGTCACCGAGTGGTGCTCCGACGGTGACTTCCCGAGCACGACGACCGGGCTCTGCGCCAACGGGCGGCCCCCAGGCCCGGCCGAGGCCGAGGGCTGGGACGACTGGGGCCCGTTCTACACCGGCATGTACGCCCAGCAGATCGGCCTCGACGCCTCCACGATCGAGATGTGCTGGACGCCCTTCGACATCTGCGGTGGCCGCATCGGCGCCAAGAACCAGCAGGTCGTCGTCGTGGAGTCGACCATGGGCTTCGTCGCGGACAACCGCAGCGCGATGCTCCACGACCAGCTCGAGATCCTGGTCCGCAACGACACCAACGCGCCCCGGCCGGAGTGCTGCCCGGCGCCGTACGACGTCGACAACAACTGGATGGGCGAGTACGGCGAGGGCTACCTCATCCCGATGGGCACCGGGCAGCGCAGCGAGGCCGAGGCCAACCGGCTGGTCGAGTGGCTGCTCTACAACGACATCGAGGTGCAGAAGACGACGCGTCCCTACACCTACGGCGACACGACCTACGCCGCCGGCTCCTACGTCGTCCCGCTGGCCCAGCCGCGGCGCGGGCTCGCCGACACCGCGCTGTCGATCGGCGTCGACATCTCCGACCGGATCAACCAGCTGTACGCGTCCCCGGCCGCGTGGAGCCACGGCTACCTCTGGGGCGCCGACGTCGTCCCGGTCCCGCGCGGCACCGCCCTCCCCTCGGCGGTGAACAAGGTCCGGACGCCGAGCCTGCTCGGCGGCGGGGTGCAGGGCGGCAGCGCCGACTACTACGCGCTCGAGATCGACTCCCCCACGGCGGTCCGGTTCCTCAACGACCTCGTCTCCGACGGGGAGCTCCGCCCCAAGCTGGCCCTCGGCCCGGTGCAGGCCACGACCGGCACGCTCGCCGCGGGCTCGATCGTCCTGCCGGCCGGCCGTGAGGCTCGCCGGACGCTGGACGCGCTCGCGAAGCGGACCGGTCTCGAGTTCCAGCCGGTCAAGGCGGCGGGCGTCCCGGCGCTGGACGACGTCGACCGCTCCCCGCGCATCGCCGTGCTGACCGGCAGCCTCGACCAGAGCGTCTGGTCGCTGCGCAACCTCGGCTTCACCGCCAACCCGGTATCGACCGCCATGCTCAACGGCACGACCAACCCGCTCGACAGCTACGACGTCGTGTTCAACGCCGGCACCGCGTTCCCGGGCAACACCGCGGCGAACGCCACCGCACGGGCGCGGCTCGCGGCCTTCTTCGCCGCGGGCGGCGGCTACATCGGCGCCGGGACGGCCGGCGCGGGCTTCCTGACCAGCGGCGGCCAGGTCACCGGCCTGACCGCGACGGCGCGCACCGGCGGCGGGCGCAGCGGCATCGTCTGGTGGGACAACACCGGCGGCGCGAGCAGCGTCATCACCGGCGCGTACCCCGCCAGGGACACGGCGATGATGGACCCGCCCACCTGGCTCACGGCCGTCCCGTCGACCTTCACCGTCGACGCGCGGCTGCCGCAGTCCGGCTTCTTCGCCGCGGGCCTGTGGGCGCAGGACACCCAGTCGGCATCGGCCGGCGGCAGCGCGATCGTGGCCCACGGCACCAACACCGCCGGCACCTCCCGCATGACGGTGTTCGCCATGAACCCGCTCTACCGGGCGGACCCCGAGCGCGAGTGGCCCATGGTCAGCGCCGCGGCGTACTGGGCCGACAAGTAGCCCCTGCACGCCCTCGGACGGCGGCCCTGCTCCGGCAGGGCCGCCGTTCCGCGTCCTCGGCGGGCGCACCGCCCGTGCGGCCGGCGCGAGGGGGCGTGCGCGAGACTGGCGCCTTCGGCCCGACGACGAAGGAGCACGCGTGGCAGGCGACGTACGGTGGGGCTTCCTCGGCGCGGGCGCGATGGCACGCAACATCGCCCCGTGCGTGCACGCGGCGCGCGGAGCACGGCTGCAGGCGGCCGCGGCGCGCGACGCCGGGCGGGCGCTCCGCCTCGGCCCCGCCGGGTCGGCGTACGACGACTACGAGCTCCTGCTGCAGGACCCCGACGTCGACGCGGTCTACATCGCGCTCAACAACGACGCCCACCTGCCCATGACGCTGCGCGCGCTCGAGGCCGGCAAGCACGTCCTCTGCGAGAAGCCGCTGGGGCTGTCCGGCGCGGAGGCACGCCGCATGGCCACCGCGGCCGAGGCCGCCGACAAACTCGTGGTCGAGGCCTTCTGGTACCGCTGGCACCCCCGAACCCGGCGGGCCGAGGCCCTGGTGAAGGCCGGCCTGCTCGGGGAGGTCACGTCCGTGACGTCGACCTTCACCGGCGGCGTGACCGAGGACCTCGTGAACTACCGGTACGACCCGGCCCGCGGCGGCGGCGCGCTCTACGACGTCGGCTGCTACGCCGTGTCTGCGGCGCTCTGGGCCGCGGGCGCCGCTCCCCTCAAGCAGGCATCCGGCGAGCTCGAGCTGCACCCGAGCGGCGTCGACCTGGCCGGCACGGCGCAGCTCACGCTCGGGCGGACCACCGCCGACGTCCGCTTCGGCATGTCGGGCCAGGACGTCCAGGAAGTCGTGGTCGAGGGGACCGAGGGGCGGCTGGCGATCCGCGAGAGCGCGTTCGTCTCCCGCTACGAGGTCGCCGAGCTGCACGTCGACGACCGCGTCGAGCGCTTCGCCCCGGTCGACCCGTACCAGCTGATGTTCGAGGCCGTCTCGGCACGGATCCGCGGCGAGGCCGACACCATCGTCGAGATCGCGGAGTCGATCCGCATCGCCGACGCCATCGACGCGGTGTTCGCGGCCGCCCGCGGGGCCTGACCCCTCCCGGGCGGGGCGTCGCGCTGCCGTCAGCGGCGCGGGCGCTCGTTCATCTGCTTGAGC
Organism: Motilibacter aurantiacus; assembly: GCF_011250645.1. Classification (NCBI taxonomy): domain Bacteria; kingdom Bacillati; phylum Actinomycetota; class Actinomycetes; order Motilibacterales; family Motilibacteraceae; genus Motilibacter; species Motilibacter aurantiacus. The sequence continues at coordinate 370,538 of NZ_JAANNO010000003.1, forward strand.
CAGGCGTTGTAGGCCGCCAGCTCGTCCTCCTCGCCGCGCGCGGTGGCCCGGTCGGCCGCCCGGTCCGTGCGGCGGGCCTCGCGCTCGTCGGCGCGCGTCCAGGCGACGAAGACCGCGATGAGCACGATCGCGATGGGCACCTCGCCGAGGCCCCAGCCGAGCCCGCCGCCGAGGTGCTGGTCGTCCAGCAGGCCGCGGCCGTAGGGGTCCCCGAGCTCCTCGTAGTAGTCCGCGGCGAGCAGCGACGTCGTCGACATGACGGCGATCGAGAAGAACGCGTGGAACGGCATGGCCGCGAACAGCACGCCGATCCGCGCGAGGTACGGCAGCTTGCGCGGCGCCGGGTCGATGCCGACGAGGACGTAGAAGAAGAGCGACCCGGCGGCCAGGAAGTGCGCCGCCATGAGCGTGTGGCCGAGGGCGTGGTTGCTCATCAGGAAGCCGAACAGCGGCGTGAAGTAGAGCGCGAACAGGCTGCCGACGAAGATGAGGCCGGCGACGACCGGGTGGGTGACGAACGAGACGAACGGCGAGTGCAGGACCGCGAGCAGCGCCTGGCGGGGGCCACGCTCCTCGGGGGTGCGGCCCCCGGGCAGCGTGCGCAGGGCCAGGGTCACCGGGGCGCCGAGCACCAGGAAGATCGGCGCCACCATCGACAGCACCATGTGGCCCATCATGTGCGCGCTGAACAGCAGGTGCGAGTACGCCGCGAGCCCGCCGCAGGTCGTGTACAGCACGATCGCCAGCCCGACGTACCAGGAGACGGCCCGGCCGACCGGCCAGGGGTCGCCGCGGTGGCGCAGCGTGCGCAGGCCCACGGCGTACAGGGCGCCGGCGAGCAGCACGAACGTGAGGAAGAACCCGTCGACCTGGTACTCGGTCAGGTATCGCAGCGGCGTCGGCGCCGGCGGCGGGTCGAAGCCGAGCAGCGAGCGCAGCAGCGGCGCGGAGCTCGGGCCCTCGTCGACCGGCACCGGCGTCGGCGTCCGCGCGAGCGCGACCGCCAGCCCGACGAGGGCGGCCATGAGGAGCACCTCGACGGCGGCGAGCCGGGCGAACGCTGCCCGCGACTGCGCGAGCCGGGGCAGCACGACGAGCCGCATCCGGGCGCCGAGCGCGACCAGCAGGGCGAAGCCGGCCGCCTTCTCCAGGACCAGCCCGCCGTACGCCGACGACAGCGCCGCGTCCACGCTGCCGAGGCGGAGCCACGCGCTCACGAGGCCGCTTCCGCCCACCGCGACGGCGGCCCACAGCGCCAGCCGGCTGTAGCGCGGCACGGCCGCGACGAGCGGCGCGCCGGTGGCCGTGCGCCGCCAGACCCAGAGCAGCGCCCCGAGCCCGCCGACCCAGAGCACCGACGCGACGACGTGGACGACCAGCGCGGAGATGGCGAGCATGTGGTTGCCGGCGCCCGCGGCGTGCCCGGTGAGCAGCGGTGGGGTGACCGCGGCCACGGCGACGGCGAGCAGCGCCAGGGCGCCGCGCACGGACGTGGTGAGACGGGCGAGGACGGCGACGACGCAGGCCAGCACGACCTGCGTCACCAGCGCACGGCCCTGCGGCAGGACCGTCAGGAACTCGCGGAGCGCCGAGCCGGAGAGCGCGTCCTGCGGCGGCCGCCCGAACACGTCGGACAGGGTGAGGACGGTCTGCACCAGCGCCGCGCCCGCCCAGGCGAGCGCGGCCGTGCCGGCGAGGCGTACGCCCAGGAAGGCGCTGCCACGCAGCTGCCCCTCCCGGTTGGCGAGCAGCACGGCCCCCGCGAGCAGCAGGCCGACCGTCGCGATCGCGGCGCCGTCGGCCAGCAGCCGCGCCACCGGAAGGCCCCAGCCGGTGACCGGCCCGGCGTCCGGCAGCCCGGGGGCGGCCTTCTCGGGCCGGCCTCCCCCGACCACCAGCGTGACGAGCAGCACGAGGTAGGCGACCGCCGCGGCCGGTGGCCCCCAGGGACGGCGCGTCCGGCGCGGGTCGGGCCGGTCGGCAGCGGGCGGGGCCGGTGCTTCGAGCTGGGTCATCGCGTGCCCTCCGCCGCCCGGGAGCGGCGCCGCCGGGCCACGTCGACGGCGAGGTAGGCCACGATCACGGCCGCGACCCCGCCGACGCCGAGCAGCCCGCCGTTGCGGGAGAGCCAGCCCTGCTCGTCGCCGGCTCCGGCGCTCGCCGCGGCCTGCACGCCGACCGGAGCGGGCTTGCCGCTCGCGACCGAGAACGACAGCCGCCCGGCCACCGGATGCCCGTCGGCCGAGACCACGCGCCAGTCCAGGGCGTACGCGCCGGCGGCCGCCGCCCCCGACAGCGGGGCCGTCACGCGCTGCCCGTCCGCGGCTGGCCGGCCCAGCGCGACCGGCTGCCCGTCGGGGCCGGTCAGCACGAGTGCGAGCCCCACGCCGGAGACGTCGGCGTCGAAGGCCAGCTCGACCTGCGGCGGCGCGCTCTCGAGCACCTCCCCCTCGGCGGGGAAGGAGGAGACGAGGCTGTTGTGCGCGGCGGCCGGGGCCGCGCCGGCGAGGACGAGCCAGCCGAGGGCGAGAAGGGCCACCAGGGCTCCGGCAGCGGCCCGCCGGGCGCGGGAGGCCGCTCGGGCGGCGGGGGCTGGGGACAGAGGCATGCTGGGTGCCAGTCTGCCTCGCCCGCGCCGGGGCGCGCGATGCCGCCGGCCGTGCCGTGGGCCACAGGCGAACGGCGCGCGTGGCCGAGAAGTTCCGCCGGGGATGCGACAGCTGTCGTGCCCGACGGACGCGCTCGGGAGGTCACCAGGAGTCCCGGGATCCACACGGTCCGTCCCGGACTTCTAGGGTGTCGCCCATGGTGGACCGGCTGGTGTGGATCGACTGCGAGATGACCGGCCTCGACCTGCGCACCGACGCGCTGGTCGAGATCGCTGCGCTCGTGACCGACAGTGAGCTCAACATCCTCGGCGAGGGGGTCGACGTCGTGATCCGCCCGCCGGACGAGGCGTTGGCCACCATGCCGGACGTCGTCCGCGAGATGCACACGGCGTCGGGGCTGCTGGCCAGCCTCGAGCACGGCGTGACGCTCGAGGAGGCCGAGCGGGAGGTCCTGGCGTACGTCCGCAAGCACGTGCCCGACGCACGCAAGGCCCCGCTCGCCGGCAACTCGGTGAGCACCGACCGCGGCTTCATCGCGCGCGACATGCCCGCCCTCGACGACCACCTGCACTACCGGATCGTCGACGTGTCCAGCATCAAGGAGCTGGCTCGCCGGTGGTACCCCCGGGCCTACTACAACTCGCCGAAGAAGGCGGGCGGCCACCGCGCGCTGGCCGACATCCGCGAGAGCATCGCCGAGCTGGCGTACTACCGCGAGGCCGTCTTCGTCCCGCAGCCCGGCCCCGACACCGACACCTCGCGCGCGATCGCGGCCAAGCACGTGCTCCCGGCCCCCGAGCCGGGCCTGCCCGCCGCCGCGGGGCAGCCGGCGACGCCCGAGCCCGCTGCGGGGGAACTGGCCTGAGACCTGCTGCCAGGCCCCGCTACACTTGTCCAGCCGCGGCGGGCGACCGGCGCGTCGATGGTGGGTGTAGCTCAGCTGGTAGAGCACCGGGTTGTGATCCCGGGTGTCGCGGGTTCGAGTCCCGTCACTCACCCCAGCACAGGAGGCCCTGGTCGGTTCGCTGACCAGGGCCTTTCCCGTTCACCCCCGGACGTCGTGGCCCACGGCGCTCATCCGCCGCCAGAGCACCGTGGGCGTGGTCGGCGCCAGCTGCCAGCCCTCCTCGCCCGGCTCCGGCTCCACGGCCCAGAGCCCCCGGCCGTCCTCGACCACGGCCAGCCGCCGCTCCCCGGACGGGGCGGCGGTCGCGAGAGCGAAAGCGCCGCGCGCGGCGAGCATCGCGTACGCCGAGGACCTGCGCAGGTCGTCGGGGTGGAAGAGGTCGTCCAGCAGCTCCTCGTCCACCGGGCGCGGCTCGCGGGTGCCGTCGACCCGGTGCGGGCGGAGCCCGGCCAGCCGGGCCAGGAAGCCGGCCAGGAACGGCGGCGGCAGCGGCATCAGCTGGTGCTCCGCCCCGCGGACGTGGGCGAGGACAGCGACCGCCTCGTCCCCGGCCCAGGCGTGATGGCGCACGGCGACCCGGGGCGAGGCGACATCGAGCTGCACCCGGGCCAGCGGCCGGCGGGCGGCCCGCACCGCCTCGGGCACGCCGGGCAGCTGGGCCAGCTGCGCGGGCAGGGCCGCGTCCCCCTCCTCGATGAGCCGCAGCCAGTCCTCGACCGCGAGGCGCACGACCCCGTCCCGCGTCTGCACGGTCACCCGGCTGCCTCCGCGCGGGGCGGCGGGCCCACGACGAGCCCGTCGGCGAGCTCGGCGAACAGGTCGGCGAAGTAGTCGTAGCGGACGGTGTCGACGGTCGCCGTGAGGGTGCAGCCGGCGCCGCCGGCCTGCGCGAACCACTGCTCCATCGTCACCGGGACGGCGTCGTCGACGACGTGCTGGGCGAGCCGGCGGCCGCCAGGCTGCCCGCCGACGGGCCGGCGCTCGAGGTCGATCAGCTGGTACGCCGCCAGCTGCGTGGGGAGCAGCCGGTCGGTGCCCGCCTGCCAGTCGCGGAACGACAGCCCGCCGTTGTGGACCACCGTCAGCACCAGGCTCGCCCGGAAGGGGCGCCCGCCCTCGACGGCGGGCTCGACCGCGATGAGCCGGCCGTCCGGCTGGCCCGGCACCACCTGCCAGTCGGCGGGCACCGGCAGCACGCAGCCGGCGACCTGGTGCGCCACCATTCCCGCGCTCACCGCCGCCGCCCCGCGGCTCGCCGCAGCCGCACGCTCTCCCGCGCCCAGCCGGGGACGAGCCACAGCGGGACGCGCAGCTGCAGCGCGCTGAGCAGCATGAGGACCACGAACACCGGCAGGCACACGGTGAGCACGACGGCGGCGACGAGGTTGTCGTCGGCCCGGTCGGCGACGGCGAGCGCGAGCAGGCCCGCCCCACCGCCGGGGACCGTCAGCAGCCCGGTGCGGACGCCGCGCTCGCCGTTGGAGGCCCAGTCCCGCGCCCAGGGGCGGGCGCCGAGGCGCAGCAGCACGGCGTACGCGAGGAGTGCGGCTCCGGCGGCGGCCAGCACGACGGCGAGGATCGGGCTCACGCTCAGTCCCAGAAGCTGATCGCGTCACCGACGTCGGACAGCCCGTCCCCGATCGCGTCGACGGCGTCGCCCGCCGCGTGGACTGCGCCGTCCCACTGCTCGTTGACCGTGTCGGCGAGCTCGCTGCCGGCGAACCCGCCGATCGCGCCACCGACCAGGCCGCCGATCGCGCCGCCCACCACGGTGCCGACCCCGGGGAAGATCGCGGTGCCGATCGCCCCGCCAGCCCACGCGCCGGCGGACGCGCCTCCCCACGCGCCGGCCCCGGACAGGACACCCTTGGTCGCGGCCCGGTCGACCCGCTCGCCGGTGTCCAGCGAGGGGTCGTCCGCGTCCGCGTCCCACTGGCTCCAGGCCGAGGTGATGCCGGTGACGACGCCACCGGCCCGGTTCGCCCAGGCCCCTGCCGTCTCCCAGCGCGCCATGTTCGCCGACTGGTGCGGCAGCGCCCGCCAGTCGCGGGCCGCAGCGCCGGAGCGCAGCGAGAGCCGGAGCCGCTCCAGGGGCGTCCAGCCCTTGTTGGTTCCCCACACCCACCGGCCCTGGGCGTCGCGGAACTTCGGCTGCCAGACGCCCAGGGCGCCCTGCGCCATCCAGCCGGCCAGGCCACCGAAGCCCAGGCCGGCGAGGCCGAGCGCGTAGCCGCCGGCCGCGATGCCGTCCATCCCGTCGGGGGGCAGCAGCCCGAGCTTCTCCAGCAGGTTCTCGACGAGGCCGTCGCCGTTGCTGTCCAGCATGGCGTCGACCAGCCGGCTGTGCGCGTCGCGCTCCTTGGCGCGCGCGTCCTGCGCGATCGCGAAGGCCTCGTCGTAGGCCCGCACCTTGCGGTCGTGCTCGGCCGCCTGCTCCTCGGTCATCTCGCCGCCGCCGGACGGGGGCAGGACCGTGTCGCCGCTGACCGCGAGGCCCGCCCCGGAGGCCAGGGTGCGCACCCTGGCCAGGTCGGACCGGACGACGTCCAGGGCACCGGCGAAGTCGTCGAGAGCCCGGCACGCGGGCGTGATCCCGTCGGCCAGGCCGGTCAACGCGGAGGCCGCGTCACGGGCGGTGGCCCGGTAGCCCTCCGCAGCCGCCCCGCTCCAGGAGCCGCAGTTCGTGCGCCGCACCGTCGCCGCGCTCTGCTCGAGCTCCTCGGCGACGCCCCGGCCGGTCGAGGCCGCCGCCCGGCAGGCCGTCGAGCTGCCGTGAACGGTCAGCTCGATCACCGCGGCACCATCCCGCCGAACACCTCGCTCACGCCGGCGTCCGTCCCGACGTAGGTGCTGACGGTGACGTCGAGCGCCTCGGCGGCGTCGCGCAGGGCGGCGGCGACACCCTCCACCCCGCCGCCGAGCGCGGCGAACGCCTTGCGCACCTCGTCGCTGCCGGCACCGGCGTCCGGGGACACCGCGAGCATCCCCGCCTGCCCGGCCAGCGTCCCGGCGACGTCGCGCAAGGCCCCGCCGGCCGCGGTCAGCTCGGCCGGGTCCAGGGCGTACCCGTCGGACATCTGCCCACCTTCCGCCCCTCCGGCGATCTTGGCGGTGGGATGCTACCCACGTGCACGACGAGTGGAATCCCTGGCGCGACAGCCTGGCGGCGACGCTCGCGGAGCTGCGCGACGGCGAGTTCGTGAACACGTGGGGGCCGGTCGAGGCCAGGGAGCGGGGCCGCGGCCTGCTGGGCAGGGCGCGCCGTCCCGAGGTCGTCTCGGCGCCGGTGGTGCGCTTCCTCGCCACCGAGGGCCACCTGCTCTGCGAGTCCGTGCCCGCCTTCCCCACCGCCGCCGGGCCGGAGCTCTCGGACGGGCAGCGGTCAGAGCTGCGGTCCGCCGGCTGGCTGCTGCCCGGCGACCCGGGGTACGACCCGGTGGGCGGGGACGACCTGCGGGTGTTCGTCCCGCAGTCCGAGGCCGTGCGGGCGGCGGACCTGGCCGTGGCGACGTACGTCGTCCTCGGTGTCGCGGCGCCGTCGGCGGTGGAGCAGGAGCGCGGCGCCTGACCGGTCCCCCGCGCGGGGTTGACCAGCCCACGACCCGGGTACGCCGCCTCACGAACCCGGTCGGGGCCGCTATGCCTTCCTGTCGCCAGTCACCCGGCGGGTCACCACCACGGGAGACAGGCATGGATCCGAAGCTCGTGTACAGCTTCAGCGCCTGGGTGGACGTCGCCGCGGACAGCTACGACGATCTGCTCGAGCTGCAGCGGCAGGCCATCGACGCGGGCCTCGACACCCGGCTGACCCGGCTGCCGGACGGCGGGTTCGACCACCACCTGCGGGTGTCGACGGCCGGCGACGACCCGCGGCTCGCCGATGCGATCGACGCCTTCCGCCGCCGGGTGGACCAGGCCGTCAACCAGGCGGCCGACAGCTCGGTCTGAGCGCTACTCCCCCACCAGCCGCTGAAGCTCCAGGGCGGCGGCGATCTTGCGCAGCACCTGCGCGTCGACGGGGTCGCGCCGCCCCTGGCCGAACAGGCCGTCCAGGGCGGCGTCGTCGAAGTTGCCGTTGGTGATGGTCGCCACGTGCTCCCGGCGGTAGTAGTGGTAGTCGCAGAGCACCTGGTCGACGTGGCGCACGGCGAACGGGTGGCGGAGCACGATCCGCACCACGAAGTCCCAGTCGACCAGCCGGCCGAGGGACTCGTCGAAGCCGCCCACCTCGTCCACGAGGGCGCGGCGGTGCAGCATGACGTTGTTGTCGATGCTGTTGTGCCGCAACAGGGACGCGGGGTTGTACGCCGGGCTGTGCGTCTTGCGCCCCACCACCCGGGCGTCGTGCGGCGGGCCGTCGAGCAGGAACAGGTGGCGCCCGCAGTAGGCGAGCACGTCCTCGGGGCGCAGCTCGGCGGTCATCACCTCCAGGAACTGCGGCGACCACACGTTGTCGGTGTCGAGGTACGCCACCAGCTCTCCCCGGGCCTCCGCCAGCGCTGCGTTGCGGGCCGCGGACACGCCCCGGTGCTCGCGGGCGAGGACGCGCAGCCGCGGGTCGGCGCAAGCGGCCAGGACCTCGGCGGTGTCGTCGGTGGAGCCGTCGTCGACCAGCAGGAGCTCGAGGTCGGGCATCGTCTGCCCGAGGACCGAGTGGACCGCCCGCGGCAGCAGGGCGGCGCGGTCGTACGTCGGCATGATGACCGTCACCAGCGGCACGTCAGGCTCCGGGCGTCGCAGCGGCGGCCGCGGGCGCGGCGACCAGGCGGGTGATCGCGGCGTCGAAGCGCGGCCAGAACGGGCCCTGCGGCTCGGCGAGCCCCATCCGGGCAGGGGTGTCGAGGAAGTGCCACCGCCCCCGCGTGCCCAGCGCCGCGTCCACGAACTCCGCGACGACGGGGGTCGGATAGACGTTGACGTCGGTGAACACCGCCGTCCCGTCGTCGGCGCGGCGCACGAAGTCCACGCAGAACCAGTCCAGCCCCAGCACCCGCCCGATCGCTTGCACCTGCTCCTGCTCCTGAGTCGTCATCTCGAACACCGGCTCGTGACCGGCCAGCGTGCCCAGCCCGGCCTCCCAGCCGGTGCTGACGATCACGTCCGTGGCGTGCACGACGCCGAGGAAGTGGAACGCCCGGTAGCGCCGGTGCAGCCCGTCGGCGCCGCGGGCGTCGACGTACGCGAACGCCCGGTGCCCCGGCGGCAACGGGCCGTCGAGCCGGCGCAGCTCCTTGCGGCTGGCCTGCCCCGGGCCCTTCACGACGACCAGGTCGCCGGGGCGCGGCTCGGGGTCGGGCACGCTGACGCCGGCGTCGCGCAGCCGGCAGAACGTGTCCGCCCGATGGTATGCGTCGTGGCTCTCGAGGCGGTTGAGCACCGGCACGCCGGGGCGCGCGCGGGCGAGCCCCGCGCGGACCGCGTCCTGCACGGCCGGAGGCACCGGGTCCTGCGTGTGCACCCAGACGACGTCGGCGCGCTCGGGCTCCTCGTCCACGACCGCGTGCACCACGCTGCTGTGCTCGTTGATCCAGTACGCCGTCACGGGGCCGAAGCTCGCCCCGGCCACCGGCCCCTCGAGCAGGCAGAGCCGGATCGGGCGCCGGAGCCCGGCCTGGCGCCGGCGGCGCAGCGCGGTCAGCGGGCCGGGCGCGTACCCGATACGGGACGGTGGCGTGCCCGTCGCCATCCAGCACAGCGGCTGCAGCGGGGACATCCAGCGGCGCACCCGCCAGCCCGGACGGTTGTCGAGCCAGCGGTCCCAGGGGGCGGGGAGGCGGGTGTCGCGGACGAGCTCCTGCCACACCCAGTGCACCGCGCCTCCCGAGCCGTCTCCCCCTCAGCGCCCGTCCGACGAGAGTTGCCCGGGCATTCTCCCCGCCGCGCCGGCCCGGCGCGCACGCGCACCCGCCACAAGGCCCAGCACGAGGCCCACCGCGAGCAGGATGAGGCCGCGCAGCCAGACCTCCCCCTCGATGCGGGTGAACAGCACCAGGCACGAGGCCACGCCCAGGACCGGGACGACGGTGGGCACGCGGAAGTGGTCCTCCCGGGCGTCCGGGCCGGGACGGCGGCGCAGCACGAGGACCGCGACGTTGACCGCGACGAAGACCACGAGGAGCAGCAGGACCAGCGTCGAGGCGAGCGTGTCGACCTCCCCGGTGAGGGCGAGCAGCACGGACAGGGCGCTCGTCGCCGCGATCGCCGCCCACGGGGTGCCGCGCCCCGGCAGCACCCGGGCCAGCACGGCGGGCAGCAGCCCGTCGCGAGCCATCCCGTAGGCCAGCCGGGAGGCCATGATGCCGGTGAGCAAGGCGCCGTTGGCGACGGCGACGAGCGCGATGACGCTGAACAGCTTCTCCGGCACCCCGCCCGCCTCGCGCACGACCTCGAGCAGCGGGCCGCTGGACTCCACGAGGGTCTGGGTCGGGACGACGGCGGCAGCGGCGAGCCCGACGAGCAGGTAGACCGCCCCGGCGGTCAGCAGCGCTCCGAACAGCGCCCGCGGGTACGCCCGGCGCGGGTTCTTCGTCTCCTCGGCGATGTTGACCGACGTCTCGAAGCCGACGAAGGAGTAGAACGCGAGCACCGTGCCGCTGAGGACCGCCGCCGCCGCGCCGTGCTCCGGGGTGCCGAGGTCCGTGAGCTGGGAGAAGTCCGCGTCCCCCCGCAGCGCCACCCACACCCCGAGGGCGATGACCAGCAGCAGCCCGCCGACCTCGGTGACCGTCGCGACGACGTTCGCGCCGAGCGACTCCTTGATGCCGCGGGCGTTGAGCAGGGCGAGCGCGACAAGGAAGACGACGGCGACCGCGGCGACCGGCAGCTCGACGAACTCGGCCAGGTAGTCCCCGCCGAACCCGCGGGCCAGCGCCGCCACCGAGACGACCCCGGCGGCCAGCATGCAGAAGCCGACGACGAACCCGACGAAGGGGCCGTAGGCGAGCGTCGCGTAGTGCGAGGCCCCTCCGGCTCGCGGGTACGTCGTGGCCAGCTCCGCGTACGAGCCCGCGGTCAGCAGCGCGAGGCCGAGCGCGACGACCAGCGGTAGCCAGACCGCGCCACCGGACTCCGCGGCGATCTGGCCCACCAGGACGTAGACGCCCGCCCCGAGGACGTCCCCCAGGATGAACAGGTAGAGCAGGCGGGTGGTGACCGCGCGCTTCAGGGTCGGCTCACTCATGGAGCGGTCGTGCCGCATGATCGGGAACCCCAAACAATTCGCCCTCGTTGGAGGCGTCCGGCGGGGGCTTGGCAGGATCGGGGCCGTGAACACCTTCGACGACGTGCTCGCGGCCAACGCGGAGTACCAGCAGTCCTTCGTCGACCCCGGCCTGCCCGGCCGGGCCGCCAAGGGCCTCGCCGTGGTCACCTGCATGGACTCGCGCATCGACCCCCTGGGGCTGCTGGGCCTGGCGCCCGGCGACGCCAAGATCCTGCGCACCGCCGGTGCCCGCGTCACCGACGACGTGCTGCGCAGCCTCGTGCTCGCGCACTACCTGCTCGGGGTGGAGCGCGTCATGGTGCTCGCGCACACCGACTGCGGCATGGCCAAGGCCCGCGACGAGGACGTGCACGCCGCGGTCCGCGCGCAGGCCGGGATCGACAGCCGCAGCCTGGAGTTCCGCACCATCGCCGACCAGGACGCCACGCTGCAGGCGGACGTCCAGCGGGTCCGCAGCTCGCCCTACCTGCCTGCGGACATGCCCGTCGTGGGCGGGGTCTACGACGTGCGCACCGGCGCGGTGACGATCACCGTCCCGTGAGGCCCGCAGGAGCCAGCGCCGCCGCCACCGCAGCCTCGACGTGAAGCCGCGTCGTCGGGAAGACCGGCACCGGGCTGTCGTCCTGCCCGACCAGCAGCTCGATCTCCGTGCACCCCAGGATCACGCCCTCGGCCCCGGCGTCGACCAGCCGGGAGATGACCTCGCGGTAGGCCTGGCGGGACTCCTCGCGGACGATGCCCTGGCACAGCTCGTCGTAGATCACCCGGTGGACCGTCGCCCGGTCCGCGGCCTCCGGGACGAGGACGTCGAGCCCGTGCGCGGCGAGCCGGTCGCGGTAGAACGCCTGCTCCATGGTGAAGCCGGTGCCGAGCAGGCCGACCCGGGTGACGCCGGCCGCCCGGACCGCGGACGCCGCCGCGTCGCACAGGTGCAGCAGCGGGATCCCGACGGCGGCCTGGACCTGGTCGGCCACCTTGTGCATCGTGTTGGTGCAGAGCAGCAGGATCTCCGCCCCGGCGGCCTCGACCCCCTTCGCCAGGCCCGCGAGCACCTCGCCCGCCTCGTCCCACTCCCCGGCGGCCTGCAGCCGCTCGATGTCGGCGAAGTCCACCGACGCGAGCACCACCCGGGCCGAGTGCAGCCCGCCCAGCCGCTCGCGCACGAGCTCGTTGAGCAGGCGGTAGTACTCGGCCGAGCTCTCCCAGCTCATGCCCCCGAGCAGGCCGACGACGCGTGGAGTGGCGGTCATCGCCCCAGGTTCGCAGGGAGCCCGCGTCCTACGCTTGGATTTATGGCTGACCTGACACCCGAGGACGTCGCGAAGGCGCTGGAACGGCTGCCGGGGTGGTCCGGCGGCACCGACCGGATCTCGCGCACCGTCCCCTGCCTGCCGGAGGGGCTGCTCGACCGGGTGCACGCGGCGGAGGAGGAGCTGGACCACCACGTGGTCGTCGAGCAGGGCGTCGGCGGCACGGCTCTCGTGGCCTGGACGCACTCGCGCGGCTGCGTGACCGACCGGGACGTCGAGCTCGCCCTTCGGATCAACGCCCTGCTCGACCATCCCGGAGCCTGACCAGCGCCTGCAGCAGGTAGTAGTCGCCCCAGATGAAGGCGCCGACGTCGCTCCCCGAGCGGTAGACCTGGCGGCGCAGCACCGACGGGCCGCCGGTGCGCGCGGTCGTGTACGCGGGCGTCGTCACGGCCGCCAACGTCGCGAGCGCGCTGCCCCGGTAGCGCGCGGCCCGCGCCGCGTCCGTCTCCAGCCGGCTCAGCTCCAGCAGGCCGGAGACCGCCACCACCGCCGCGGACGCGTCCTTCGGCGCCCTTCGGGGGTCGTCGACGTCCCACGCCGGCACGCAGTCGGCCGGCAGGTCCGCCACCCACCGGTCGGCCACCCGCCGGGCGGTGTCGCGCAGCACGGGGTCCCCGGTCTCCCGCCAGGCGGTGGTGAGCCCGTGCAGCGCCCAGGCCTGCCCGCGCGCCCACGTGGAGGAGTCGGCGTACCCCTGGGCGGACCACCTGCGCTCCACCGCGCCCGTCGCGCGGTCGAGGTCGACGACGTGCCACGTCGACCCGTCGGGCCGCACGTGGGTGCGGGCCAGCGTCCGGGCGTGCCTGCGGGCCAGCCGGCGCGACCGCGCGTCGCCGGCCTCGAACAGCAGCTCCAGGTTCATCAGGCTGTCGACGATGACGCGCACCGTGGACGGGTCGTCCGCCGCCCACGACCAGTTGGCGCCGACGGCGGGGACGAAGTGCCGGGCCAGCGACCGGGCCGCCCGCTGCTGCGCCGACCGGTACGCCCGGTCGCCGGTGAGGCGCCACCCCTCGCCGGCGCTGCTGCCGAGCATGAAGCCCACGTCGTGGCTGCTCGAGCCGGCCTGCGGCAGCATCGCCGCGGTCCAGCGCCGGGCGCGGGCCCGCCACGCCGTGCCGGGCTCGAGGTCGGCGAGAAGCCAGAGCGCGCCCGGGTAGAACCCCGCGGTCCAGTCGCCCGGCGCAGCCCTTCGCCAGCGCCGGTCGCCCGGGTACGCGGCCTTCGGGTAGCGCGTCGCCGGCCCCGCGTCCGCGGCGGCCAGCCGCGCTCCGGCCAGCTGCAGCGTCGCCCGCACCTGCCGCTGCAGCTGGGCGGTGTCCGCTGCCGGCGCGCAGCGCGCCGGCGTGGGCCGGGCGGGCACGGGGGCGGCCGACGCGGGCAGAACGCCGGCCAGGGCGGCCGCGGCCACTGCGAGCGGGAGCAGGCGGCTACGGCTGGTCACCGCTCCGAGTGTGCCCGTCGCACGAGGCGGGCGGCCGGCGAGCCCCCGGTCAGACGCCGCCGACCCGCGGCGGGACCCGCCACATCGACAGCGGCGGCACCGCCCGGTGCAGCGCGTCGAGGTGCTCGGCCTTCGCCTTGCGCGAGCCCTCGTCGTCCCAGAGGTTGACGAGCTCGCCTCCCCCGGCGTCGTAGAGCTCGCCGACCTCGTCCTCGCGCCCGGCGTAGACGCCCCCGAGGTAGGCGGTCAGCTTCCAGCTGTCGGTGACGATCGTGGCCGACGCGAGCAGGCGCGGGTCGTCGAGGTACTCCAGGACCACGGACTCGCGGACCCGTCGCTCGCCCCGCCATTGCGGCAGCAGGTCGTGCCCGTCGTCCATCCGCAGCGGGACCTCGACCCCGGCGGCACGCAGGAGCGTCGGCGCGAGGTCGGTGAGGCTGACCAGCCCGTCGTCGACCCGGCCACCGCGGATGCCGCCGTTCGGCCAGCGCACCAGCAGCGGGATCGCCGTGCTCTCCTCGTAGGAGAACGGCCCCTTCATCCAGAGCCCGTGGGCACCGCCCAGCTCCCCGTGGTCGCTGGTGAAGACCACGATCGTGTCGTCGGCGATACCGAGCGCGTCGAGCTCGTCGAGCAGCTGCCCGACGCAGGCGTCGATCTGCTCGATGGCGTAGTGGTAGCGGCTCAGGGTGGCGCGCGCCCACTCCTCGTCGACCGCCCGGAAGTCCTGGCCGTGGCACTGGCCGGGCATGGGGAAGCCGGGGTCGAGGACGTAGCCCGCCTCGCGGAGCCGGCCCTCGCGGGCGGCCCGGTAGTGCGGCGGCTTGTCCGCGTGCTCCCCCGGTACGTACGCCGGGGGCACGACGTCGGGCCGGTCGACGTCGGCGTCACGCGGCGCCACGAACGGATGGTGCGGCCCCTGGTAGTTCACCGAGAGGAAGAACGGCTGGTCGCCGTCGGACAGCTCGCGCATGTGTGCGATGGCGCGCTCGGTGGCCCAGCTGCTGTCGTACAGCTCGGGCGGCAGGTCCCAGTCGAACGCCGCGACCTGGCCCTCGCCCGCCGCCGGCCGCAGCCGGGTCATGGCGGCGATCTCGGCGTCGGTGCAGCCCTTGTCGTAGAGCCAGAGCCGGTAGTGGCCGCTCGCGCCCCACGAGCCGTGCCCGAAGCTCAGCTCGACCTGGTCGTAGCCGGCGTAGGAGCCGCTGTGCGCGCCCCACCGGGCGGTGGCCCCGCGCTGCAGCTCGGGGCTGTCCGGGCCCTGCCAGGAGGAGAGGTGGCTCTTGCCGATCAGCCGGGTCGCGTAGCCGGCCGCGCTCAGGTGCGCGGGCAGGCTGGGGTTGCCGTCGGGAAGGTCGACACCGACCGAGTAGGCACCGTGCGCGTGCGGGAGCCGACCGGTGTGCAGGCTCGCGCGCGACGGGGTGCAGGTCGGCTGGCCGTACGCCCTGGTCGACCGGAGGCCGGAGGCGGCGAGCCGGTCCAGGTTGGGGGTGCGCAGGCCCGCTCGTCCGGCACAGCCGAGGGCGTCGCGCTGGTGCTGGTCGTCGACGACGAGCAGGATGTTGGGGCGGCGGGCGGGGGGCACGAGGGGCTCCGGGACGGTCGGGCGGCGGGTGCTGTCGCGGGCGGTCAGCGCCGACACTCCGCATCCGGCCGCAGGCGGCAGCTCTGACCGCGGCGGGGGTTCGACTAGACCTACTTTCATGGTAGGGATAGTAGTGTCCTGTTCGGGGCCTGACAAACGCCGCCGCGTCCTTCCGATGCCTGGCCGCAGGCGTGGAACCCCGCTCGATGGAGCAGGCTGCTCCTGTGGACGCGAGTGCGGGCGGCGACGGGCCGCGCAGTGGCGAGGACGGGCTGCTCGCGCAGCTCACGACGCTGCGCAGCGCGCTGGAGGGGCTGGCGTTCCCGCTCGAGCTGGACGGCGCGGGCGCCGCCCGGGCGGAGCGTCGCGCGCTGGCGGGCCAGCTGGACGACTACGTGCTCCCCCGCCTGCGCAGCATCGAGGCCCCGCTCCTCGCCGTGGTCGGAGGCTCGACCGGCGCGGGCAAGTCGACGCTGCTCAACTCCCTCGTCGGGGCGCGGGTGTCGGCGTCCGGCGTGCTGCGGCCCACCACCCGCGCGCCCGTTCTTGTCCACGCCCCGCAGGACGCCGCGTGGTTCACCGGGCCGCGCGTGCTGCCCGGGCTGGCGCGCGACACCGTCGCGCCCGGCTCCCCCGGCTCCCCGGGCAGCCTCGCCCTGCTCCCGAGCGCGGCCGTGCCGGCCGGGCTCGCCCTGCTCGACGCCCCCGACATCGACTCGGTCGTCGCGGAGAACCGCGAGCTGGCCGCGCAGCTGCTCGCGGCAGCCGACCTGTGGGTGTTCGTGACGACCGCCGCCCGCTACGCCGACGCGGTGCCCTGGTCGTTCCTGCGCGAGGCCTCGGGGCGCAGCGCGGCCGTGGCCGTCGTCCTGGACCGGGTGCCGCCCGAGGCGCAGGAGGAGGTCGCCGCGCACCTGCGCGGGATGCTCGCCGAGGAGGGGCTCGCGGACGCGCCGCTCTTCGTCATCGCCGAGGGCGACGTGCGCGAGGGGCTGCTCGCCGACGACGCGGCCGTCCCGGTGCGGGACTGGCTGCACGGGCTGGCCGGGGACGCCGCGGCGCGGGCCGCGGTCGTGCGCCGCACCCTGCACGGGGCGCTCGCCGCCTACCCGGAGCGGGTCGGGGGGCTCGCGGCCGCGCTCGACGCCCAGGCGACGGCCGCCGGGACGCTGCGAGCGGCGGCCTCCGAGCCGTACGCAGCGGCGACCGGGCGGGTCGACGCGGCGCTCGAGGACGGGTCACTGCTGCGCGGCGAGGTGCTCGCCCGCTGGCAGGAGCTCGTCGGCACCGGGGAGCTGCTGCGCCAGCTGGAGTCTCGGCTCGGCCGGCTGCGCGACCGGGTCGTGTCGGCCGTCCGGGGCCGGCCGGCCCCCGGCGAGGAGCTGGCCGTGGCACTGGAGTCGGGGGTGGAGGCGCTCGTGCTCGCCGAGGCGGACCGGGCCGCCGAGCGGGCGGTCTCCGCCTGGCGCGTCGCGCCCGGCGGGGTGGGGCTGCTGGCCGCGGGCGGCGCCCCCGAGCTGGCGCACGCGTCGCCGCAGCTGCGCGCGGACGCGCAGCGGACGGTCCGCGCCTGGCAGGGCGGCCTGCTCGAGCTCGTCCGCCAGGAGGGGGCCGGGCGCAAGGCCACCGCACGGGTGCTGTCCTATGGCGTGAACGGGGCGGGCCTCGTGGTGATGGTGGCGGTCTTCGCCTCGACCGGCGGGCTGACCGGCGGGGAGCTGCTCGTGGCCGGCGGCACCTCGGTCGTGGGGCAGAAGCTGCTCGAGGCGCTGCTGGGCGACGAGGCCGTACGCCGGCTCGCCGCCAAGGCCCGCGCCGACCTGCGCGGGCGGCTGGACGCGCTGCTCGCCGGCGAGCGCGAGCGGTTCACCCGGCTGGTGGACGCCGCCCTGCCCGACCCGGAGGCGGGCGAGCGGCTCCGAACGCAGGTCGGCGGGCTGGCGCGTGAGCTGAGGGGTGCCCGGTGAGCGGGCTGCTCGGGACGCGCCGGCGCACGCGCGAGCTGCCCGACCGTCTCGACGCGCTGGAGGCCGTGGTCGAGGCGGGCGACGGGCGGCTCGCGCCGGACGCCGTGGCGGCCGCGCGGCGGGTGCTGGAGCAGGCGGGCCAGCGCATGCGGCTCTCCCCCGAGACGACCGTCGTGGCGCTGGCGGGCGGCACCGGGAGCGGGAAGTCCTCGCTGTTCAACGCGCTCGTGGGGCAGCCGGTCTCCAGCGCCGGGGTGCGGCGGCCGACGACCTCGGACACGCATGCGGCCGTGTGGCCGCCGGCGGAGGCCGGGCCCTTGCTCGACTGGCTCGGGGTGCAGCGACGGCACGTGCTCTCGGAGGAGCCGGCGCTGCACGGCCTCGTCCTGCTCGACCTGCCGGACCACGACTCCACCGACCCCGCGCACCGGCTCGAGGCCGAGCGCCTGGTCGGGCTGGTCGACATCCTGGTCTGGGTCGTCGACCCGCAGAAGTACGCCGACGCGGCCCTGCACGAGCGCTACCTGTCCCGGCTGCGGGCGCACCGTGCCGTGACCCTGCTCCTGCTCAACCAGGCCGACCTGCTGCCGCCCGAGGGCGTCGAGGCGTGCGTGGCGGACCTGCGGCGGCTGCTCAAGGCCGACGGGCTGGGCACTGCGCCCGTCCTCGCGGTGTCCGCCCGGACCGGGGCGGGGCTGGAGGAGCTGCGCTCGGTCCTCGCCGCCGCGGTGGGGCGCCGGGCAGCGGCCGCCGAGCGGCTCGCCGCCGACGTGGACGACGTCGTCGACCGGCTCGCGGCCGATCTCGCCGAGCCGGCGGAGGGTGCTGCGCTGGGCACCGTGGGACGCAAGGAGCGGGCGCGGCTGCGCGAGGCGCTCTCCGCCGCCGCCGGCGTGCCCGTCGTCGAGGACGCGGTCCGCCGGGCCTCCCGGGCGCGGACGACCGCCGCGACCGGCTGGCCGTTCACGAGGTGGGTCGGCCGGCTGCGCCGCGACCCGCTGCGGCGGCTGCACGTGGAGGCGCCCGAGGCGCGCTCGTCCCTCCCGCCGCCGTCCCCGGTGGCCCGGGCGTCGGTCTACGGCGCCGTCCGCGCCGTGGTGGACGGCGCCTCGCGCGGGCTGCCCGAGCCGTGGGCGCGCGCGGTCGGCGCCGCCGCTGCCGCCCGCGAGGAGGGCCTGGACGACGCGCTCGACCGGGCCATGACCGGGTCGAGCCTTTCCGACGTACGCCGGCCCCGGCTCTGGGAGCGCGGGGTGCGCCTGCTGCAGTGGGCCCTCGCGCTCGTCGCCCTCGCCGGCCTGTTGTGGCTGACGGCGCTCTTCGCCGTGGAGTGGGCCCGGCTGCCCGACCCGCCCACGCCCGACGTCGGCCCGTTCGCGCTGCCCACCGTGCTGCTGCTCGGCGGGATCGTCGCGGGGCTGCTCGTCGCCCTCGCGTCCCGGTGGGTGGGCCGGGTATCGGCCCGGCGGGCCGCCCGGCGGGTGGGGGCCGAGCTGCGCCGGCGCATCGACGAGGTCGCCGACGCGTACGTGCTCACCCCGGTCAAGGAGGAGCTGCAGCGCTACGTCGCCGCGCGGGAGGCGCTGCGCCGGGCCGGATGATCCCGGGTGGCGGCGCGGGCCGCGCCAGCACCCGCGTGGTGTCAGGCGGCCTGCAGCCCGCGGTGGGCGCGCTCGACGGCCTGGTCGGTCAGGACGGCCTCCACCTCGCGGGCCTGCTCGACCGTGTGCCGGCCGACGATGGCGTCGATCTCGGCGCGGTCCGCGGCGGTGACGTACGCCCCCAGCTCGCGCTCGAGCCGGAGCCGGGCGTCCCGCGACGTGCGCCACTCGGCGATCCGCGTGCGTGCTGTCGTGATGTCTCGGATGGTCATGCTGCACAGCTCCTGCTGCAGCCGGCCGATCGGGAGACGCGCCTCGGTGAGGCGCTCTGGCTCCCCCTGCGGCCTGCTGCGGAATCCTCCGCCCACCGTCGGCAGGCGGTACGCCGTCTATAACGGTTTGGTCACGGGAACATTCCCGAGCGGCCGCGTGGCGGCGAACGGCAGGCCGAAGACCGTGCGGACTCCGCGGGAGAAGAGCACCGAGTCCGGGGGGCGCGCGGCGACGCCCGGAAGGCCGCACGCGGCGACCAGCGCGTCCTCCAGCTCCAGCAGCTCCGCCCGCTGCAGCGGCCACGTCTCGTGCTGGTTGGGGACGTAGACCGTCCGCCCGAGCACGCGCGTGTGCAGCCCCCACCGCGCCGTGAGGAAGCCGGCCAGCGCGTCCCCGGGCGCCAGCGCCCTGCCGGGCCGTACGACGATGCGGGTGCAGGTGCCGCGGGGCGTCGGCCACCGCCTGCGCGAGGTGTAGGTCAGCACCCCGCCCTGCTCGACGACCCGCATCCGCGCCCACGAATACGGCAGGGCGAACGCGGCGCGGGCGCCGAGGACGACGGCCAGCCGGGACGCCTCGAGCGTCCGGAACACCACGCCGCGCCGCCCCTGCTCGTCGACCGAGTACAGCCGCACGTTGGTCTCCGCGAAGGACCCGAGCCAGGGCACGGCCGGCCCGCGCCCGATGCCCGCGCCGACCATGCGGAACGGGATGAGGCCGACCCAGCTCGACCCGTCGTGCACGTCCGGGCGGGTGCCCGGGGGCAGCAGCGGGGCGACGGACCCGGGCGGGACGCGCCAGTGCACGAAGGCGAGGTCACGCCAGGACTGGCCGAGGATGCCGAAGCCGGGAGCGGGCAGGTCGGGCGCGGTCGCGGTGATGGGCACGGGGTGCACGTCATGCCTTCCACGGAGCAGGGCCGGCCGCCGGACGGGGAGGCTCGGGGTCGCAGTGGCGCAGCACCCCGTCGGCCAGGCGCACGGTGGCCGAGCGCGCCGGCGGCGAGGTGGAGGTCTCGAACCGCACCGACGCCACCCCGTGCCCGGCGCCGACCAGCCAGCCGCGCCCGAGCTCGTCGTGCACGACGTCGGAGCCGGGCGCCGACTGCTCGGTCACGAGCGGGCCGGGCCCGTCGGCAGGGCCCGCCCCGAGCCTGGGGTCGGCCGCGGTGGAGGCGTCCCGGGCGTACGCGGGGTGGAAGCCGGGCGTGGCCGCGGGCGCCAGCTCGGGCACGAGCTCGGCGGCGGCCTCGTCGCCCAGCGAGAGCAGCAGCTGGGCCACGGTGTCGAGGGCGGAGAAGGCGACGCCGACGAGACGGACGCCGGTCCCCGGTGCGGAGGTCGCGGCCAGCGCGTGCTCGGCCGCGGCGCGCAGCGCCGGCTCCTCGTCGGTCGGCGCGGCCAGCGAGGCGGCCCGGGTCTCGATGGTGAAGTCGGCGTAGCGCACCTTCACCGTGACGGTGCGCGCCGCGGCCCCCGAGCGCAGCAGCCTGCGGTGCGCCTCGGCGAAGACGGCGGCGTGAGTGGCCCGCAGCGACTCCAGGTCGCGCAGGTCCGCCGGAAGGGTGCGCTCGGCCCCGACCGACTTGCGCTCGCGGTCGTACTCGACGCGCCGGGTGTCCCGCCCGTGGGCCAGGTCCCACACGGCGGTGCCGTGCGCCTGCCCCAGCAGGCCCACGACGGTCGGCTCGCCGGCCGCCCGGACGTCGGCGACGGTGCGGATCCCGGCGCCGGCCAGCTTGCGCGCGCTGACCGGGCCGATGCCGGGCAAGGCCTTCGCCTCGAGGGTCGGGAGCAGCTCGGCCTCGGCGGCGGCATCGAGCACAGCGGCGCCGGCCGGCTTCGACGACTCCGAGGCCAGCTTCGCGCCGAGCTTGTGCCGGGCGACCCCCACCGAGGCGGTGAGGCCGGTCGCGTCCCAGACCGCCTGCCGCAGCGCGGTACAGGCGGCGTACGGGTCGGCCACCCAGGCGACGCCGTGCACCGCGAGCGCCGGGTCGGGCCCGTCGTCGGGGTCGAGCGCGGCGAGCTCGTCCGGCGTGCGGGCGGAGGAGAGGTCGACGTAGACCTCGTCGTACGCCACCTGCTCCACGCGGGAGAACGTCGCCCGGATCGGGGCGAGCGCGGCCGTGGAGTGCTCGGAGTACGCCGTCCCGCGCGGGGAGAGCCAGACGGCGTGCGGCGCCAGTGCCCGGCCCTGCCAGGACGGCATGGCCGAGTGCACGCCGAAGCGTCGTGCCGGGTAGTTCGCCGTCGTGATGACGCCCCGTCCCCCGCGCCCGGCCACGACCACGGGGCGGCCCCGGATGCTGGGCTTGGCCAGTTCCTCGACCTGGGCGAAGAACGCGTCGAGGTCGAGGTGCGCGACGAGGAGCGGCTCCGTGAGCGTCCCGTCGTCCACGCCCTCCACAGTGCCATCCGCGCCGGCCGCCGCCATCCGTGCGAGGCGCGCCCGTTCAGCGGAGCAGCCGGGCCAGCGCGGACCGGTCGAACGCGCCGAGCAGCTCCGCCGGGCCCCAGTACGCCTCCACCGCGCCCCGGTCGGTCAGCTCGTCGGCGTTGGTGCCGCCGCACTCGAGGCCGATGCAAGGGATGTCGAGCCTCGCGGCGGCCTCCACGTCCCAGACCGAGTCCCCGACGAACACGACCTGATCGGCGGCCAACCCAGACTTCGCCAGGGCGGCTTCCAGGATGTCGGGCTCGGGCTTGCTGCCCTCGGCGTCGGCCGAGCCGGTGGCCACGTCGATGAGGTCCTCGGCGTCGAGCGTCGCCCGGAGGGCGCTCAGCTCGTCCGCGGAGGCCGACGACGCGAGGACGACGGTCAGCCCGCGGCGCTTGCACTCGCGCAGCAGGTCGACCGCGCCGGGAAGGGGCCGCAGCCGCTGCCAGAACGTCGAGTAGAGGCTGGAGTGCGCGTGCTGCAGGTCCTCGTCCTGCCCGGTGTCCCGGCCAGCCCCCAGCAGGTGGGCGACGAGCTTGTCCGCCCCCATGCCGACGGACCGGTGGATCCGCGCCATCGGCACGTCGTGGCCGAACTGGCGGAAGGCCTGCCAGAAGGCCACCGTGTGCAGGTACGTCGTGTCGACGAGCGTGCCGTCGACGTCGAGCAGCACTCCGCGTGCCGTGCCGGCCATGTTCGGTCCCCTCCCCATGGTGCGCCGAGGCAGCCTCTGCCCCGGCGCAGGAAGGGTCATGCCGTCACGCGGGGAGGACGCGCACGGTGCGCTCGCCACTGAAGGACGCGTCGAGCGTGTCCATCATCACCTGGTAGCGCTGCCGTCCGACCGGGCCGGCCCTGAAGCTCACCGAGTAGCGCCCGCTCGCCGACAGCCGGCCCGTGGCCACCTGCTTCCAGGACCTGGCCCGGGCGTCCCACCGGGACACGAAGAAGCGCAGCCGGTCACCGGCCGCCTGTGCGGTGCCGGTCAGGGTCAGCGTGCGCCCGGCGACGACCGTGCTCGGGCCGTTGACGGTCACCGCGGGCCGCGTCGCCGCGTCGGCGGAGGAGCTGACGAGGGCGGCCAGGGTCGCGGCCACCACGGCGATCAGCACGGCCAGGGCGACGTAGCGCACGGACTTCTCCCGGAAGCCGCGCATGCTGCTCGACCCCCGACGTGCCTGCTGACGGGCCATGTGTGTCTCCTCGATCCTCGCGCGCCCGAGGTGGGCGCCCCGCAGACGGAGCCGCGGGGCATCCCCTTGATACAGCCTCAGCGCTCCAGCAGCGCGCGGACGTCGGCCAGCTGCACGTCGAGCCACTTCTTGACGTCGTTCTCGCGCACCACCCGGGCGGCTGCCGAGCTCAGGCCGCGCCGCTCCTCCCGGCTCATCGTGAGCGCGGTGTAGAGCGCGTCGGCCTGCTGCTGGACGTCGAAGGGGTGCAGGGTCACGGCGAACGCCCCGAGCTCCTCGTACGCGCCGGTGCTCTCGGACAGCGCGAGCACGGCGTCGCGACGGGTGACGGCGACCGCCTCCTTGGCCACGAGGTTCATCCCGTCCGCGATGGAGTTGACCATGAGGACGTCGCAGAGGGTGTACGCCGCCACAGCCGTCGGGAAGTCCTCCTGCAGCCGCAGGTCGATGGGGCCGTTGCCCTCCCGCGTGTACTTCGCGTTGACCCGCGCCACCACCGCCCCGATCTGCCCGACGTAGTCGATGTACTCGGGCACGTCGAGCCGGCTCGGCTGCAGGAAGGCGAGGAACCGCACCTTGCCGACCAGCTCGGGGTGCTGCTCGAGCAGGAGGCCGAAGGCGAGGAACCCGCGCACGATGTTCTTCGACGGGTCGGTGCGGTCGACGCGGAGCAGGAACTGCTGACCCTCCGAGCAGAGCTCGGCCTCGAGCACCTCGGCCCGCTCCCGCACGGCCGGCGACGCCGCCAGCTCCTCCAGGCTCCCGACGTCGATGGAGATGGGGTAGGTCCGCGCCGACACCTTGCGCGCCCCGACCTGGACGGTCATCTCGGTGAGGTCGACGGCCAGACCGAGCAGCTCCTGGGCGCAGAGCAGGAAGTTGCGCGCGAACCGCTCGGTGTGGAAGGCGACGACGTCGTTGCCCAGCAGCCCGTGGAGGAGCCGTTCGCGGACGTCCTTCGGCAGCACCCGCCAGGCGTCCGGGCCCGGCCAGGGGATGTGGACGAAGTGCGTGATGACCGCGTCGGGGCACGTCTCCCGGACACGCTCGGCCACGAGGTAGAAGTGATAGTCGTGCAGCATGACGAGCGCACGGCCGTTCCTGGCTTGTACTTCGCTGATGATGGTTTCGGCGAACTGCTCGTTGACCTTGACGTAGCCCTCCTCGAAGGCCTCCCGCTCGCGCTGCCCCAGCACCGGTGAGGTGGCGAGGCCGTAGAGGCCGTGCTGGACGAACCACAGCAACGGGTTGGCGACCACCGTGTAGAAGTCCTCGTGGGCCTTGGGCTCGACGTCGACGAGACGGATCCCCAGGCACGGCGTCCCGGTGCCCTCCGCCGCCTCCTCGGCGGTCGCGATGCGCGGAGTGGCCTCCATGACGAGCGGGATGTCCTCGCCCTCGTGCTCGCGGGCGACGGCGATGTCCTCCTCGGTGGACGCCGCGGCGACCCAGACCGCGTCGTCCAGCTGGCCGGCCAGCCCGACGAGGGCGGTCACCAGGCCGCCTGCCCCGCGCCGGGCCGTACGCCGTCCGCCCTCACGTCGGAAGGAGACGGGCGCGCGGTGGGAGAGAAGGACGACGGGCAGGCCGAGGCGGCGCGCTGTCGTGGTCGCGTCGGGCACCTCGGTGCTGTGGGCGCCGTCGACGGTGCTGTGGGCGCCGTCGTCGGTGCTGTCGGGAGCTGCGGGCGGGTTCGGGCTGGTCACGGGGTGTGCCTACCCCGGGCCGCCACGGTGGCACGCGCCGAAGAACTCCTCGTCACCACGGTTGGCCGCCGGGTGAGGTGGGCAGGCTTGTCGCGCGCGAGTCGAAGGAGACCTGGCATGGAGATCACTCTGGACCACGACGGGAGCCGACCCGCCGTCCTCCCCCCTCCTCGACCTGCCGTCACGGCGACCGCGCCGTCGATCGTCCGCCATCCCCCTCTCCAGGTGCGCCGGCGAGTCGTGCTGATCGGGCCCGACGGTGACGGCCCGCTGGTCCGGCAGCGCATCGCCGAAGCGGTCCGCGTCACCGAGAGCGGCAGCGTCGTCGTCATCGACGCGAGCGACCTGGAGCACGCGCCCGCCGACCTGGTGGACTTCCTGCGCTTCGCCGACGGGGCCGTCCAGCGCCGTGGCGGCACCCTCTCGATCGAGCCCGCGGACGGGCTGATGGCCCAGCAGCTGCGCGCCGCCGGCTGACCCCGGCCGCACCGGCTGACCTCCGCACTGCCGCGGCCGTCAGCGCCCGAACACCGCGTACGCGTCGCGCCCCTCCGTCTTGGCGCGGTACATGGCGGTGTCGGCGTGCCGCAGCAGGGACCCCACCTCGTTGCCGTGCTCGGGGTAGACCGCGATGCCGATGCTGACGGTGACCTGGGCCCGCACGTCCTGGAAGACGATCGGCTCGGCGAGCGCGGCCCGGATCCGCTCGGCCAGGCCGACCGCGCCCGGCTCGTCGATGCCGTCCGCGACCACGACGAACTCGTCGCCGCCCAGCCGGCCCACCGCGTCGGTCTCGCGCACCTCCGCCGCGATGCGCTGGGCGGCCGCCCGCAGCACCCCGTCGCCGACCTCGTGCCCGTGGGTGTCGTTGACCGCCTTGAAGCCGTCGAGGTCGCAGAAGAGCACCGCCCCGTGCGGCGCGTCCCGTGCCAGCACGGCGCCGAGCCGCTCGTAGAGGCTCGCCCGGTTGGCCAGCCCCGTCAACGGGTCCTGGCGCGCCCGCCGGTCCAGCTCGGCCTCGGCCAGGTGCCGGTCGGTGACGTCCTCGACCTGGGTCAGGGCGTAGAGGGCGACCCCGGCCGCGGAGCGGATGACCGCCGTCGTCGCCGCGATCCAGATGTCCTCGCCCCCCGCGCGCTGCCAGCGCATCTCGCGGCGGCGTACCGCCGGCGCCTCCGCTGCGGCGAACAGCGCCCGGCGGCCCGCCGCGGCCTCCGCGTCGCGGTCCGCAGCCGCCGCCAGCAGGTCCAGGGGTCGAAGGCGGCAGAGCTCGTCGGCCGAGTAGCCGGTGATGCGGGCGAGCTGCTCGTTCACCCGCAGGAAGCGCTCGGGGCCCTCGGGGCCGAGCTCCAGCATGGCCATGCCGACCCCGGCCCCCTCGAAGGCGAGCCGGAAGGCCTCCTCGCTCGTCGCGAGCCGCTCCTGGTTCTGCCGCAGCTGCTCGGCCAGCCGGGCGTTGGCCAGGGCTACCCCGGCCTGCGTCGCGAAGACCTCGAGCAGCTCCCGCTCGACCGGCCGCGGGCGGCGGCCGTGACGCGGCAGGTCGACCGAGAGCATGCCGAGCAGCTCCCCCGAGGAGGAGTAGAGCGGTGCGAAGAGCGCGTCGAGCGGGTGCCAGGCACCGGGCTGCTCGGGCGCCGCTATGGCCGGGACCCAGCTGGACTCGACGACCTCCGGCGGGACCCGGTCGTGGGGCACGAAGCGCAGCGCTCCCCAGCGCTCGGCGACCGTGAACTCCTTGTCGTAGGCGTCCGCGGCCTGCACCCGGCCGAGCAGGGCCTGCCGGGCGTCGTCCGGGCCGGCGACCGCAAGGGTCTCGAACCTCGCGTCGGCCCGCACGATGCTCAGGGCCGCGACCTCGAACCCCACGCCCTCGACGACGCCCTCGACGATGGCCTGCAGGGTCTCCTGCAGGGTCTGGGCCCGCCCCACACGCCCGAGCGCCCGGTAGAGGCTGCGCAACGCGGTCAGGGGTACGTCGATCTCGGGCTCCTGCACACGACCTCCGCAACGTTGCGACAGCACAGACATCGTGCCTCACCCGAGGCCGCGGCCGGTGTCCCCCGTCCCCAGCCCGCGGACGAGGTCGAGCAGGGCGCGCACCGGGTCCGGCGCCGCCTGCTCCGGAGTGAGCAGGGTCCAGGTCTGCCCGGCCCGCTCGAGCGCGATCTCGACCTGGAAGCCGTCGGGCACGCCGGGCGGCAGCTGCAGCCCCTGGCCCAGGTAGGCCTGCGACGCCGCCGCCAGCTCGCGCAGCCGGGCCGCCTCCTCCGGCGGCAGGTCCGCCTCGGCCAACGACCAGGTGCGCACGATCCCCGCGAAGCCGCCGCTGCGGCGGACGACCACCCGGAGCCCGGGGTCGCCGGCCTGCCCACCCGGCCCCTCGCTCACGCCGCCACCCCCACGCCCCGCCACGCCCCGCGCACGGCCTCGGTGGCGCCGTCGAACGCGGCGGCCGCACGCACGGTGGCCTGGGCGAAGGTGGTGAACCGGGCGGTCGAGCTCAGCGCGGGGTCGGTCAGCGCGGCGTACCAGACCCGGCCGGCGACATCCCAGGCGTGGCCGCCGAGGGCGAGCGCGGCCAGGTGGAAGGCGCGGTTCGGGATCCCCGAGTTGATGTGGACGCCGCCGTTGTCGGCCAGCGTCTCCACGTAGTCGTCCATGTGCCCGGGCTGCGGGTCGCGGCCCCCGAGCCGCTCGTCGTCGTACGCCGTCCCCGGCGCGGCCATCGAGCGCAGGGCAGTCCCACGTACGCCCGGGAGCAGCAGGTCCTCGCCGATCAGCCAGTCGGCCTGCTCGGCCGTCTGCCCCAGGGCGCGCTGCTTCACCAGCACCCCGAACACGTCCGAGACCGACTCGTTGAGCGCGCCGGACTGGCCCTGGTAGACGAGCTGCGCCTCGAACTGGGTGACGCCGTGGGTCAGCTCGTGGGCTATCACGTCCAGCGAGGCGGTGAAGTCGCCGAAGAGCTCGCCGTCGCCGTCGCCGAACTGCATCTGCTCGCCGTCCCACTGGGCGTTGTCCCAGTGGTCGCCGACGTGCACCGAGGCCACGAGCGGCATGCCGCGGTCGTCGATGGAGTCCCGGTCGAACAGGTCGGCGTAGAAGCCGTACGTCTCCCCCAGCCCGTCGTAGGCACGGTCCACCGACGCGTCCCCGGTCGGCCCGGCCCCCTCCGCCCGCGCGAGCCGGCCGGGCAGGCTCCCGGTGCTCGCGTCGTAGACGGTGCGCCGCGGGGTCAGGATGCCGGTGACCCGGGCCGGGACGGGGGCGGCGCTGCGGCTCGGCGCGGAGACCAGCTGGGCCTGCGCCCGGGTCGTGCGGAAGGACGTGTCCAGCGAGAGCGTCCCCACCGCCCAGTCGCGCTGGGCCGGGGTGCCGTGCCGGACGATCGCCTCCAGCAGGTAGGGCGGCACGACCGAGCACCTGGGCCGGGGGCACGGCGGCCGATGGCAGGGCGTCACGGCCCTCTCCTCCCGCGAGCGAGTGTCGTCCCCGGAGCGTAGGGTTCGGCCCGCGCCGCGACCAGCCGGCCCGGCGCGCCGGAAGGGGGCGGGGCGGTGGGCAGGGTCACGGCGCGGCGCCCGGTCGTGCGGGTGGGGCTCGACAGCGTCACCACGCGCCCGGACACCCTCGCGGTGGAGGAGCCGCTGGAGGTCCGGGTCGGCGGGCGGGCCTTCGCCGTCACCATGCGGACCCCCGGCCACGACGTGGAGCTCGCGCACGGCTTCCTCGTCGGCGAGGGTGTGGTCCGCCGGCCCGAGGACGTCCTCGCCGCGCGCTACTGCGCCGGGACCGACGACACCGGCGCCAACACCTACAACGTGCTCGACGTCGCGCTGGCCCCGCACGTCCCACCGCCCGACGCCTCCCTCGAGCGCTCGACCTACACCACCAGCTCGTGCGGGGTGTGCGGCAAGGCCAGCCTGGACGCGGTGCGCGTCGCCACGACGTACGACATCGCCGGCGACCGGGTCACCGTCGACGCCGACGTCCTCGCCGGGCTGCCGGACGAGCTGCGCCGCGCCCAGCAGGCGTTCGACCGCACGGGCGGGGTGCACGCGGCCGGGCTGTTCACGCCGGACGGGCAGCTGCTCTGTGCCCGGGAGGACGTCGGCCGCCACAACGCGGTCGACAAGGTCGTGGGATGGGCGCTGCTGCAAGGGCGGCTGCCCCTGCGCGGCTGTGTCCTGCAGGTGAGCGGGCGGGCCTCGTTCGAGCTGGTGCAGAAGGCCGCCCTGGCCGGGGCCCCCGTCCTGTCCGCCGTGTCCGCGCCCTCGAGCCTCGCCGCCGACCTGGCCGAGGAGGTCGGCATGACCCTGGCCGGGTTTGTCCGGGGAGGCACCTTCAATCTGTATTCGGGAGCCGCGCGGGTGCGCGCCCCGGCGAATACCCCGGCCGCAGCCGAGCCTTCTTCCCCGTCCGGGTAGTTAGCGGTGAATTTCTAGATATCGCGGTTTGAAGTGATGCGAACACACCAGGCGAGGGAGCGCCGGAGGTGTCAGCATGGAACCGCGGAATTCAACGGTGTCTCCGCGCGGGTCGACCCCGGTCGGGAGGAGGGCGTCATGAGGCAGGACACGGTCGTGCGCGTCCTGCTCGTCGACGACGACGACGAGGTCCGGGCCGCCCTGACCGAGGTCATCGAGGACGACCCGCGGTTCGAGGTGGTCGCCGCGGGCCGGGACGCCCCCGACGCGGTCCGGCTCGCGCAGGAGCACCGGCCGGACCTGGTCCTGCTCGACGTGCGCATGCCCGGGGGCGGGGTCGCCGCGGCGCAGGCGCTGCGCCGCGACGCCCCCGACGGGGTGCTCGTCGGCGTGTCCGCCCACGCGGACGCGGCCACCGTGGAGCAGATGGTGCGGGCCGGCGTCGTCGGCTTCTTCACCAAGGGCCAGCTCGGCGCCGACCTGCCGGACAAGCTCCACCTCTGCGTGCGCGGCCACGTCGTGCTCGCGGCCGACACCGCCGCGGTCGCCCTGCGCCGCGTGCTCACGTCCCACTGACGCCGGGCACGGCACGCCCCGGAAGCCAGAAGCGGACTTCGGTGCCGCGGCCCTCTGCCGGGCCGACCTGCCACCACCCGCCGGCGATCTCGGCGCGCTCGCGCATGGTAGCCAGCCCCAGGTGCCCGGCGGGCGAGGTCTCCAGCCCGGGGTCGATCCCGACGCCGTCGTCGATGACCTGGACGAGGACGCCACCGTTCTCCTGCCCGACCCGCACGGTGGCGTGCGCGGCACCCGAGTGGGCGCGCACGTTGACCAGCGCCTCACGAGCCACGCGGTACGCCACCACCCGGGTGGGCGTCTCCGGCTCCTCCTCCAGCTCACCCTCGATGGCCCAGCCGATGCCGGTGTCCTCCAGCACATGGGCGGCGGCGTTGCGCAGCGCCTGCACCAGGCCGGTGTTGAGCGCCGGGGTCTCCAGGTCGAAGAGCAGCTGACGCAGCCGCGAGGTGGCCTCGCTGACGTTTGCCTGCAGCCGGCCGAGCAGCTCCAGGTGCGCCTGCCCGTCACCGGCGAGGCGCCGAGCGAGCAGGCCGAGCCGCAGGTCGACCGCCGCCAGCACCTGGATCGTGTCGTCGTGCACGCCGGCGGCGATGCTGCGGCGCTCCTCCTCCTGGGCCGTGACCAGCCGGGCCAGCAGCGCGGCGCGTTGCCGGTCCAGCTGGCGCAGCCTCAGCTCGGCCTCCCGCCGGGCGGAGATGTCCTGCAGCACCGCGCCCACCCCGAGGGGGGCCTGCGTCTCCGGATGGCTCACCAGGAACGCGCTGCCGGCCAGCGGGATGTCCACGTCGGGCTCGTCCACGCGCCGCAGCTGCAGCTCCCCGGTCCAGGTGCCGTTCTCGGCCAGGGCGTCCCGCTGCTCGGCGAAGACCCCGGCACTGGCGGCGCTCATGAGGTCGTACGCCGACACCTGCGTGATCTCCGCGTCCGGCCGGATGCCGAGCAGCCGCCGCCCGGCCGGGTTGAGGTACTCGACGCGGTACTCCGGGCGGGGCCCGACGAGCAGGATCGCCTCGGCAGACCCGTCGGTCAGGGCCTTGAACCGCAGCAGCTCCTCCCGGGAGCTGGCCAGCGCCCGCTGCCGGTCGCGCACCTCCTGCAGCAGCCGGGCGTTGTCCAGGGCGAGGGCGGCCCGGTGGGCGATCTCGGCCGCCAGCGTCTCCTCCTCGGCGGTGTAGGCCTTCCGGGTGACCGAGCGGCCGAGGAGCAGCGTGCCCAGCAGGTGCGTACGCGCGCGCAGCGGCACGCACAGCAGCTGGAAGTCCCCGAGGTCGGAGTTGGGCGACGTACCCGGCAGCGCGTCCGCGGACGCGACCACCCGGGTGACCGGCCCCCCGGCCGCCGCCGCGTCGTCGATGAGGCGACGGATCGCCGGCTGCGGGGGCAGCACGCCGAGCTCGCCCTGCAGGAAGCCCAGGCTCCCGTCGACGGGGGGCCGGACCGCGGCCACCCGCGGCTCCTCCCCGGGGCCGCCGAGCCGGATGACCGCGTGGTCGCCGACCAGCTCGCGCGCCGCGTGCACGGCCACGTCCAGCACCGTCGGCACGTCCAGCGCGGCCTCGTCGAGCGCGGTCGACAGGTCGGCCAGCGCCACCGCGCGCCGCTCGGCCCACCGCCGGCGGCGCTCCGCGCGCAGCCAGCCGCTGACGTCGTGGGCGGCGACGAGCGTCCCCACCACCGCCCCGCTCGCGTCGTGCACCGGCTGGAAGCGGGCCCGGACGACGTACTCGTCGTAGACCTCCTGCGCCGCGAACCCCTCGCCCGTCTCCACCGCGCGCCGGACATGGCGCAGCGTGTTGGGCTGCGTGGCGTAGATCTGCTCGTAGTGCAGCCCGATCGCGCCGCCCGGGCCGAACGGCGTGTACGCGACGCCGGGCCCTTCGAACATCGTGCAGATGCCCGCGCTGTCGAAGCAGATGAAGATCGCCGAGTCGTCCTCGAGCGCTTCGGGGTTGCCCGCAGAGCCGGCACCGTCGGCGAGCAGCAGGTCCGCCTCCTCCATGACCGCGATCGTGTCACGAGGCGCCCGCCCCGCGGCCGCCGCCGTGCGCGTGGAGCCCGGAACTGCGGCGTGTGCAGGTCAGTGCTTGGGTAGGCGGGGTCGGCGACGGAACTCGTCGACTTTCCTCGACAGACCCAGGAGGCGGACATGGCCCTCGACGACAGCGACATCACCAGCGGCTCGGACGGCGGGGCGGACGGCGGCGCGGACAGCGGCGCCCACGGCCCGGCCGACGGCGGCGCCGCCAGCATCCCCGGCGAGCACGACGGCGGAGCCGACGGCGGCGCGGACAGCGGCGCCCACGGCCCGGCCGACGGCGGCGCCGGCACCACGATCCCGGGCGAGCACGACGGCGGAGCCGACGGCGGCGCCGACTCCGGGGCCGGCGACGGCGGGGCCGACTCCGGCGCCGGTGACGGCGGCGCGGACAGCTCCGCGTCCTGAGCCGGGCCGCATGACCCAGCTCGTCGACGGCCTGCGCCGGGCGGACGCCACGTCCCGCCCGGCGCTGGGCCGCTGCATCGCTGTTCCCGCCGCGGAGTTCGCCGCGGACTACTGGGGCCGGTCGGCGCTGCTGACCCGGGCCGCCGAGCTCGCGGGCGGGTTCGAGGACCTGCTCAGCCTCGACGACGTCGACGAGCTGGTCTCGCGGCGCGGCCTGCGCACCCCCTTCCTCCGGGTGGCCAAGGACGGCCAGGTCATCGACCCCAAGCGCTGGACCGGCGGGGGCGGGGCCGGTGCCGAGGTCTCCGACCAGGTCCAGGACGACGCGCTCACCGGGCTCTTCGCGGACGGCGCCTCCCTGGTCCTGCAGGGCCTGCACCGCACCTGGCCGCCGATCGTGGAGTTCGCCGCGGCCCTCGCGGCCGAGCTCGGGCACCCGGTCCAGGCCAACGCGTACATCACTCCCCCGCAGTCGCGCGGGTTCGACCCGCACTACGACGTCCACGACGTGTTCGTGCTGCAGCTGTCGGGCGAGAAGCGCTGGCGCATCCACCGGCCCGTGCTCGAGCACCCGCTGCGCAGCCAGCCGTGGACCGACCGCAAGGCCGACGTCGCGGCCCAGGCCCAGGGCGAGCCGTTCCTCGACACCGTCCTGCGGCCCGGCGACGTGCTCTACCTGCCGCGCGGCTGGCTGCACGCCGCCGAGGCGCTGGGCGACGTCTCCGCGCACCTGACGATCGGCATCCACACGGTCACGCGGTACGCGCTGGTCGAGGCCCTCACGGGCCTGGCCGCCCGTTCCCCGCAGCTGCGCACGTCGCTGCCGCTCGGGGTCGACGTGGCCGACCCGGAGCAGCTGCGCGAGGACCTCGCCGCGACCCTGGAGGCGCTGGCGGCGGCCGTGCGCGACGTGCCGGCCGAGGACGTGGCTGCGCGGCTGCGGCGGCAGGTGTGGCCGCAGACCCGGCCTGCCCCCGTGTCGCCCATCCGGCAGGCGGCCGCCTCCCGCTCGGTCGCCGCCGACACCGTCGTACGCCTGCGGCCCGCGCTCCACGCGCGGCTCGCCCCCGGCGACGGCGAGGTCACGCTGCTGCTGCGCGGCCGGCAGCTGACCCTGCCAGCGGCAACCCGCGCGGCCCTGGAGGACCTGTTGAGCGGGGAGCCCCGCTCCGTGGGGCGCCTTCCGGGGCTCGAGCCGGACGAGGCCGTCGTCCTGGTCGGCCGGCTGCTCAGGGAAGCGGTCGTCGTCCCCGCCTGACGCCGCCACCGGCACGCCCCGCCCTGCACGACCGCGCGGCCACCCGTTCGGCCTGCCCACACGCCCGTTGCGGCGGTGGTGACGAGGCCGAACGGGTGGCCGCGGGCCATAGGGCCTAGTGCTCGTGACCTCCCCGTTGCAGGGTGACACCCGACCGGCGCATCAGTGGCGAACGATCACGACCGAGAGGTATTCCATGGCAACCAAGACGACCGGAGCAGCGGCCACGACCGCCTCCGACCTCTGCATGGGGCTCCTCGCTGCCGGGCTGCCCCTGGCGCTCATCTGCGACCTGACCGACCCGTACATGGCGACGTCGCGCGACATCCTCGAGCACGAGGGACGCCCGGAGGTCGCTTGGTGGCAGGCCGGATGACGGCTGGCGGCGCGCACGCCTCGGCCGAGGGCGGCACCCCGCTGGGTGTCCCCCTCTGGTGCTGGTAGTCTTACTGCCGCGCGCCGCTAGCTCAATAGGCAGAGCAGCTGACTCTTAATCAGCGGGTTGGGGGTTCGATTCCCTCGCGGCGCACAACTGGTCAGGGCGCTCCTTTTCCGGGGCGCCCTGACGTGTTCTCCGGGTTGCGTGTTCTCCGGGTTGCGTGTTCTC